>QIGO01000051.1 GCA_003230015.1 Alphaproteobacteria bacterium | reverse complement strand
CCCTGGCTGAGGGACCGCAGCTCGATAATCAAGCCGTGCATCTCGGCCAACGGCATATAGGCCTGCACGGTATCCCAGCCTTCCCATCCCGCCTTGCTATCGAAGCCGAGGATTTGACCGCGGCGCCCGGTAATCAGCGTATTCACCTTGCTGATATGCTCGTTCGGCATGTCGATTTCGACCTTGCTGACGGGTTCCAGCAGGACAGGCGTGCACACCGGCATCCCTTCGCGCATGGCCAAGGCGGCGGCCGCGCGGAACGCCATGTCGGAGCTGTCGACGGCATGGAATTGGCCGTCGAATAGGCACACCGCCAGATCCACCACCGGGAAGCCCAACGGCCCCTTGGCGAGATATTGTTTCACCCCGGCTTCTACCGAGGGAATGAACTGCCGCGGCACCGCGCCACCGACGATGCGCTCCGAGAATTCAAAGCCGGCACCCCGTGGCAGCGGCTTGATCTCGATTTTTACATCGCCGAATTGACCATGGCCGCCACTTTGTTTTTTGTGCCGCGCATGCTGTTCCACCGGCTTACGGATGGTTTCCTTGTAGGGCACCTGGGGCCGCCGGGTTCGCACGTCGATCTTGTATTTCTCGGCCAGATTGTCCTTCGCCACGGCGAGGTGTATTTCGCCCTGCCCCCACAGCACCAACTCATGGGTATCGGCGTTATTTTCCAGCCTGTAGGACGGATCTTCTTCCAGCAAGCGGTTGACCGCGCCCGATAGTTTGACTTCGTCCTCGCGTCTATTGGCTTGAATGGCCATGGCATAGACCGGCGTCAGCGGCGCCGGCCAGGGGTCTCCGCCCTCGCCCCGGCCGCCCGGCGTCAGCACATCACCGGTCTCCAGCGCTTCCATCCGGCCCAAGGCGACCGTGTCCCCGGGCCCGGCTTTGGAGATTTTTGTTTGGGCCGCCCCCAACATCTTGAAGATGCCGCCGACCCGCGCACCGCCAAAATTGGCCCCTTCGGCGATTTTGCCGCGCCATATGCGCACGAAACTGAGTTTGCCCGCATGGGCTGCATGCACTGTTTTGAAGACCTGTGCCACCGGCTCGCTGCCGGGCGGGAAGCCGCGCCGCTCCGCCGCCGCGTCGACACCTGGCGTATCGTGTCGCAGGGCTTTCCACAGCCGAAACACGCCGCTTTGTGTTTCGCCGCTGCCCAGCATCACCGGCACGATATTATCCGCCGCCAGATTGATCGAGAGATTGCGGTAGACGTCGGCGGAATCCGGCACCACGTCTTCAAGCAGTTGCTCCAGCAGCGTATCGTCGAAGTCGGCCAGCGACTCCAGCATTCCCTGCCGGGCTTCCTCTTCCTCTTCCTTGACCGAATCCGGCAATTGGATGAGCGCCGAACTCTGCCCGGCTTTATATTCGTAGGCGCGCTTGCTAATCAGATCCACATAGCCGGTAACGTCGTTACCTTTGATGATCGGTACTTGACGTAGGATCAGTGGCCGTTGCGACACCGCTTGCAAGGCCTCGAGCACTTCGCTCACCCGCCCGTCGAAATTGTCCATTTTGTTGATGAAGACAAGATGGGGAATGGCATGTTCATCGAGGATCTTGAACAGCGGTGCCATCCCCGGGATCTTGCTCACGTCGGGTTCGCAAACGACGACCGCCACATCGGCGACCATCAGGGCGTTGCGGGCGTCTTGTCCGAACTCGATCGAGCCCGGACAATCGATCAGCGTCCAATCGTCCTCCAGAAAGCTGCACTGGCCCATGGAGAGTTCGACGCTCATATCCCGCGCCCGCGCCACCGGGCTGCTATCGCCGACCGTGTTGCCGTCCTTCAGATTACCTTTGCGCGTGATCGCGCCGGCGGCAAAGAGCAAGGCTTCGGTCAACATAGTCTTGCCGCTTAGATAGGGGCCGACCAACGCCGCGCAGCGAGGGCCGGATGCTCCAGCTTCCCCCATGGCTCATCTCCCGTTAAGTTTTACTCGGCGCCGTGGCGGTTATCCCCAGGCAGCGACACTATCGTTTCACTTCACCCCTCCAAGGTCCAGGCAAAAGGCTCTCTACGACGACCCTAGCTCAGGCCCCCGCATGCCCGCTGTATGCGTGTGCAGGCGTCCTCCAGGACATCCGTCGCCGCGGCATAGGAGATCCTGAAATAGGGCGACAGCCCGAACGCCTCGCCATGCACACAGGCCACGCCTTCGCTTTGCAGCAGATAGGCCGAGAAATCCTCATCGGTGGTGATTGTCTTGCCGTCCGGCGTGCGTTTACCGATCACCCCGGCGCAGGACGGATAGACATAGAACGCCCCCTGCGGCGTCGAGCATGTCAGGCCGTTAGCCTGGTTGAGCATCGACACCACCAGATCGCGCCGGTCCTTGAACACAATGTTATGCTCGGCGATGAAATCCTGCGGCCCTTCCAGCGCCGCCACGGCCGCCCATTGGCTGATTGTCGAGGCACTGGTCGTCGATTGCGACTGGATCTTGTTCATTGCCTTGATGACGTCTTCCGGCCCGGCGGCGTAACCGATGCGCCAGCCAGTCATGCAATAGGCTTTCGACACGCCGTTCAGGGTCAAGGTCCGCCCCATCAGCTCGGGCGCCACCGCGGCGATGGTATGGAAGGTGAATTCGTCATAGACAATTTTCTCATACATATCGTCGGTCATCACCCAGACATGGCTGTTGCGCTTCAGCACCTCGGCCAGACCTTGCAGTTCGGCTTTGTTATAGGCCGCCCCCGACGGATTCGAGGGTGAGTTGAGGATCAGCCATTTGCTGCGCGGCGTTATCGCCGCCTCCAGTTGCGCCGGCGACATTTTGAAATCCTGATCCACCGGGCAGGAAACGAACACCGGCTTGCCCTCCGCCAGCAGCGTGATATCCGGATAGGAAACCCAATAGGGCGTCGGGATAATAACTTCGTCTCCCGGATTAAGGGTCGCCATCAATGCATTGTAAATACATTGCTTTCCACCCGCACTTACCGCCACCTGCGCCGCTGTGTAATTGAGCCCATTGTCCCGCGCCAGCTTGTCCACCACCGCCTGCCGCAGTTCCCCTATCCCGGCCGGCGGCGCATATTTGGTTTTGCCCGCCCGCATCGCCTTGATCGCCGCTTCTTTGATATGTTCGGGCGTATCGAAATCCGGCTCCCCGGCGCCCAGTCCGATGACATTTTTGCCCGCCGCCCGCATTTCGTTGGCCATGGTATTCACCGCCACGGTCGGCGATGGCTTGATATTGCTCAATCGGTCGGCGATGAAGGGCATGATCGGTCATCTTTCCAAGACATGGGTTATTCCCGGCCGGACACTAGACCCAGTCTCGCAGGCAGGCAACGCCATTGCGCGCCATATCAGTCAACACTAGCGCCCGGGACGCCGGAGCACCTATATAACCCCCATGTCCGTGACCACCGAGCGCCCGCCAGGGCTGGCACCGGCCCCTTCCGGGGCACCGCTGCCCCGCGCCCGGTTCGAGCTCGTCTCCGACTACCAGCCCGCCGGCGATCAGCCCGCGGCGATTCGTGAACTTATCGCCGGACTGCAACGCGCCGAGCATGACCAGGTTCTGCTCGGCGTCACCGGCTCGGGCAAGACCTTCACCATGGCCCATGTCATCGCCGCCATGGGCCGGCCGGCCCTGATCCTTGCCCCCAACAAGACCCTGGCGGCGCAACTCTTCGGCGAGATGCGCGGTTTTTTTCCCAACAACGCCGTCGAGTATTTCGTTTCTTATTACGACTATTACCAGCCCGAGGCCTACGTCGCCCGCACCGACACCTATATCGAGAAGGAATCCTCCATCAACGAGCAGATCGACCGCATGCGCCACTCGGCGACCCGCTCGCTGCTGGAGCGCCGCGACGTCATCATTGTCGCGTCGGTTTCCTGCATTTACGGCATTGGCGATGCCGAGAGTTACCAGCGCATGACCTTGCACTACAAGGTCGGCGCCCGCGCCGAACGCACCGCCATTCTGCGCGACCTGATCGAATTGCAATACCGCCGCAACGACGCCAATTTCTACCGCGGCACCATTCGCGCCCGCGGCGACACGGTAGAGATCTGGCCGGCCCATCTCGAAGACCGCGCCTGGCGCCTTGGTTTATTTGGCGACGAGATCGAATCGATTGTCGAATTCGACCCCCTGACCGGCGCCAAGACCGACAGCCTCGAAGCCATCCGCGTTTATGCCAACAGCCACCACATCACCCCCAAACCGACATTGCAGCAGGCCCAAAAAACCATCAAGGCCGAACTCGTCCAGCACCTGCCAAGACTGACCGCGCAGGGCAAACTCTTGGAGGCCCAGCGCCTCGAACAGCGCACCACCTTCGACTTGGAAATGATCGCCGCCACCGGCTCCTGTGCCGGTATCGAGAATTATTCCCGCCACTTGACCGGCCGCGCCCCCGGCGAGCCGCCGCCGACGCTGATCGAATACCTGCCCGACGACGCCCTCTTATTCGCCGATGAAAGCCATATCACCGTGCCCCAGGTCGGCGGCATGTACAAAGGCGACTATGCCCGCAAATCCACCCTCGCCGAATATGGTTTCCGCCTGCCTTCATGTATCGACAACCGGCCCTTGAAATTCGAGGAATGGGATCGCATGCGCCCCGACAGCATTTTCATCTCGGCCACCCCCGCCAACTGGGAGTTGCAGCGCACCGGCGGCGTCTTCTCCGAGCAAGTGGTGCGCCCCACCGGGCTCATCGACCCGGTCTGCATCGTTCGGCCCACCGAAAGCCAGGTCGACGATGTCATCGCCGAATGCCGCGAAACCATCAAACGCGGCTTCCGCATTCTCGTCACCACCCTGACCAAGCGCATGGCCGAGGATCTGACTGAATACATGCATGAACAGGGGCTCAAGGTTCGCTACTTGCATTCCGATGTCGATACTTTGGAGCGCATCCAGATTCTCCGCGATCTGCGCGTCGGCCTGTTCGACATTCTCATCGGCATTAATCTGTTGCGCGAAGGCCTCGACATTCCCGAATGTGCCTTGGTCGCCATCCTCGACGCCGACAAGGAAGGCTATTTACGTTCCCGCACCTCGCTCATCCAGACCATCGGCCGCGCCTCCCGCAATATTGAAGGCCGGGTCATTCTCTACGCCGACGTGATGACCAAGAGCCTGGTCGCGGCCCTCGACGAGACCGCGCGCCGCCGCGAAAAACAGCAGGCCTACAACGCCGCCAACGGCATCACTCCGGCCAGTATTAACAAGAACATAACCGACATCCTTAACTCGGTGTTCGAACGCGACAGGGTGACCGTCGACACCGGTGACGACGACACGCTCCACCTTGTTGGCGACAATCTGCAGGCCCACCTCACCGACCTCGAACGGCGCATGCGCGAAGCCGCCGCCGACTTGGAGTTCGAGGAGGCAGCGCGCCTGCGCGACGAGATCCGCCGCCTCGAGGAACGGCAGCTAGAGCTTCCCGCCAGCGCCACCAATCCACCGGTCGGTCTCGGCCAGCAGCGCGCCGACCGCGCCCGCGCGGCCCTCGGTCGTCCCCACGCGCCGGCCCGGGCGGGTCCAGCCAAAGGGCGCGGCCGCCGCCGCCGCCGTTAGTTTCGTTTATCGGGGGATTGAAAGATTTATCTGCTTTTGTTCCAAGCGGCCCTTGGCCTGGCGCTGCTGTTATTCTGCGCTGATTATGTTGTCCGCGGCGCGGTTCGTTTTGCCCAACAACTCGGTCTCTCCAATTTGCTCATCGGCCTTACGGTCGTCGCTTTTGGCACCTCCGCCCCGGAATTTGTCACCACCCTCACCGCCGCCCTCGCCAACGCCCCGGACATGGCGGTTGGCAACGTTATCGGCAGCAATATCGCCAATATCCTCCTCGTCCTCGGGATCGCCGCCCTGGCCAAACCCCTGGTCTGCGATCGCCGGGCCATCGCCCGCGACGCATTTGTCATGCTCGCCGCCACCATTTTATTCATGGCCATGGGTTTTCTTTCCGGTTTTAAGGTCTGGCATGGCGCTGTCCTCACCAGCCTGTTGCTGCTCTACCTGATTTACGCCTATCGCACCGAGCGCCGGCTCGTCACCGCCGAAGCGGTTCATGAGAAGGAGGCGAGCGAAGTCACCAACCTGCCCCAGAGTTTATGGATCGCCGGACTGCTCCTCGCCGTCGGCATTACCGGCATTCTCATCGGTGCCGAACTCCTGGTTCGCGGCGGTACGGGTATCGCCCGCCACTTCGGTATATCCGAGGCGGTCATCGGCTTGACCCTCGTCGCCGTGGGCACCAGCTTGCCGGAACTCGCCACCGCGATTGTCGCCAGCCGGCGCAACCATGGCGACGTCGCCATCGGCAACATCCTCGGTAGCAATATCTTCAACCTGCTGGCCATCGCCGGCGGCGTGGCACTGATCACCCCGCTCCCCATGCCCCAACAGTTATTACGCTTCGACATCTGGATCCTGCTGGCCGTCAGCTGCCTCGCGTTGCTGTTGCTCCTCGGCCGCGCCCAGTTGGGCCGCTTCACCGGTTTAGCCCTTTTCAGCGCCTATATTGCCTACATATTTATCCAATTCAGCCCCCTGCGGGCCCTTCTCGGCCCATGACCGGGCAGACCACACCCAACCTCCCCAAGGCCGCCCTGGTGACCGGCGCCGGTCAGCGCATCGGCCGCGCCATTGCCCTGTCCCTGGCGCACCAGGGTTGGGCCGTGGCACTGCATTATCGCAACTCCGCCCAGGCGGCGACCCGGCTGGCCGCAGAGATTGTCGCCGCCGGCGGCCGTGCTTGTGTTCTTAAGGCCGATCTCACCCGCGAGGATGAAACCGCCGCTCTCATACCCTTGGCGCGCGAACAGCTCGGCTCTCTCGGCCTGTTGGTCAACAACGCCGCCCACTTTCAGCGCGATACCGTGGCCACCGCCAGTCGCGCCACCTGGGACGCCCATCTCGAAACCAACCTGCGCGCACCATTTTTGTTGATGCAGAAGTTCGCCGAGACCAGCGGCCGCGAACATGGCTTGATCGTCAATCTCTTGGATCAGTGGGTATGGAATCCACCGCCTGAGTTCATCACCTACACGCTCTCGAAAATCGGCCTGTGGGGTCTCACCCAGACCATGGCCATGGCCCTGGCCCCCGCCATCCGCGTCAACGCCATTGGCCCCGGACCGACTTTGCGCAGCCGGCGTCAATCCCAGGCCCACTTCGACACCATGATCGAGCATTCCCCCCTTGGCCGTGCGGCCACACCCGCCGACATCTGTCAAGCGCTCCACTACATCATCGCGGCGGTCACCGTGACCGGCCAGATGATCACCCTGGATGGCGGTCAGCACCTCGCATAGAGCCCTTGCAAACGGCTGATTTCCGCCAATCTGAGGCATAGTTGCACACAGGAACATTGGAGGTATGTCACATTTTAGCAACAGCGTCACGAGACACCAGGAGCGCCGCGACGGCAAGTCCTTGACACGTAATTTACCGTTTAGATTCAACGCATTAAATATATTGCACGTTTTTTAGGCAAAGGGTGGAGAAGGATTGATGGCCGTGCCTCCAAGGGGTTAGTCGCGGCTCTTATCCACAGCCTTACGCACAAAATTCGTGGATAAATATCACCGGGCGTAAAGAATGCCACTGGCAGACAGGCCAAGACCTCACCGCCAACCCTTGGGTAAATGACCACCCATGACCGAAGCGACAACCGCCGGCCGCAACCAGACCCCAGCACCCCGCGCCGGGACCCTGGCGCAAGGCGTCCATGTCATCAAACGCCAGGTCCGGACATTGCCCCCCGGCCCTGGTGTTTACCGCATGCTCAACACCGCCGGCGACGTGCTTTATGTGGGCAAGGCGCGCAATCTCAAACGCCGGGTCACCAACTACACCCAGCCGGCACGCCTATCCATCCGCCTGCAACGCATGGTCGCCGAAACCATCGCCATGGAGGTCGTGACAACCCACACCGAAGTCGAAGCGCTGCTGCTTGAATCCAACCTGATTAAGCGTTTTCGCCCGCGCTACAATGTCTTGCTGCGCGATGACAAGAGTTTTCCCTACATCCGCCTGTCCACCGGCCAGGAATGGCCTCAGGTCTCCAAATACCGCGGCCCCCGCCGCGGCGGCGATACTTATTTCGGCCCTTTTGCCTCCGCCGGCGCTGTCAATCGCACCCTCAGCGCCCTCGAACGCGCCTTCCTTCTGCGCAGCTGTTCCGACAGTATCTTTTCCGGCCGCAGCCGGCCCTGCCTCAAATATCAGCTCAAACGCTGCTCGGCCCCTTGCGTCGCACGTATCGACCGCGCCGGTTATGACCAACTTGTCAGCCAGGCCGAGGCCTTTCTGACCGGCCGTGATAGCCAGGTCCAGCGCCAATTGGCCGTCGCCATGCGTGACGCCAGTGCCGCCTTGGAGTTCGAGAGTGCGGCCCGCTACCGCGACCGCATCCATGCCATGGCCCAGATCCATGCCCACCAGGACATAAATCTCGAGACTGCCAACCTGGTCGAGGCCGATGTTATCGCCGCCCACGCCGATGGCGGGCAGATCTGCGTCCAGGTATTTTTCTTCCGTGCCGGCCGCAACAACGGCAATCGTGCCTACTTCCCCCGCCACGACAAATCCATCCCCATTGAGGAGGTGCTGAGCGCCTTTCTCGGCCAGTTCTACGACAACAAGCCGCCGCCCCGGCACATTCTCCTCAGCCATCAGGTCGCCGAACGCGACCTCCTCGCTCAGGCTTTGGCTGTCCGCGCCGAGCGCCCGGTCAAACTTCTCTACCCCCAACGCGGCGCCAAGCTACGCATCGTCCGCCACGCCCTGCAAAACGCCCGCGAGGCCCTTGGCCGTCACCTCGCCGAAAGTTCGTCGCAACGCCGCTTGCTCGATCAGGTCGCAAATTTATTCGCCCTCGAAGCCAGCCCCCAGCGCATCGAAGTTTATGACAACTCCCATGTTTCCGGCACCCACGCCACCGGTGCCATGATCGTTGCCGGCCCCGAGGGATTCATCAAGAACGCCTACCGGCGCTTTAACTTCGGCAAGTCGGAAATCCCCATCGCCCCGGGTGACGACTACGCCATGATGCGCGAGGTCCTGACCCGGCGTTTTGCCCGTGCTCTCAAGGAAGACCCCGAGCACGCCAACGGTTTATGGCCCGATCTCATCCTCATCGATGGCGGCCAGGGTCAGCTCAACATCGCCCTGGAGGTTCTCGCCGAACTCGGCATCGACGACCAGCCTCTGGCCGCCATCGCCAAGGGCCCCGACCGCGACGCCGGCCGCGAGCGTTTTTTCATGCCCGGCCGCGCCCCCTTCACCCTCGAGGCAAAAGACCCGCTGCTCTATTATTTGCAACGCCTGCGTGACGAGGCCCACCGGTTTGCCATCGGCACCCACCGTGCCAAACGTTCCAAGGCCATCGGCGCCAGCCCTCTCGACGAAATTCGCGGCATTGGCGCCCGGCGCAAACGCGCCCTCCTCAACCATTTCGGCTCCGCCCGCGGCGTCGCCCGCGCCGGCCTCGAAGACTTGGAGTCGGTCTCGGGCATCAGCAAAACTGTCGCCCACAAGGTCTACGACTTCTTCCATTCACAGGAATAGGTTAGATTGCACCCGGCGCGTCTATGCGCCTCCGGAGATTTACTGGCATGAACCTGCCGAATACTTTGACCTTCTTGCGGATTTTGGCGGTGCCGGCGATTGTGACACTGCTTTTGATCGGTGGTGACACGGCGCGCTGGGCCGCCTTTATTCTGTTTATCCTGGCCGCCCTGACCGATTATCTCGACGGTTATTTGGCCAGGGCCATGTCGACGCAAACCGACCTTGGCCGGCTCCTTGACCCTATCGCCGACAAGGTCCTCGTCGGCGCCGTGCTTTTGGTTCTGGCCGGTGTCGGTTCCCTCGATAAATTGTCGCTGATCCCGGCCGTCCTCATCCTCTGCCGGGAGTTCGTCGTCACCGGCTTGCGTGAATTCATGGCCGAGCACGGCGTCACCCTGCATGTCACCGCGCTGGCAAAATGGAAGACAATGACGCAGCTCGCGGCCCTGGCTATCCTGATCCTTGGCGATGCCGGACCGCCGGCCATCCCGGTTCAGGCAATCGGCGTCGCCGGCCTTTGGCTTGCGGCCTTGCTCACGGTCATCACCGGCTACGCCTACGCCGCCGCCAGCGCCCGCCAGCTCGCCCACCCTGTTTCCGGCGAGAACCAACCGTGACTCAAGCCCCGCATCAGCCGCCCATGCACATCTTCGGCCTCGCCGGCTGGAGCGGCAGCGGCAAGACCACCCTCATGGTATCCTTGCTTAGCCGCCTGAGCGCGCTTGGTTTGACCCTTTCGTCCCTCAAGCATGCCCACCACCATTTTGACGTCGACCAGCCCGGCAAGGACAGTTTTCGCCACCGCGCCGCCGGCGCCATGGAGGTCATGGTTGCCTCGGCCAACCGCTGGGCCCTTATGCACGAACTGCGCGGCGCCCCCGAGCCCGACATGGAGGCACTGATAAGTCACATGACCCCGGTCGATTTGGTCCTGGTCGAGGGTTTCAAAACCCATCGCCATCCCAAGCTGGAGATCCATCGCCCAGCCCTTGGTCAGCCCCTGTTGGCCCCCCAGGACCGCCATATCGTCGCCGTCGCCAGTGATCGGCCCATATCCGGGTTGCAGGTGCCTGTCCTCGACCTCGACGACGTCCCGGCCATCGCCAGCTTCATAGTGCGCCACTGCGACTTGGTACCCCGCACACGCGGTGTCGCCTGAATGGCGCAGCTAAGCGACGATTGTTTTGCCGGCGTTGACCGCCTCACACCCATCGACGAGGCCCTGGCCATGCTTGTCACGCGGCTGCAGCCGGTAACCAGGCCCGAGACGGTCCCGCTCGCCCGCGCCTGCGGCCGCATTCTGGCGACCGACCTGGTCGCCACCATCGATGTCCCCCCTCATGACAACGCCGCCGTCGACGGCTACGCCGTCTATTTCGACGATCTCGACCCGCAAAATCCGACCCGCCTCCCGCTCTCCGGACGAGCCGCTGCGGGACACCCCCTGCAACAGCCGCAAAACCACGGTGAGGCGGTGCGGATTTTCACCGGCGCGCCTATGCCCACTGGCCAATACGGCACCGGCCCCGACACCGTGCTGATGCAGGAGGACTGTGCGGCGGACGATCGGCGCGTAACCATCCCCCCCGGCATCAAGCGTGGCGCCAATCGCCGCGCCCGCGGCGAGGATGTCCGCGCCGGCACCACGATCCTCAAGACCGGTCAAATCTTGCGCCCCCAGGATATCGGTATCGCCGCATCCGTCGGCTGTCCCGATTTATCCGTCTTCGCCCCCCTCGGCGTTGCCTGTTTCTCTACTGGCGACGAGATTTACGAACCCGGCGGCACGCCCCCGCCCGGCGGCATATATGACGCCAACCGCCATAGCCTGAAAGCCCTGCTCAATAAAATGGGCTGCGCCGTAACCGACCTCGGCATCCTGCCCGATGATCTCGGTGCCGTCACCAGGGCACTGGCCGCCGCCGCCCGCGGTCACGACGCCATCATTACCTCCGGCGGCATGTCCGCCGGCGACGAAGACCATGTCGCCACCGCGGTTAAGGATCTGGGAAACCTCCATTTCTGGCGCCTCGCCATCAAGCCCGGCCGCCCCGTCGCCCTCGGACAGGTCGCCAAGACGCCGTTTATCGGTCTGCCCGGCAACCCCGCCGCCATGATCGTGACTTTTTTATACATTGCCCGGCCGGCCTTGTTGCGTCTCGCCGGTGCCGTCACGCAGCCCCTGCGCGCCCTCCGCCTGCCTGCCGCCTTCGAGCATACAAAAAAGCCCGGCCGGCGGGAATTTATCAGGGTTGCCCTTTCGCCGGGCCGGGACGGCACCCTCCAGGCCCATAAATTCCCCCGCGAAGGCGCCGGGATACTCACCTCCCTGGTTGCATCCGAGGGCCTGGTTGAATTGCCCGAGAGTTTGACCCAGGTTACCCCTGGCATGATGGTCGATTATCATTCTTTTGCGGAGTTATGGGCATGAAGCTGCTCTATTTCGCCTGGTTGCGGACGCGTACGGGCCTCGGCGAGGAGGAGATTGCCCTGCCCCAGGACGTTCGGACCGTGCGCGATCTGGTCGATTGGTTACGCCAGCGCGGACCGGGTTTTTCCGCCGCGTTCGAGAATATGAAGGTCGTACGCGCCGCGGTTAATCAATCATACGTACAACTGGATCACCCCGTGTCCGAAGGCGACGAGATCGCCTTTTTCCCGCCGGTAACCGGAGGCTGACCGTGACGCCGTGATCAAGGTTCAAAGCCAGGATTTTGATATTGGCGCCGAACTGGCCGCGTTGTCCCATGGCGACACCACGATCGGCGGCGTCACCAGTTTTGTCGGTTATGTCCGCGATCTCGCCGGTGACGAGTCCGTTTCAGCCATGACCCTGGAACATTATCCCGGCATGACCGAAAAGATGCTTGGCGATATCGAGGCCCGGGCCCAGGCCCGCTGGCCCCTGGCCGCGACCCTCATTATCCACCGCTATGGCGACCTCAAGCCCGGCGACCGCATCGTTTTGGTCGCCTGCGCCTCGGCCCACCGCCAGGCCTCTTTCGAGGCCTGCAACTTCCTTATCGATTGGCTCAAGACCGAGGCACCCTTCTGGAAGCAGGAGCGGACCGCGGCGGGCCCCCGCTGGGTCGAGTCCCGCGCCACCGACGCCACCGCCGCCCAGCGTTGGCAAACGCCAAAACCGGCGAAATAACTCTATTCGGCGGCCTCTGCGGTCAATTCCGGCACCCGCACGGCGGCGTCGTAATCCGCCATCAAATTCTTGGTAATCTCGCCGACAGTGAACTTATGCTCGCCGATCTCGGCGATAGGGGTGACTTCCGCGGCTGTGCCGGTTATGAAGACCTCGTCGAATTCGGCCAGTTCATCCGGCATGATGCTGCGCTCGACAATGTTCAAACCGCGCTTTTCCGCCAGATCGATGACGGTTCGGCGTGTAATGCCATCAAGGAAGCAGTCGGGCACTGGCGTATGCACAACCCCGTCGCGGGTGAAAAAGATGTTAGCCCCGGTCGTTTCGGCGATCTGGCCGCGCCAATCCAGCATCAGCGCGTCGGCGTAACCCTTGGCCTCGGCTTTATGCTTGGACAATGTACAAATCATATAGAGACCCGCCGCCTTGGCGTAGACCGGCGCACTCCTCGGGTCCGGCCGGCGATAGGCTGCCCAGTCGAGCCGGATGCCTTTCATGCGCGCTTCCGGGGTGAAATAGGACGGCCATTCCCACACCGCGATCGCCACGTTGATTTTCGCGGCCTGCGCCGAAACCCCCATCATTTCCGAGCCCCGCCAGGCGATCGGCCGCACATAGGCATCGGCGAGCCCCGACCGCGCCAGCGCTTCCCGGCTGGCGCTATCGATTTCGGCGACACTGTAGGGCAGCTCAAATCCCAGTATTTCCGCCGAATGCGCCAACCTTTGGCTGTGCTCGCTCAGCGCGAAGATACGCCCGTCATAGGCCCGCTCGCCCTCGAAGACCGCACTGGCATAATGCAAGGCGTGGCTCAGCACATGTACCCGCGCATCGCGCCAGGGCACAAACCGCCCATTGAGCCATATGACCCCCTCGCGATCGTCGAAAGACTGTGCGGACATTGCGAAACTCCCCAAAACAGCGCCCTATAGGACACTTTATTCCTCATGCGGCATGATCAACGTAACATTGTTCAAATAATAAGTCAACATGACTGACCTTAAATCCACTATCAATCCGCTCTTCCTGCGCGAAGAGGACCTCCGCCAGGGCATCGAGCTGCTGTTCTACGCTTACCGCGACTTCACCGGCGAGCCGGACCGCATTCTCCAGACCTATGGCTTCGGCCGCGCCCATCATCGCGCCATTTATTTCGTCGGCCGCAACCCTGGCATCACCGTCACCGAGCTGCTTGGTATCTTACGTATAACCAAACAGAGCCTGTCCCGGGTGTTGGGCGCCTTGGTGGAACAGGGTTTTATCGCCCAGGATGCCGACGCCGGCGACCGCCGCCGCCGCCTGCTGACCCTGACTGCGAGGGGCGAGGCCCTGGAAGCCGATCTGACCCGGACTCAGATCAAACGTTTTGCCCGTGCCTATCGCGAGGCCGGCGCCGAGGCGGTCGAGGGTTTTCGCCGCGTCCTCATGGGTATCGTCAACCCCGACGACCGGGCGCGTGTCGGCAACCCTATCGCACAGTCCCGCAAGCGGGACGCCGACCAACAGTCCCGCAAGCGGGACGCCGACCAACAGTCCCGCAAGCGGGACGGCAACTGACTGGCCCGCTGCGGCTTGCCCGCCCTATACTCCGGCCATGGCCACCCGGGACCAACACATCCTCGTTGTCGACGACGACACGCGGCTGCGCGACCTGCTGCGCCGTTTTCTCGCCGAACATGGCTTTCGCATCACCACGGCGGCCAACGCCGCCCAGGCCCGCGCCAAGCTCGAGGGGCTGATTTTCGACCTTATCGTCCTCGATGTCATGATGCCCGGCGAATCGGGTCTTGAATTGACCCAGTCGCTGCGCCGCTCCAACAACGTGCCTATCCTGTTATTGACCGCCCGCGATCAGCCCGAAGACCGCATCGACGGCTTCGACCACGGCGCCGATGATTATCTCGCCAAGCCTTTCGAGCCCCGCGAGCTTGTCGCCCGCATTCGCTCTATTTTACGCCGTGTGCCGGCCTCGGCCCCGGCCCAGGCGCCGCCGACGGAGGTCGCTTTGGGCACTTTTGTGTATAATCTCCGGCGTCAGGAGCTGGTCAGTCCCTCCGGGCCCATCCGGCTGACCAGCGCCGAAACCCGTCTGTTGCAGGTTCTCGCCACCAGTCCGGGTCAGTTGATCAGTCGCGAGGAACTCACCCAGCGCTCCCAATTCAACGGCAACGTCCGCGCCGTCGATGTGCAGGTAACCCGCCTGCGGCGCAAGATCGAGCCCAACCCCAAACAGCCCCGGTACTTGCAAACAATACGCGGCCAGGGCTACATGTTAAGGCCCGATTGATAGAATTCGGCGGCCACCCCGGTCTTGAACAGAGTTCCGCCATGGTGAAGAAGTTTCTTCCACGCGGCCTGCTCGGTCGTTCACTGTTGATTATTGTCGTCCCCCTTGTCCTGCTCCAGGTGGTCAGCGCGATCATTTTTTATGACCGTCATTGGGCCAATGTCAGCCGCAAACGCGCCAACAGTCTGGCCGGCGATGTCGCCATGTTCATCAATTTGCTGCAAGTCATGCCGGGTGAGGAAAACCAGCGCTGGCTCAGTAATTTGGCGCGCACGACTCTCGATATTCGTCTGACCACCCTGCCCGGCGCCAATTTGGCCGATCAGGGACCCTACAAGCCCCGCGGCAATCTCGAACGCGCCTTGGCCCGTTCCCTCGAAGAGATCGTTCGTCGCCCTTTCTATATAGATACCCAGATCAAGCCGGACCGCTTCATCATCCTGGTGCAGCTTCCTGGCCGTGTGCTCCAGATCGACGCCGACGATGAACGGCTTTTCAGCTCCACAACGTCGATCTTCATCCTTTGGATGGTCGGCACCTCGCTGGTTCTTTTCGCCGTCGCGACCCTGTTCATGCGCAACCAGGTCAGTCCCATTAAACGCCTGGCCAGGGCCGCGGACAATTTCGGCAAGGGCCGTGATGCGCCGGACTTTCGCCCCGCCGGCGCCACCGAGGTACGCCAGGCCGCTGCCGCCTTCATTGCCATGCGCGACCGCATAAAGCGCCAGATTCAACAGCGTACGGAGATGTTGGCGGGTGTCAGCCACGACCTGCGCGCGCCGCTGACGCGCATGAAGCTGCAACTCGCCATGTTTAAGACGAGCCGTGAGGTCGATGACTTGGCCGCCGATGTCGCCGAGATGCAGCGCATGGTCGATGGCTATCTCGACTTCGCCCGTGGCGAGGGCTCCGAGGCCCCCCAACGGTCCGACATGGTGCCCTTGCTGGAAGCGGTCGTCCACGGCGCCCGCCGCGCCGGTGTGGCCATAGATCTGACCGCCCAGGCGCCGTTGGAGCTGCCCTTGCGGCGCGACGCCTTTACCCGCTGCATGACCAATCTGGTTGATAACGCGGCCCGCCACGGCCGGCGAATTGCCGTCGCCGCCGCCCGCAATGGCCACAGTTTGGAAATCACTGTCGACGACGATGGCCCCGGTATCCCCAAGGAACAGCGCGAGAAAGCATTTCGCCCCTTCCTGCGCCTCGACCAGTCTCGCAGCCCCGACTCCAGCGGCACGGGACTGGGCCTCTCCATCGCCCGCGACATCGTGCACGGCCATGGCGGCGAGGTGACCTTGGGCGAAAGCCCCCTAGGCGGCCTCCGAGCCACCATCCGCCTCCCCCTCTAACCCACCAACACCAAACCCAACAAAACCCACAGACAAGGCCCCCAGATTTAGGTCTGACTAAGACCTAAATCACGGCCGCAAGCGGCCCGCCGGCCCTCCGGCGCCCCAGCGGAGACGTGGACCGCAGGTCCACTGTCGTGAGTGAAAAAAACAAGAGTAGAT
>QIGO01000085.1 GCA_003230015.1 Alphaproteobacteria bacterium | reverse complement strand
CGGCGATAGAGCGGGTGATGGCCTGGCGAATCCACCAGGTGGCGTAGGTGGAGAATTTATAACCGCGGCGGTACTCAAACTTATCGACCGCCTTCATCAGGCCGATATTGCCTTCCTGAATGAGGTCGAGGAATTGGAGGCCGCGATTGGTGTATTTCTTGGCGATAGAAATAACCAGGCGAAGGTTGGCCTCGACCATCTCCTTCTTGGCACGGCCGGCTTCTTTTTCGCCCTGCTGGACCGTTTGAGCGAGACGTCGAAATTCGCTGATCGGTAGGCCTACCCGGTTGGCGGTCTCGTGAATTTCACCGCGCAGGGCAATGATCTCTTCAGAGCGCTTGGCGGCAAAGACCTTCCAACCCTTGCCTTTGAGGGCGCCGACCCGGTCGAGCCATTCGGGGTCGAGTTCGCTGCCCATATATTCTTCGAGGAAGCTTTCACGTGAAACGCCCGCCGTCAGGGCATAACGAAGCAATTTGCCCTCGAAATTTGTGAGGCGCCGATTGAGGCCGTATAACTCATCAACCAGGGCCTCGATGCGGCCATTGTTGAGCTGTACGCGCTGCATGAGCGTGACCAACTCGCGCTGAAGTTTGGTATATCGACGCTCTTGGGCTGTTGTGAGCGGCGCTTCATCGCTGGTGAAGCTGGCCATGCGCTGCTCATGCAGCTTGTGCAGCTTCTTGTAGGTCTTGGCTATTTCGTCGAACAGCTCGAGGACTTCGGGCTTGAGCTTTGCCTCCATCGCGGCGAGGGAAAGACTCGTCTCGTCGGGGTCGGCTTCGTCGTCGTTGCTATCCTGGCCGTCACCGGACTTGTTGTCGTTATCACCAGAGGGCTCAGAACCCTCCGCTTGGGGTGCCGCGGCGCCGTTGGGTTTCGCCACAGCATCGCTATCAACACCGTTGGCGGCGGGTGCCACCGCTGCGCCGGCGTTCAGGCCGCCACCGGCGCCCGCACCGTCGGCTTGGGCGACGCCATTGACAGCGGCGGCCTCGGGGCCGCCACCATAGGTGGCGTCAAGATCGATAACGTCGCGAAGCAAAATGCGCTCGTCGAGCAGGGCCTCGCGCCAGCTGACAATGGCGCGAATGGTCAGAGGCGACTCGCAGATCGAGCCGATCATCTTCTCGCGGCCAGCCTCAATGCGCTTGGCAATGGCGATCTCGCCTTCGCGGGAAAGCAGCTCGACCGAGCCCATTTCGCGCAAATACATGCGTACCGGGTCGTCGGTGCGGCCAAGATCCTCCTCAACGACATTACCCGGTGCGGCGGCCGCCTTGGCGGTCGCCGCCGGTGCGGCGGCTTCGTCGCGGTCTTCCTGTTCCTCACCCTCGACAACGTTAATGCCCATCTCGGAAAGCTGGGCCAGAACATCCTCGATCTGCTCGGAGGAAACTTGGTCCGAGGGCAGAGCCTTATTCAGCTCTTCATAGGTTATGTAGCCACGCTCACGCCCGCGGGCCACCATCTTCTTGACGGCCTGAACCGAGCTGTCCATGAGCGGCCCCTCGCCGCCCTCTTCCCGCTCTTCCTGGTTTTCCGCCGTTGCTTCCTTGCTCGCCATAAAACTCCCGTGCCCCCTAAAATGCACATAGCGCCGCCCGGTGGTCCCCCAGCGGCCCCCCAGCGGCCCCCCAGTGGCCCGATGCGGCTACGCCCCCTGATCCGCTCCGCCATCAGCCTGCTCATCGACAATAGCGAGCAGGCGGTCGTATCCTTCCTTCGTCATATTATCGGCCAATTCCCGCTCTGCGGCGGCACGATCCGCCGTCAGGCGGCGTTTACCATAGGCTCTCAATATTGCCGCCAGCGCATCTCCCGCCTCCGCCGCGGGCGCGTCTGGCGCGGCAAAAGCCGCCTCTCGGTAAAGTGTTGGACTCGCGACCTTTTTCAGTTGTGCCTCAAAGCCGTGCCCCATCAGGTGGCGATGAATATCCCGGCTGTCAAGATCAGGGCGCGCAGCCGCAAGATTTAGAATCTCCCGCAGTAGTCTGTCAAGCCGCCGACTGGACAAATTGAGCTGAGACAAGGACTCCCATTGCGGTTCAATAAGCCCGGGATGGTTAATAATCAGTGCCATGAGCCAATGATCCTGCTGAGCGGGCAAATTGGCGACATCAATGCGGGGCCCCAGGGTCCGGCTTGGGGCCTTGAAATGACCGGGTTTGAAGCGAAACCCGGCGGCCTGGCGGCGCAGGCGATCGCGGAATTCCGCCTGATATTGGAATTGCACCGAACGGTCGGTAATGGCCGCGACACGGGCGTCGAGGCGACGTTCGAGATCAGCCCGGCGCTCGGGCGTATTGAGGGCCTTGGCGGCGGATTCATGGCGCCAAATCAGGTCCACCAGGGGCTGGGCGGCGGCAATGGCGGCAGCGAAGGCCTGGGGACCGCTGGCGGCGACGAGGCTGTCCGGGTCCTCACCGGCGGGTAAGGTTATAAATCTCAGGGACTGGCCGGGCTGGAGCAGGGGCAAGGCGCGTTCGGCGGCCCGGTGGGCGGCGCGATGGCCGGCGGCGTCACCGTCGAAACATAGCAGAGGTTCCGGTGCCAGCCGCCACAAGGCCTGGAGCTGGTCCGCTGTAAGCGCTGTACCGAGGGGGGCGACAGCGTTGTGAAAGCCAGCCCGAGCCAGGGCAATCACATCCATATAGCCCTCCGTGACGATGACTTCGCCGGCGCGGCGGGCGGACTCACGCGCTTGAGCTAATCCGTATAACACTTTACCTTTGTGAAATAAGGGGGTGTCGGGGGAATTAAGATATTTCGGCTGGCCGTCGCCCAAGGTGCGGCCGCCGAAGGCGATAACCCGGTCACGGCGGTCGGTGATGGGGAAAATCACCCGGCTGAAGAAATAATCCCGGGGATTGCCGCCATCGGGGCCGGTCTTGACGATGCCAAGCTCGGCGATCTGCTGCGGCGTGGCGCCGAGGCCCGACAAGGCGCGCCGCAGGGCACCGCGTTGATCGGGCGCATAACCGAGGCGGAAACGGGCGATAGTCTGCTGATCGAGGCCGCGCTGGCGTAGATAGTCACGGGCAAGACGGCCGCCGGCTCCGGAGAGCTGATCCTGGTACCAAAGGCAGGCCTCTTCCAGTAGATCCAACAGGTCCTTTTGTCTGGCGCTGCGGGCGCTATCTTCCGGGGTGGTCTGGGGGATATCCAGGCCGGCTTCCGCCGCCAGACGTTCAACGGCGTCTGGGAAGGCCAGTCCTTCGTTACGCATGACAAAAGACAACACGTCACCATGAGCGCCGCAGCCGAAACAGTGATAGAAGCCCTTGTCGTCGTTGATGGTGAAGGATGGTGATTTTTCAGCATGGAACGGACAGAGGCCGGCATGTTCGGCTCCACGGCGGGTGAGACGAACGGTGCGACCGGCCACTTCCGAAATGGGTAAGCGGTTACGAAGCTCATCGAGAAATTGTGGCGGAAAAGCCATCGCCCTTACCGTCGTCTTGATCTGCCGCAACCGCGCTTGGGGCACATTGAGCCGTCAGCCGGCGGCGAGCAGTTCCTTCACAATAGCGCTGGCCTTGCCAAAATCCATCTGGCCGGCAAAGTTTTCACGCAAAGCCGCCATGACCCGGCCCATATCCTTGAGGCCGCCGGCCTCGGCTTGGGAAATAGTTTCCGAGACGGCCTGCCGTATCTCGTCGTCACTGAGTTGGCGCGGCAAGAAGCCGCGAATAATGTCGATCTCTTCCTGCTCCCGCGCCGCCAATTCAAGACGGCCGCCCTGCTCGTACAAGGCGATACTCTCCTGGCGCTGGCGAACCATGGTCTGCAGCATGGCGAGAATCTCATCATCGGAAATGCCGTCATCGTTGCCCTTACCGCGGGCGGCGATGTCTCGGTCCTTGAGCGCAGCGAGGATCAAACGCAAGGTGGCAACGGTGATTTCCTTGCGTTCCTTCATTGCCGGTTTGAGAGCGTCCGCCAAGCGGTCTCGCAGCATGCACCTTGCCTCGACATATCGCGAAGCTGAAGACGTTAGACCATTTTTGCCGGGATGGCAATCATATGAAATTTTCTAAGGCATTGAAATAAAAGTGTTTTCGATGTGGCTATGAACTTGACGCAGCCGCGGCTGTGACCTATGTAACCGGCGGTTTGGCGCCTGGGCGGCGCAAACCAGCCGACTCCATTCGTGACGCGATATTTCGGCAACGCGGTGCCATCCGGGAACAGACCATGTCGATCGTCGACGCTACATTACCGCCCGAGCGGCCCGATAGCGCGGCCCCTGGCTGGGCAACAGGGGCGCTGGTGCTGGCTTCGGGCGAGGTGTTTTGGGGCCGGGGGCTGGGGCGTGTGGGCAAGGCGGTGGGCGAGGTATGTTTCAATACCTCGATGACCGGTTATCAAGAGATCATGACCGATCCCTCCTATGCCGGACAGATCGTTACTTTCACTTTTCCCCATATCGGCAATGTGGGCAGCAACCCCGAAGACGCGGAAACGACAACGCCGGCGACACGGGGCTGCGTGTTGCGCGGCGATATTTCCGAGCCCAGCAACTGGCGCGCAGCACAGCATTTCGGCGATTGGCTGGCAGCCAACGACCTTGTGGGCATCGCCGGGGTAGACACACGCCGCCTGACACGGCTGATCCGCGATGGCGGGGCGCCGGCCGGCACCATCATACATGCACCCGACGGCATCATGGATGGGGCCGCCCTGCGTGGCGAGGCCAAAGACTGGCCGGGGCTCGAGGGCATGGACCTGGCCAAGGAGGTGTCCTGCCGGCAGAGCTATCAATGGACGCAAACCACGTGGCGCCGTGGCGAAGGCTATGGCACCGCTAACGATGCCAGATTTCACGTCGTCGCCGTGGATTTCGGGGCCAAGCGCAATATCCTGCGCTGCTTGGCCGACCTTGGCTGCGCGGTGAGCGTGGTGCCAGCGAGCGCTACGGCCGAAGAGGTCCTGAGCCACAAGCCGGACGGGGTTTTTCTGTCGAACGGGCCCGGCGACCCGGCGGCGACGGGGCGCTACGCGGTGCCAATGGTAAGAGGCGTGCTGGAGGCCGGGGTGCCAACATTCGGTATTTGCCTGGGCCATCAAATACTGGCCCTGGCGCTGGGTGCGCAGACGGTCAAAATGCATCACGGTCATCGCGGCGCCAATCATCCGGTGAAAGATCTGGCAACCGGCAAAGTCGAGATCACCAGTCAGAATCATGGCTTCGTGGTGGACAAGGATAGCCTGCCCAAGGCGGTTACGATGACTCATGTTTCGCTGTTCGACGGGTCGCTGGAAGGCATCAAGGTGGAAGGGGCGCCGGTCTTCGCGGTGCAATATCACCCCGAGGCCTCGCCGGGCCCGCAGGATAGCCACTATTTGTTCAAACGCTTCGTCGCCATGATGGCGACGGCGGGCTAAGGCGCCCAGCCGGCGAAGAGGGGCTGCCAAAACCATGCCTAAGCGCACGGATATCAAATCGATCATGATTATCGGCGCCGGCCCGATCATTATCGGGCAGGCCTGCGAGTTCGACTATTCCGGAACCCAGGCCTGTAAGGCCCTGCGGGACGAGGGCTACCGGGTGATTCTGGTGAACTCCAATCCGGCAACCATCATGACCGACCCGGAACTGGCCGATGCCACCTATGTGGAGCCGATCACGCCGGATATGGTGCGGCTGATCCTGGAACGGGAGCGGCCAGACGCCTTGTTGCCGACTATGGGTGGCCAGACCGGCCTGAACATGGCGATGGCACTGGCCAAAGACGGCACGCTGGAGCGCCTCGGCATCGAATTGATCGGCGCCAACGCGGCGGCCATCGACAAAGCCGAGGACCGCCTGCTGTTCCGCGAGGCGATGGACCGGATCGGGCTGGAATCGCCGCGCAGCGTGATGGTCACCAGCCCGGCGCAGGCGCAAGACGCGCTGGCGGAAATCGGCCTGCCGGCGATTATCCGGCCGAGCTTCACGCTGGCCGGCACCGGTGGGGGCATCGCCTACAACCGCGACGAGTATGTCAGCATCGTCACACATGGTCTGGAGGCGTCGCCGGTGGGGCAGGTGCTGGTCGAGGAATCGGTGCTGGGGTGGAAGGAGTTCGAGATGGAGGTTGTGCGCGATCACGCGGACAACTGCATCATTGTTTGCTCTATCGAAAATGTCGACCCAATGGGCGTCCATACCGGTGACAGCATCACCGTGGCACCGGCGCTGACGCTGACCGATAAAGAATATCAGGTCATGCGCAACGCCTCGATTGCCGTGCTGCGGGAAATCGGTGTCGATACCGGCGGGTCGAACGTGCAGTTCGCGATCGACCCGAAAACCGGCCGGATGGTGGTCATCGAGATGAACCCACGGGTCTCGCGCTCGTCGGCACTGGCCTCCAAGGCGACCGGATTTCCGATTGCTAAAATCGCCGCCAAACTGGCGGTGGGATATACCTTGGACGAGCTGGACAACGAAATCACCGGCGTTACGCCGGCGAGTTTCGAGCCGACGATCGATTATGTGGTCACCAAGATACCACGGTTCACGTTCGAGAAGTTCCCCGGTACCGATCCCCTGCTCACCACCTCGATGAAGTCCGTCGGCGAGGCGATGGCGGTGGGCCGGACTTTCGCCGAAAGTCTGCAGAAAGCCCTGCGCTCTCTAGAGACCGGCTTGACGGGACTCAACGATGTGGAAATCGCCGGCGTGACGCCCGGAGAAGATTTCGACCGCGACGCGGTGCGCGCGGCCCTGGGCCAGCCGTCGCCCGAGCGGCTGTTGGTGATCGCCCAGGCCCTGCGGCTGGGCATGTCGATCGAAGAGGTGCAGCGGGCGACGGCCTACGACCCGTGGTTCCTGGGCCGCATCAGCGAAATTATCGACGCCGAACAGCGGGTTCTAACGGCGGGTCTGCCGGAAGATTTTCATGGCCTGCATCAACTGAAAAAAATGGGCTTCTCCGACGCCCGGCTGGCCGAGTTGTGCGGCGTCGACGAGGATTCCGTGGTGGCGCGGCGCCAGGCACTCGGGGTGGCGCCGGTGTTCAAGCGCATCGACACTTGCGCGGCGGAATTTCCCAGCCAAACCCCCTACATGTATTCAACCTACGAGGGCGATGAGACGGCGCCGGCCGAGTGCGAGGCGGCGCCGAGCGGGCGCGACAAGATCATCATTCTGGGGGGCGGGCCAAACCGCATCGGCCAGGGTATCGAGTTCGATTATTGCTGCTGCCATGCGGTTTTCGCGCTGCGCGATGCCGGTTTCGAGACGATCATGGTCAATTGCAACCCGGAAACCGTGTCGACCGACTATGACACCGCCGACAGGCTGTTCTTCGAACCCCTGACGAGCGAGGATGTGCTGGAAATCTGCCGGGTGGAACGGAGCCGCGGCAAATTATTGGGGGCCATCGTGCAGTTTGGCGGCCAAACGCCGCTGAAACTGGCGCGGGCGCTGGAAGCCGCCGGCGTGACGATTCTGGGCACCAGCCCGGCGGCGATCGATCTTGCCGAGGACCGGGAACAATTCCAGCAGCTGCTGCGGCGGTTGGTGCTGCGGCAACCGGCCAACGGTGTCGCCACGAGTGAAGCGGAAGCCGCGATCGTCGCCGACCGGCTGGGATACCCGGTGCTGATCCGGCCATCCTATGTGCTTGGCGGCCGGGCTATGGAGATCGTGCACGACCGGGCCAGTCTGTCGCGCTATATCAAGGAAGCGGTGAAAGTCTCGGGGCACAGCCCAGTGCTTATCGATTCCTATCTGCAAGATGCCATCGAAGTGGATGTGGATGCGCTGGCGGACCGCAAAGGGTCCGTCCATATCGCCGGCGTGATGGAGCATATCGAGCAGGCCGGCATTCACTCGGGCGACTCGGCCTGCTCACTGCCGCCCTATTCCCTGGAAACCGACATTGTCGATGAAATTCGGCGTCAGACAACGACATTGGCGCAAGGCCTCGGTGTCGTCGGCCTGATGAATGTGCAATTCGCCGTGAAGGATGGCGATGTTTACATCATCGAGGTCAACCCACGCGCCAGCCGCACGGTTCCCTTCGTGGCCAAGGCGACCGGGGTGGCGATCGCGAAAATCGCCGCCAGGCTGATGGCCGGTGCGCTGCTGGCCGACTTCTCATTGGAAGACAAGGCGCGGGGACCGCATTTGGCGGTCAAGGAAGCGGTGTTCCCGTTTGCCCGGTTCCCCGGCGTCGATACGCTGTTGGGCCCAGAGATGAAATCGACCGGCGAGGTGATGGGACTGGATGCCGATTTCTCGCGCGCATTCGCCAAATCCCAACTGGGCAGCGGCAACGCGGTGCCGCTCACCGGTGCTGCTTTCATCTCGGTGCGCGACCGGGACAAGCCGGCGATGGTGTCGCTGGCGCGACGCTTGCTGAGCGTGGGTTTCGAGCTTGTGGCGACATACGGCACGGCGGCGCATCTGGATGACAACGGCATCAAGGTCAAAACAGTCAACAAAGTCCTGGAAGGGCGGCCTCATATCGTCGATTCGATGAAAAATAACGAAATCCAACTGGTGTTCAATACGTCGGAAGGAAAACAGTCCGTGGCCGATAGCTTCACCTTGCGCCGCATGGCTTTGACAGCAAAGATTCCCTACTACACCACCGTTGCCGGTGCACGGGCCGTCGTGGGGGCGATTGAAGCTTTAGTGCGGGGTGGTCTTGAAGTAGCCCCCCTGCAGTCATATTTTAAAAAGTCGTCGATTTAGGGACTGCGTCCCCGCCGCAAAAACGCGCCTCGACATCGAGGAGCGCCTCAGGCGGGTTTTTCATTTGGTGGATTAGGCATGGAAAAAATTCCCATAACGGCCGACGGTAACCGCCGGCTGAATGAAGAACTCAAGAACCTGAAAACAGTCGAAAGGCCGGCGATCATCCGGGCTATCGCGGAAGCGCGCGAGCATGGCGATCTATCGGAAAATGCCGAATATCATGCGGCCCGGGAGCGGCAGAGTTTTATCGAAGGCCGGATTATCGAGCTGGAAAATCTGACAAAACTCGCCGAAGTGGTCGATCCGCTGCAATTCTCCACCAAGGAAGTGCGCTTCGGGGCGAAAGTGACCTTGGCCGATGAAGAGACCGACGAAAAAGTGACCTACCAAGTGGTGGGCGAGTTCGAAGCGGATATCGATTCCGGCCGCATTTCGATCACCTCACCCCTGGGGCGGGCGGTGATCGGCCGCGGGGTCGGCGACAGTATCGAATTCGAGAGCCCGCGCGGCACGCGCTATTATGAACTGGTCAAAATTCGCTACAAATAGAGACTCTATTGACCCTATTCGTCCGGGCCCAATTCGGGCACCGGGACGCCCAGCGTGTTTTTCGATGACCGAATGACCTGAAATGTGGTGACGTTGCTGACATGGGGGGCGCCGGTGAGGCGCTGGGTCAGCTCGTTTTCGTGAGCGGTGTTGTGGGCGACAACCTTAAGCATAAAGTCGCCACCACCGCGGATCATGTGGCATTCGCGGACCTCGGGCCAGGCGCCGACCAAGGACTCGAAGGCGCTCAGCACCGCCTCGGACTGGCCGTCAAGGCCGACCAGGGCGAGAAACGTAACCTCGAAGCCAAGCATCTCGGCGGGCAGATCGGCGTGAAAGCCGCGAATGAAACCGGCTTCCTCCAAGGCGCGCACGCGGCGCAAACAAGGCGGGGCGGAAATACCCGCACGGCGGGCCAACTCGACATTGGTCATGCGTCCGTGGTCCTGCAAGTCACGCAGAATGCGGCGATCGATCTGGTCGAGCTTTACGCGACGCGGGGACATGACATTACGCAATCCGGTGGTGTTCGTGTGCTCATGAGACCATTTCAGCCGCATCCGGGATGACGATCCTGCAGGGGGACATGGTAGCGCGTCGCAACAATATTTCAATCTCGGATGTGACCAGCCGCCTTGTGCCAGACAGACTGTAACGCCATAGTCTGGCGCCATGGACGGCACTCAAGTCTCCCGGCCGCCGGTATGCTGGACCGTAACCGACGGCAAGATCGGCATGGTCAAACAATGTGTCGCCCTGGCCGAGGCGATTGGCGTCAGGCCAGTGGAGAAGCAAATCTCGGTGGGCAAACCGTGGCGCTGGCTGCCGGTTGCCCTATGGCCGGACCCGATACGCACATTGGGCGCCAAAGGCGATAGGCTGGCGCCGCCGTGGCCGGATCTGCTGATCGCGACAGGGCGGCTGACGGTGGCCCCGGCCCTGGCGGTCAAACGGCATTCGGGCGGCCGGTGCTTTTGCGTGCAATTGCAGAATCCCGGCGGGGCGCGGGCGCATTTCGATCTGGTCATCGCGCCGCGACATGACCGACTTCGCGGCGACAATGTCCTTAACACCCTGGGTGCCCTGCACGGGGTGACAAAGGCCGTGCTCGATGGCGCGGCGGCACGGTTCGCCGAATCCGTCGCCCATTTGCCACGGCCCCTGGTCGCGGTGCTGCTGGGCGGACCGAACAGTGCCTATCGATTTGGCCGGCGGACGGCACGGCAATTGTGCGAGGATCTGGCGCGGATGGCCGGTGAGTTTGGCGCCGGGCTGTTGATAACACCGTCGCGGCGAACGCCGACAGAAGTCGTGGAAGTGCTGCGGGCGCGTCTGGGCGGCGTGGCCGCGATATTCTGGGATGGCAGCGGGGAGAATCCCTATCATGGCTATCTCGGCCTCTGCGACGCGGTGGTGGTTACTGAAGATTCGGTGAATATGGTGACCGAGGCCAGTGGTACGGGCAAACCGATCCATGTCGCGAGCCTGGAAGGCGGGTCGGCGAAATTCGCCAGATTTCACGAAGCGATGCGCGAAGCCGGTATCTGCCGGCGCTTCAGCGGGGCGCTGGAGACGTGGCATTACGAGCCGCCAAACGATACGGCGCGGGCGGCAGCCGAGGTGCGGCAACGGATGAGACTTGCGACAGTTTGACCGAGCGTTGCAATGGCCTTGATGCGGCTATAATAGACCGGTGGCCGTGACTAACGCGCACGGGCGGTTTGGCAAATGACGCCGAGGCTGGGGACATGACTATTCTCGACATCGCGGCATTGCGCGCCAGCGAACTGGTCAGCGATCCATTCGATCACCTGATCTGCCGGCAGTCGCTGAAAAGTGACGCGACGGCGCCATTGCGGCGGGATTTTCCGGCAATCACGGTGCCCGGCAGCTTACCGGAATCGGCGCTCAGCTTTGGGCCGAGTTTTGCGGCGCTGTTGAGTGAATTGCGCGGCGAGAGCTTCGCCCAGGTGATATCGGATAAATTCGATATGGATCTCGCGGGGCGACCGGTGATGATCACGGTGCGCGGGCAATGCCGGGCCAGCGACGGTAAAATACACACCGATTCCGGCGGCAAGCTGTTGACCATTCTGCTCTATATGAACGCGGATTGGGCGACGCCAATGGGGCGTTTGCGGCTGCTGCGGGGCGGCGAGGATATGGAAGATTACGCGGCGGAACTGGCGCCAACAGAAGGCCTGCTGCTGGCCTTCCGCTGTAGCGAGGACGCGTGGCATGGGCATACATCGTTCGAGGGCGAGAGACGCAGCATCCAGTTGAATTGGGTGCGCAGCGAGGGTTACCTGCGGCGTGAGCGGATGCGCCACAAAATGTCCGCCTTTTTCAAGAAACGAAAGGCAGGCGATGGCGCTCAACATTGACACCTTTAGCAATAAAACCGGTGGGTTCCCGTTTTTCAAGGCCATCGGACACCCGGCCGTGGCCGGGCTGGGGCGAGCCTTGGTGGCGCGGCTGGCAGAAGCCGGGCCGGTGGCGGTTTACGACCCGCTGGGCTTTGCCGAGGCGTTCGCCGAGCTTTACGATTTCGGCGATATCGCCGTCACCGATGTTTTTGTGCAGGATGTCGAAGAGATCGGCAAGACCGTGTTGGGCCGCACGACGAGACCGGTGACGGATTTGCCGGCCAGCGAGGCTGGGGCGGTGCTGGTGGTGGCCTTCGACGGGGAGCGGCTGGTGGACCATATTCGCCATTTGGTCCCGGGCAAAACCGAGATCCTGACGCTGGACGCGATGCGGCTTGGCGATGACAGATTGGGCAATGCCGGGCACTATCTGGACCCGCTTAATTTCGCCACTAATTTCGCCTTTTTCCGCGATGGGCCAAATCAGCATTGCCGAGTCGTGACGGCCAATTATTGGCATGGATATGGCGCCCGCGATGTGCGCCTGTGGCTGACCCTGCTGGACGAGGACGGCCACCAGTTGGCGCAATGGGACCAACCGTTAGCCAATGCCGTAACATCGGTGGTGATCGACAGCCAAGAGGTGCGGCGGCGTTTCGGGCTGGGGGATTTCGTCGGCCAGCTGTTCATTCATGTGATCGGGGCGCAGGGCCATGATGTGGTGAAATATGCGCTCGATACCTATGGCGACGACGCGCGCGTGCTGTCCTGCACCCATGACGCCAATGCCTGGCCGGCGGATTATTTCGCCGGCCTGCCGGCACCGGGTGCGGGCGAGCGGGTGCTGATGTGGGTGCAGAATAGCCACCCCTGCCCTATTCCGGCGGGCGGTCTCGGCCTCAATCTGATGGGCGATAACCAGACGGTGTGGCTGGACCGGGAAATCCCGCCGTTCGGGTCGTTCAAACTGGATGTGGCGGCGCTGTTGCCGGAGGCGCGCTGGCCGCAGCAGATCGAGGTGAACGCGGGCAAACATGTGGTGCGTCCGCGCTACGAGGTGGAGGCGCAAAACGGCCGCAGCCGTATCGCCCATGTCAATGTGGAGCGGACAGACCTGGTGGCGGACCCGAAGATTGCGGAATTGGGCAATTTGCTCGGCAAAGGCTACCTGCTGCCGGCACCGGTATTGCCACGGTCGCGTTTCCGAACGATTGTGCTGCCGACGCCGATGGCGCGCGCGCAGGCGCAAATGCCGGTGGCGGCGGTGGTCTATGACCGCGGCGGCGGCGAGGTCGCCCGGCACAGCTTCAGGGGCCTGCAACGGTGCGAGAGCGTGGCCCTGGACTTGGATGAAATGCTCGGCAGCGCCTTGCCGGGCGACGCCTTCGGGCATGTGGAACTGGTTTACGATTTCGCCGATGGCGGCGAGGCGGACGGCTGGCTGCATGGGCTGTTCCGCTATGAGGACCGGCAGAGCGGGCATATCGCCGAAACCAGCTTTGGCGCCCATATGTTCAACTCGGTTCTCGTCTATCGGGGCGAGCCGCAATCCTACGCCGGGCGGGCGCCCGGCCTGTCGACGCGGCTGTTCCTGCGCCTTGGGCCCGCGGGTACCGATACCCAGTGCCATCTGATATACGCGGCCTCGACGCCGTGGCACGCGACCTCGGACACGATGTTGATGTTGCACAATAGCGGCGGGGAGGTGGTCGGCGAACACAGACTGGCCATTCCCTGCGGCGGCTCTTGTTTGTGGCGGCTGGGCGAGATTT
This sequence comes from Alphaproteobacteria bacterium, assembly GCA_003230015.1. Lineage (GTDB taxonomy): Bacteria > Pseudomonadota > Alphaproteobacteria > UBA6615 > UBA6615 > SZUA-147. The sequence continues at coordinate 3,184 of QIGO01000085.1, read as the reverse complement.
TCAGCAGCGCGGAGCGGGAACGGGCGGGCGCCGACAGCTATGTCATCATTCGCGATGGCAGCTGCCGGCTGTTTGGTTATCATGGCTTGTTCAGCGCCGATGACGCGGCCTTTAGCCTGGACCATATGTTCGGGTTCTAAGACCCGCCGGTCTTCGGCGCGCAAGGCTAGAAGAAGATCATCAAGGGGAAGAGGGTATGGAAGTTCGCGCGGCGGTTGCCCATGGGGCCGGAAAATCACTGAGCATCGAGACGGTTCAGTTGGAGGGCCCGAAGGCGGGCGAGGTCCTGGTGGAGATCAAGGCCACCGGGATCTGTCATACGGATGCGTTCACGCTGTCGGGTGAGGATCCGGAAGGCTTGTTCCCGGCGATCCTTGGCCATGAGGGGGCCGGTGTCGTCGTCGATACGGGGCCCGGCGTGACCAGCCTGGCGAGGGGCGACCATGTCATCCCCCTCTATACCCCCGAATGCCGGACCTGCGACTATTGCACCTCCGGGCGGACCAATCTGTGCCAGGCGATCCGCGAGACCCAAGGCCGCGGCATGATGCCGGACGGGTCGAGCCGGTTCTCGCTGGGCGGCGAGACGATCCACCATTATATGGGCACCTCGACTTTCGCGAATTTCACCGTGGTGCCGGAGATCGCGCTGGCGAAGGTGCGCAAGGACGCGCCGTTCGACAAGATCTGCTATATCGGCTGCGGCGTGACGACCGGCCTGGGCGCGGTAATCAACACGGCCAAAGTCAGGCCCGGCGACAATGTGGTGGTGTTCGGGCTCGGCGGTATCGGCCTGAATGTCATTCAGGGGGCGCGGCTGGTGGGCGCCGATATGATCGTCGGGGTCGATATCAACGACGACAAAACAACGCTGGCGACGCAGTTCGGGATGACCGATTTTGTCAATCCGAAAGAGGTCGAAGGCGACCTGGTGGCCTATTTGGTGGATTTGACCAAAGGTGGGGCCGATCACAGCTTCGAATGTATCGGCAACGTCAATACCATGCGTCAGGCGCTGGAATGCTGTCACAAGGGTTGGGGCGAAAGCACTATTATCGGCGTCGCCGGTGCCGGCCAGGAAATCGCGACGCGGCCGTTCCAACTGGTGACGGGCCGGGTCTGGCGCGGCACGGCCTTCGGCGGCGCCAAGGGCCGCACGGACGTGCCGCGCATCGTCGATTGGTATATGGACGGCAAAATCAATATCGACGATTTGATCACCCATACCATGCCCCTGGACGAGATCAACACCGCCTTCGACCTCATGCATGAAGGCAAGTCGATCCGCAGCGTCGTCACTTTTTGAGAGCGGGCGCAAGCCCCACGCCCGGCCTTGCGAGCCGCCCGGAGCCGACCTATGTAACGGGCTAGTCTGTTCGACTAGCCTTCGTGAAAGCAATAATTCATGGCTGAAACCTATCGCGGCAAAGTTCTGATTATCGGTTCCGGGCCGGCGGGCTGCACCGCGGCGATCTATGCCGCGCGGGCCAATCTGGCGCCGATGATGGTGCATGGGATGCAGCCGGGCGGGCAAATGACGATCACCACGGATGTGGAGAATTATCCCGGATTCGCCGATGCGATCCAGGGGCCGTGGCTGATGGAGCAGATGGAGGCTCAGGCCAAAGGCGTGGGTACGCAGATCCACAATGACCTGCTGGTGAGCGTCGACTTCACCAAGCGTCCCTTTGTCTGCATCGGCGATTCCGGCGACGAATATATCGCCGAGAGTATCATCATCTGTACCGGGGCCCAGGCGCGATGGCTGGGACTGGCGTCGGAGGAACTTTTCCAGGGTTTTGGTGTGTCGGCATGTGCCACTTGCGACGGATTCTTCTTCCGCGAACGGGAGGTGATGGTCGTCGGCGGCGGCAACACGGCAGTGGAAGAGGCGTTATTTCTGACCAAATTCGCCTCGAAAGTAACGCTGGTGCATCGGCGCGACAGCCTGCGGGCGGAAAAAATCATGCAGGAACGCCTGTTCCGCAATGCGAAAGTCGAGGTGGTTTGGGACAGCGTGCTGGAAGAAATCATCGGCGACGACAAGCCGCTTGCCGTAACCGGGGCAAAAATCCGCAACGTCAAGACCGACGCCGTTCGCGAACTGGCCGTCGATGGCGTCTTCGTGGCGATCGGCCACACCCCCAACACCGGCTTGTTCAAGGGCAAGCTGGCGATGGATTCCGAGGGTTACCTGATCACCGCGGCCGACAGTACCGCGACGAATGTCGATGGTGTGTTCGCGGCGGGCGATGTGAAGGACAAAGTTTTTCGCCAGGCGGTTACGGCCGCGGGCATGGGGTGCATGGCCGCGCTTGAAGCCGAGAAATTCCTGGCCGCGCACGAAGATACCACTGAGCGTCGCGCGGCGGAGTAATTCCCGCCGATTCGACAAGACCCACCGGAGCAGGCGGTGCAATCCGACTCGGATTGCGCCGTATTTCTTAACATTGCCGGCCTATTCTGGCCGCAAACAACGTGAGTTGACGCCCGTGGCGATGGATTGGGACAAGTTGCGCGTTTTTCATGCCGTTGCCGAGGCCGGCAGTTTTACGCGTGCCGGCGATGTGCTGCATCTCAGCCAGTCGGCCGTCAGCCGGCAGGTCAGCACGCTGGAGGAGGCACTGAGTTGTGTGCTTTTTCACCGCCATGCACGGGGCCTGCTGCTGACCGAGCAGGGCGAATTGCTCTACCGGTCGGTGCATGACGTCTTCAACAAACTGGCGATGACCGAAGCCATGTTGCAGGACAGTCAGAGCCGGCCGCAGGGGACTCTGACAATTACCACGACCGTGGCTTTGGGCTCACTATGGCTGACGCCACGCATCCGCAAATTCATTGACATGTATCCGGCCATCCAATTGACGTTGGTGGCGACGGACCGGGAACTGGATCTGGGCATGCGCCAAGCCGATTGCGCCATCAGGCTGTCGGTGCCCCAGCAGCCGGACCTGGTCAAGCGCAACCTGTGCCGGGTGCATAATCATGTTTTCGCGTCGCCGGAATATATCAAACAGCATGGCGTGCCAGAGAGCGTCGAGGAATTGGCGCAGCACCGATTGATCGCTTATGGCGAAGGCGCGGTGACGCCCTCACCATCGGTGAACTGGCTGCTCAAGGCCGGCTCCAACGGCAAGGCCCGGCAACCGGTGCTGAAAGTCAATAATGTCTACGGCATTCTGCG
>QIGO01000068.1 GCA_003230015.1 Alphaproteobacteria bacterium | reverse complement strand
GCGGTTCGCGAACAAACAGCGACAGGAGAATAGCGCTGCCATCGACGACATCCTCGGTGGTGATGGTGCTGGCGCGGCGATTGCCCACCATCTCGCCATAGGCCTTGAGGCTGCGGGACAGGGCGGTGCGGATGCCGGTCTCATGGCTGCCACCCGAGGGGGTCGGTATGGTATTGCAGTAAGAATCGCAAAAACCCTCGCCATCGGTGGGCCAGCATATGGCCCACTCGACCCGTCCGGCCGCGTCACCGAATTTGGCATCGCCGCTAAAAACTTCCGGGGCGACGAGATGGCGGTTGTTCATGACCGCTTGCAGATAGTCGCGTAAGCCACCGGGGAAATGGAATGTTTCCTTCTCGGCAATATCGCTGCCAGCCAACAGGGCAGGGTCGCAGGACCAGCGGATCTGGACACCACGGTAGAGATAGGCTTTGGCGCGGGCCATGCGATAAAGGCGCGCCGGCTTGAAGTGAGTCTTGTCGCCGAAGATTTTTGGGTCGGGGTGAAAAGTTACATTGGTGCCGCGGCGGTTCTGGACTGGCCCCAACTTCTGTAGTTTGTTGAGTGGCGCGCCGCGACTATATTCCTGACTCCATAGCTGGCGGTCGCGGGCAACCTCGATGCGCAGCCAGTCGGACAGGGCATTGACGACGCTGATGCCGACGCCATTCAAGCCGCCGGATGTCTCATAGGCCTTGCCATCGAACTTACCGCCGGAATGCAGCGTGGTGAGGATGACTTCAAGGGCTGATATCTTGCGGTATTTCGGGTGGTTATCAACAGGTATGCCGCGGCCGTTGTCGGTAACCGTGAGGCTGCCATCGGCATGAAGCAGAACCTCCAGACGATCGGCGTGGCCGGCAATGGCCTCGTCCATGGCGTTGTCGATGACCTCGGCGGCGAGATGGTGAAGGGCGCGCTCATCGGTGCCGCCGATATACATGCCCGGGCGCCGGCGCACGGGCTCAAGGCCCTCGAGTACCTCGATATCCTTGGCGGAATAGGAGCCCTCACCCTGTGGCGGCGAACTGAACAGATCGGCAGTCGCGCTGCGCCGAGATTGTGACACTATGAGTTGCCCTATGCAGTGTTTTGGGAAATTGTGGGGCACAATATCTTGTGGGCGCCGTGGCTGGCAAGAGTCATCGGCGGCGGCGCATAGCGGGGGGCATATATGGTGAGGAATGGATCGTGACGGACAGTGAGCCGAGGGGAGAATTGGCAATACGTACCGCAGCAATGCCGGCGGATACCAACGCACATGGCGACATATTCGGGGGCTGGCTGCTGGCGCAGATGGATATTGCGGGCGGCATTACGGCGGCCGGGGTGGCGCGCGGGCGAGTCGTTACGGTGGGGATCGAGTCGATGCAGTTTCACCGCCCGGTTTTCGTTGGCGATGTGCTGTGCGCCTATGCCGATCTGCTGCGGATCGGGTCGACATCCTTGACCTACCGAGTCGAGGCCTGGGTGGTCCGGCAAAATGGGGGTATTCGCGTGAAAGTGACCGAAGGGGTCTTTACCTATGTCGCCATCGATGACGAGCGTAACCCACGGCCAGTACGCCTGCAGTAGATTGTGGAAAAGTGGAGGATGAACATGCGGTACGCCTTGGTTGCATCCATAACCGCGATGATGGCGTTAGCGACACCCGCCCTCGGGGAGGGGGCAGAGGTGGTCGATGCGACCGCCTCGCGGCAAGGAGACGGGACATGGCGCTTTGACGTTACGGTGCGCCATGAAGATACCGGCTGGGAAAATTACGCGGATGCATGGGACATCCTGACTCTCGATGGGCAGTTGCTGGGCCAGCGTGTGCTGGTCCATCCGCATGTGGATGAGCAGCCGTTTACCCGCTCGCTCTCGGGGGTCAAAATTCCGTCCGATGTGGGCCAAGTCGTGGTTCGTGCGCGTGACAATGTGGATGGCTACAGTGGTAACGACTTTTTGCTTGAACTGCCGCAATAGCGGGCCGGGGCGAGGTTTTCGGGCCAAAAAATGGGCCGCGTCGCGGAGGCGACGCGGCCCCAAGTCTAGGGAGGAAACGCCCATGGCTGGGCAATGGGCGCGGGGATGACACGCCCAAGATTCAATTATGCCGTGGAGTAACTAAAATTATGTTGATAATTGCAAATTAGATGCCCCTAACATTCGGTCAGCGATAAATATTTACCAAGGCTTTGTAGGTTAAACGTGATGTTAACCAGTGCGGATACATGTTTTTATTATTATGCAACCATACGACCGAGAGCATTTCATGGACCGACGCGCCTATGCGGAAGCTTTACGCGAGCATGCCCGCCTAACTTGGGATCTGGCCGAGAAGGCTGAAAAGGAAGGTAATACCGCGCTTGGCCGCGAGCTATTACAACTGGCCAAAGACACGGAAATGAGGGCGATGTCTACCTGGCCCGTTAAACTACATCAGACGGTTGGGGAAGATGAATTGGGCGCCTTCGGTCCAGATAGCGAGCCGGAAGCTCTACCGGCGCTTAGGCTGATTAAACGGCCCTCCATGGGCTCGGGGGCGACGTCCTAGGGTAGCCGATATGAGGCAGTGCCGCCCGGCGGTTAGCCGAACGGCACTTTGCGTGGGCTGAAATCTCTTAAGACGAGTAGTACATCTGGAATTCGATCGGGTGCGGTGCCTGCTCGAAAGCCAGGACCTCTTCTTCCTTGATGGCGAGATATCCGTCGATGAGGTCGTCGCTCATGACGCCGCCCTTTTTGAGGAAATCACGGTCGTTATCGAGGGCCTCCAATGCCTCTCTGAGAGAGCCGCAGACCGTCGGCACGTCCTGCAACTCCTCGGGCGGCAGATCGTAGAGATCCTTGTCCATGGGGTCGCCGGGGTGGATCTTGTTCTCGATGCCGTCGAGGCCGGCCATCAGCATCGCCGAGAAAGTTAGATAGGGGTTCGCGGTGGCGTCGGGGAACCGTATCTCGACACGCTTGCCGTTGGGGCTGACGACGTGGGGGATGCGGCAGGAAGCGGAGCGGTTGCGGGCGGAATATGCCAGCAATACAGGTGCTTCGAAACCCGGGACCAGACGTTTGTAACTGTTGGTGGTGGGGTTGGAGAAGGCGTTGATGGCGCGGGCGTGTTTGATGATACCGCCGATATAGTAGAGACAAGTCTCCGACAAATCGGCGTAGCCGTTGCCGGCGAAAGCGGGCTTGTTATCCTTCCAGATGGACTGATGGATGTGCATGCCCGAGCCGTTGTCGCCCATGACCGGTTTGGGCATGAATGTCGCCGTCTTGCCATAGGTGGCGGCGACCATGTGAACGACATATTTGTAGATCTGCATGTTGTCAGCGGTGCGCAGGAGCGTATCGAAGGTAAATCCAAGCTCGTTTTGGCTCGGCGCCACCTCGTGATGATGCTTTTCCATGGTCAGGCCCATTTGCGACATGGTGGTGACCATTTCGGCGCGCAGGTCGGTCATGGAATCGACCGGCGGAACCGGAAAATAGCCGCCCTTAACACCGGGGCGGTGACCGAAATTTCCTTCGGGGAAGTCGTTGCCCGAGTTGTAGGGCCCTTCTTCGCTATCGATGCGGTAGAAGCTGTGGTCCATATTCACCGCATAGCGGACATCGTCGAAGACGAAGAACTCCGCCTCGGGGCCGAAATAGGCGGTGTCGCCGAGGCCGCTGGATTTCAAATAGGCCTCGGCGCGCCGCGCCGCGCTGCGCGGGTCGCGGGAATAAGGCTCGCCGGTGGACGGCTCGACGACATCGCAGAAAACGATCAACTGGGGCTGTGCGGTGAAGGGGTCCATGACCGCGCTGGCCGGGTCCGGCATTAGAATCATGTCGGACTCATGGATGGATTTCCAGCCGGCGATGGATGAGCCGTCAAACATGATGCCGTCCGTGAACGCGTCTTCGGTCATGGTGGCCACGTGCTGGGCGGTGTGCTGCCACTTGCCGCGCGGGTCGGTGAAACGGAGGTCGACGTAGAGAACATCGTTCTCCTTCATCATTTGCTGTATTTTTTCGATATCCGACATTTTCCTGGTACCCCGATTTTTGCAGCGCTAGATAGCTTCCGTGCCGTGTTCTCCGGTACGAATACGTATGGCTTGGTCAATGGTCTGGACGAAGATCTTACCGTCGCCGATGCGGCCTGTCCGGGCGGCGTTTTGAATGGCTTCGATGGCCTGGTCAACCATGGTGTCTTCGAGCACCAGCTCGATCTTTACCTTGGGTAGAAAATCGACGACATATTCCGCACCCCGATAGAGTTCGGTGTGGCCTTTCTGGCGGCCAAAACCCTTGGCTTCGGTGACCGTTATTCCCTTGAGACCAATGTCGTTCAGGGCATCCTTAACATCGTCCAACTTGAACGGCTTGATAATGGCTTCGATTTTCTTCATTCGTTAGGCCCCTGTTGACGGTTGGCGACGGGGAATAGATCCGTTGCGGTATTGACCGAGCACGTTCCAAACATGGACGTTGCACAGCCCGTGCCAGGTCGAAGATGGGTATTACTCGTGCGTTTGGGCATGTCCTGCCATTGATATGCCTAATAAATAGGCGGATTGAGCAAGGGCTGTGCAACCGCAATGTGGCGCTTTCAGCCACCGGCGAGTAAATCGGCGATGCGGTCGATGGCCTTGAGGATATTCTGCTTGCTGTTGGCATAGGAGAACCGCAGGTAGCCTTCGCCAAATGAACCGAAGCTGGTGCCGGCGACGGTGGCGACGGCGGCTTCGTCGAGCAGGCGATTTTGCAGGGTGCGGGTATCCATGCCTGTTCCGGCTATGTTGGGGAAGGCATAAAAGGCGCCGGCGGGCATGCGGCAGGTGATGCCGGGCAGGCCGTTGAGGGCCTCGACAATGGCATGGCGGCGCTCGTCAAAGGCCGCGACCATGGTATCGACGCTGTCCTGGGGGCCCTCGAGTGCCGCAATACCGGCGAATTGGGCGGCGGCGTTGACGCAGGAATGGCAATTGATGGCGAGGCGGGTGGCGCCCTCGATAAGGGAGCGCGGCCAGACACTGTAACCCAGGCGCCAGCCGGTCATGGCGTAAGTCTTACTCCAGCCATCAAGCAGGATCAGGCGGTCGCGCAGGCTCTCGTAAACGGTCAAGCTGGCATGGGGGATGCCGTCGTAGGTCATGCGGGCGTAGATCTCGTCGCTCATGACCGCGACATGGGGGTGGGCCTCGAGGCCGGCCACGAGTGTATCGAGTTCGCTCTTGGGCACGGTGCCGCCGGTGGGGTTGGCGGGCGAGTTGATTATGATCAGGCGCGTCGCCGGGGTGATGAGGCCGAGCACGGATTGCGCATCGAAAGAGAAGTCGCGCTCCTCGAGCAGCGGGATGGGCACCGGTTTGGCGCCGGAGAAAGCGATGGCCGACTCATAGATGGGGAAACCAGGGTTGGGGTAAAGGATCTCGGCACCGGGCTCGCCGAACATCATGATGGCGAAGAACATTGTTACTTTGCCGCCGGGTACCGTCAGGATCAGGTCCGGGTCGACCTGGACATTGCGGTATTTGGCGATGTCGGCGGCGACGGCTTCGCGGAGTCTGGGAATACCAGGGGCGGGGGTGTAGCCATGATGGCCGTCGCGCAGCGCCTTGATCGCCGCCTCGACAATGTGGGGCGGGGTTTTGAAGTCGGGCTGGCCGATGCCCAGATTGATGACGTCGCGGCCGCTGCGCTCCAGCGCTTGCGCACGGGCGAGCACCTCGAAGGCGGTTTCGGTGCCGAGCCGGCCCATGCGCTGTGCGACTTGCAGCATTTATTCCTCGATGGTCTTGCTGTTTCGCGCACTATGCCGGAGCCTAGAGTGCAGGGCAAAAGCTTTGACCTCTCGTCATACTGGCGTTTAGATCAGGGTTGGCATGAAAGACGCAAACGCGATCCTCTCTGGGTATGGCACGACCGTGTTCGAGGTCATGAGCCGGCTTGCCATAGAGCATGGGGCGATCAATCTGGGGCAGGGGTTTCCCGATGGGCGCGGTCCCGAGGATGTGCTGAAAGTGGCGGCGGCGGCGTTGCTGGAAAAACCGAACCAATATCCGCCGATGCTGGGGATCGCAGAGTTGCGGCAAGCGGTGGCGGTGAACAACCAGCGCTTCTATGGGCTCGACGTGGATTGGCGGGGGGAGGTGCTGGTGACCTCGGGCGCCACGGAGGCGCTGGCGGCGTGTCTGTTCGGTTTGATCAATCCCGGCGATGAAGTGGTGCTGATCGAACCCCTCTATGACAGCTACTTGCCGATCGTGCGGCGCGCGGGGGGGATCGCGAAGCTGGTGCGGATCGCCCCGCCGGACTGGGCCTTGCCGCTGGAAGCCTTGTCGGAGGCATTCAGCCCGCGGACCAAATTGCTGCTGTTGAACACGCCGCAAAATCCGGCGGGCAAAGTGTTTGCCAGGGACGAATTGCTGTTTCTTGCCGATCTGCTGGAAAAATACGACGCGTTGGCGGTATGCGACGAGGTCTATGAGCATATCGTCTTCGACGGTCGGGCGCATGTGCCGATGATGACCTTGCCCAACATGCGCGAACGTTGCATTCGCATCGGTTCGGCGGGAAAGACATTTTCGCTGACCGGCTGGAAAGTCGGGTATGTGACCGCCGCCGCCGCGCTGATGGCGACCATATCGAAGGCGCATCAGTTTCTGCAATTTACGACGCCGCCCAACCTGCAGCATGCGGTGGCCTATGGCCTTGGTCTCGGGGATAAGTATTTTGGCGGGTTGACGGCTGAAATGGCGGCGAAACGCGACCGGCTGGCCAGGGGCCTGAGTGCGGTGGGCTTTCAGGTATTGCCCTGCGAGGGAACCTATTTCCTGACCGCCGGTTTCGGCGACCTGCCGGTGCAGGGGGCGGATGAGGATATTTGCCGGGCCCTGACCGTGGATGCCGGTGTGACGGCGATCCCCATGGGCGCCTTCTACCAAGAGGGCGGCGTCGAGGGGTATTTGCGGTTTTGCTTCTGTAAGAGCGACGCGGTTCTGGATGAAGCGGTGGCCCGGTTGGCGCGTTATTTCAGTGTGCCCGTGCCTGCCGAATCCGCTGGCGGCTAGGCAGACACAAGTGGTGCTTGCCGGTCGCAGTTATGACGAGGTGTTTGGCCGGTTTCGCTGGCAGATTCCGGCGCAATATAATATCGGCGTCGATGTGTGCGACCGTCAGGCCGCCGATGCCCGGGCCTTGATCTATCGGCGCGCCGATGGGTCGGTGGAGGAATATTCGTTCGGGCAGTTGAAGAAGCTCTCCAATAAGCTGGCGAATGTGTTCGAGGGCCATGGTTTGCTGCCGGGCGACCGGGTTGGCGTGCTGCTGCCGCAGGCGCTGGAGACGGCGGTGGCGCATATCGCGGCCTATAAGGCCGGCCTGGTGGCGGTGCCGCTGTTCACCTTGTTCGGGGTCGACGCGCTGGGCTATCGGCTCAGGGACAGCGGTGCGGCGGCAATTGTTACGGACGGCGAGGGGGCGGCGCGGATTGCCTCGTTGCGCGCGCAACTGCCGAAGTTGAAACTGGTTCTGAGCATCGACGGGGCCGGTCCGGGGGCGGGGGATTTCGACACGGCGATGGGGCGTGCCTCGGACCAATATCGGCCGGCTGCGACGGGGCCGGACGATCCGGCGCTGATCATCTACACCTCGGGCACTACCGGGCCGCCGAAAGGGGCGCTGCATGGGCATCGGGTGCTGTTGGGTCATTTGCCGGGGGTCGTTTTTCCCCATAATTTCTTTCCGCAGCCGGGGGACTTGTTTTGGACGCCGGCTGATTGGGCCTGGATCGGGGGTCTCTACGATGTCTTGTTGCCGGCCTGGCATTACGGCGTGCCGGTGCTGGCCTACCGGGCGGCGAAATTCGATCCGGAAGAGGCATTTTCCCTGATGGCGGATATGGGTGTGCGAAACAGTTTTCTGCCGCCGACAGCTCTCAAACTCATGCGCCAGGTGCCCGATCCGGGCCGATGGGGGCTTGATTTACGCTCGGTGGGGTCGGGCGGCGAGCCACTGGGACAGGGTCTTTTGGACTGGGGCCGGGAGGCGCTCGGCGTGACAATCAACGAGTTCTACGGCCAGACAGAGTGCAATCTGGTGGTGGGAAATTGCGCCGAGGCGATGGCCGTGAAACCGGGCGCCATGGGCCGGGCCATCCCGGGTCACGAGGTGGCGGTGGTGGATGAAAACGGGGCCGTGCTGGCGCCCGGGACGCTGGGAAATATCGCGGTGCGGCGGCCGGATCCGGTGATGTTCCTAGAATACTGGAACCAGCCGGATGCAACCGCCGAAAAATTCCGCGGTGATTGGATGCTGACCGGGGATCAGGGCCGTCAGGACGAGGAGGGCTATTTCTGGTTCGTGGGGCGGGACGACGATGTCATCACCACCGCCGGTTATCGCGTCGGGCCAGGGGAGGTGGAGGATTGCCTGGCCAAACATCCGGCCGTCGCCCTGGCGGCGGTCGTGGGCCTGCCGGACCCGGTGCGGACCGAACGAGTGACGGCGTTTGTCGTGCTCAAAGGCGACCAGACGGCCAGCGAGGCTCTGGCCACGGAGATTCAGAGTTTCGTCAAAACCCGCCTGGCTGCCCATGCCTATCCTCGCGAAGTGCGCTTCGTCGACAGCTTGCCGATAACCGCCACGGGCAAGATCAGGCGGCGGGATCTGCGCCAGGGAGCGATGCCGGAAAGGCCAGCGTGATAACGGGTCGCTTGACGTGGTCTCGAGGCAGCATTACACACCTCAAGCGGCCCGAGAGGCCGATCTGACGGTGGTGGCTGTAGCTCAGTCGGTTAGAGCACCAGATTGTGGATCTGGGGGTCGTGGGTTCAATCCCCATCAGCCACCCCAATTTTTCAACGATCCATAGCTCGTAGCGAAGCGCCAGGGGGAAATGCTATGTATGGGCTTGTCGGTGGGAGTTGGAGGCGCAGGCGCCATGGCGGACACTAATACCCGCCTGAAGGTGCGGTGAGCGATGGCGGCGGACACAACCCAGTTTTTGCGGTTCCTGGATGTAAAAAAGAGCTACGACCAGAAGATACTGGTGGTGAAGGGCTTTAGTCTCGATGTGGCCAAGGGCGAGTTCATCACTCTGCTGGGCCCATCGGGCTCGGGGAAGACGACCATCCTTATGCTGCTGGCCGGGTTCGAGAGCGTCACCGGTGGGGACATTCAGATAGACGGCGTGCCGGTCACGCGTACAGCACCCTATAAGCGCAATATCGGCATGGTTTTCCAGAATTATGCCCTGTTTCCGCATATGACCGTCGCGGAGAACCTTGCCTACCCGCTGAAGGTGCGGAGTTTGGACCGTAGCGAAATCACGGCGCGGGTGAAGGACTATCTTGCCCTGGTGGAACTCGAAGACTATGGCAAACGCCATCCGGGTCAGCTTTCCGGCGGGCAGCGTCAGCGGGTCGCCCTGGCGCGGGCGCTGATATTCGAACCCTCATTGGTGCTGATGGACGAGCCGCTGGGAGCGCTCGACAAGAAACTGCGCGAGCAGATGCAATTCGAAATTACGCGGCTGCATAAAAAACTGGGATTCACGGTGATCTATGTGACGCACGATCAAACCGAGGCGCTGACCATGTCGGACCGGGTGGCGGTGTTCAACGATGGCGTCGTTCAGCAATGCGCGTCGCCGGATGTGCTCTACGAACGGCCGAGCAACGCCTTTGTCGCTGATTTCATCGGTGAAAATAACCTGATGCCGGCCAAAATCGCCGCTGTCAGGGGCGATAGCGTGCGGGTGACGGTGGCCGGAGGCCAAGAAATCACCGCGCAGGCGGCCGATATTCGGGAGGTTGGCGGCAAATGCATCATCTCGGTGCGGCCCGAGAAGATGTTCATAAAACCCAGCGATCATGCCTACGACAACGAAATTACCGCGAATTTCATTGTTCGCCATTATGTCGGCGACTTTATTCGCTACTATTTCGAACTGTCGGATGGCTCGGAAATAACCATCAAAGTGCTGAATGATGCGGCCGCGCCGGTTTTCGACGAGGGGCAGCTTGCCCAGCTGATATGGCAGACTAGCGATTGCTTCGCGTTTCGTACAATGTGATCCTATGCGGATGACGGACGCCCAATAGTCCGAAAACTGTACAAAGATTGAGGAGGAACAAAATATGAGAATTGGTGGAATATTAACAAGCGCGGTGGCGTTGGCGATCATGGCCTCGCCCTTGGCAGCGCAGGAACTTACGGTTGTTTCCTTCGGCGGTGCCTATGGTGCGGCGCAGAAAAAATACATGATCGACCCCTATATGGCGGCGAGCGGAAACAAAGTCCTGTTCGAGGATTATTCCGGCGGCATCGCCGAAATCAAGGCGCAGGTCGAGGCCAATAACATCCAATGGGATGTCGTCGATATCGAGGTCATTGACCTTGAACGCGCTTGTTCGGAAGGACTGCTGGAAGTCATTCCGCGCGATATCCTGCCCCCGGGAGACGATGGCGTTGCCGCTATTGACGACTTCTTCCCCGAGGCCCTGGCTAATGAATGTGGCGTCGGCGTGATCTTCTGGGCCGTGATCTATGCTTACAACAGCGAGACGATTCAGGGCGGCACGCCCAGCACGATCGCGGATTTCTTCGATACGGCGACATTCCCGGGCAAGCGGGCGATGCGCAAACGGGCCCAGGTTAACCTGGAATGGGCGCTGATCGCCGATGGCGTCGCACGCGAGGACGTCTACAAAGTGCTGGCGACCGATGAGGGACAGGCACAGGCCTTCGCTAAACTCGACACCATTAAAGACGACCTGGTCTGGTATGATTCCTGGTCACAAGCGCCGCAATTGCTGAATGACGGCGGGGCGGTGATGGTGCAATCGGCCAATGGCCGCATTTTCGGGGCGATCAAGGATGACGGCCGGCCGTTCGAGATGGTCTGGGACGGCAACGTCTTCGATCTCGACGTTTGGGCAGCCGTGAAGGGCACGCCGAACAAGGAAATGGCGTTCGACTTCATCAAGTTCGCCACCGGCACCGTGCCCCTGGCGGGTATGCAGGACGTGGCTTATGGCCCGACCCGGCGTTCCGGTGCAGCACTGGTGGACCCGGCCGTTATCAAAGATCTGCCAAATGCCAATATCGAGGTAGGTCTCAAGGCCGATGGCATATTCTGGGCCGATTTCGGCGAATCACTGGGTGAGAAATTCAACGAGTGGCTGTTGAAACAAGGGTGAGAAGACGGGCGGCGGCGGGATATTCCGGCGCCGCCCATCGCCTGGCGAAATAGATGACCGCGACCACGTTCGACGATGCGCGTCCTGTTTCAGCCAGCCCCGGGCTTACGCGGGAAGAGGCCGGGTTTGCCAGGCGGGAACTAAATCGCCGCCGGCTGAGGGCGTTTGCCCTAGTGATACCGCTGCTGGTTTTTATCAGTTTTGCCTTTTTCGCGCCGATCGCCACGATGCTGCATCGCAGCGTATACAATCCGACAGTCGTGCAGCTCATTCCGGATACGCTGGCGAAATTGCAGAGCTGGGATGGCGAGGGTAGGCCGGACGATTCAGTTCTCACCGCCATGGCGGTCGATCTCAAGCGCCTGGCGAACAACAGGACATCGGGCAAGCTGGGAGAGGCGCTCAATCGCGGTTTGCCCGGCACATCGAGTGCGGTGAAGGCGACAGCGCGGAAGTTGCGCCAGGTCGACGACGCGACCCTGGCCGCGGATGGGGCAGCGCTGTTACTTGGGGCAAACGACAAGTGGGCCAGCGTGGAATTGTGGCGCAACGTGCGCAAGACCGGCCGCACCTATTCGGACAGATACTTCCTGACCGCACTCGATCTGGAACGTAACGCCGAGGGCGATGTCCAGACGCGAGAAGCTGCGCAAATCTATGTTCAGCTTTATACCAAGACGATGCGAATCGCGCTGATTATCACGATTTTGACGATGTTGCTGGGTTATCCGCTGGCGTTCGTTCTGGCAAACGCGCCAGCGCGGACCGCCAGTCTGTTGATGGTCATGGTTCTGCTGCCGTTTTGGACATCGCTGCTGGTTAGGACGACGGCCTGGATCGCGCTGTTACAGACTAATGGAGTGATCAACTCCGTGCTCATGGGGGTTGGTGTTATCGGCGAACCGTTGGAAATGCTGTTCACGGAGTTCGCGACGATCGTCGCGATGACTCACATCCTGCTGCCTTTTATGGTGCTGCCACTCTACAGTGTGATGAAGGGTATCGATCGGAGCTATATGCGCGCGGCGCTGTCGCTGGGGTCGAGCCCGATCCCGGCGTTTATACGAATTTATTTCCCGATGACCGTGCCGGGGCTGTCCGCCGGGGCGTTGCTGGTTTTTATTATTTCGGTGGGCTACTACATCACGCCCGCCCTGGTCGGCGGCACCGACGGCCAAATGATCTCAAACATCATTGCCTTCCACATGCAGCAATCGAACAATTGGGAGTTGGCGGCGGCACTGGGCGCGCTGCTGCTGGTGCTGATTATCGCCCTCTATTGGATCTATGACCTGCTCGTCGGTGCCGACAACATTAAGCTGGCCTAAGCTATGCAGCGATTTCCCGATTATTTTAACTTTTCGCACAAAGCGGGTGTCTATGCGTTGCGGCTGACCGCCGGTGCGGTGCTGTTCTTCCTGATGATGCCAATCCTGGTGATCATTCCGCTGTCTTTCAACAGCGAGCCCTTCTTCACCTTTACCGAAGGTATGTTGTCCTTCGAAGCGAGTGCCTACTCGCTGCGTTGGTACAGAGCGATCCTTGAAAATCCCAATTGGATGCTGGCAATCAGGAACAGCTTTATTATCGGTTTTTTCGCGACCATCGTCGCAACCAGCCTGGGTACGCTTGCGGCGGTGGGGCTGGCCAGCCCCGAAATGCCGTTCAAACGGGTGATCACCGCCCTGCTGCTTTCGCCGATGATCGTGCCGCTGATCATCATTGCCGCCGGCATGTTTTTCTTTTACACGCGGTTTAATCTGGTGGGTACGTTCACCGGTTTAATCATTGCTCATGCCGCGCTTGGCGTGCCGTTCGTCATTGTCACGGTGACGGCGACCCTGACCGGTTTCGACCACTCTCTGTTCAAAGCGGGGCTTAGCCTGGGGGCCAATCCGCTGCGGGTTTTCAGGGATGTGGTGCTGCCGTTGATCCGGCCGGGCGTCATATCGGGGGGGCTGTTTGCCTTTGTGACATCGTTCGACGAGGTGGTGCTGGTGTTGTTCCTGGCCGGTCCGGATCAGCGGACGATCCCGCGGCAGATGTTTTCCGGTCTGCGGGAGCAGATCAATCCGACGATTCTCGCCGTGGCGACCCTATTGGTGTTCGTTTCGGTCCTGCTGCTGCTGAGCCTTGAGTTGTTGCGGCGGCGATCGGAGAGGCTGCGGGGCGTTTAGGGGCTTTGCGGTTTTGATGGACTCAAAAGCAGGCCCCAGGTCATGACCTAGAGCGGCCATTCGATATTCTGCGGCGTAACAGTGACTCCCGAACCGGCAGCGGTCTGCAGGCCGTGGCGGGCGGGATGGAAGCTTCCACCGCGGGAGAATTGCAATGGCGGTTGCGCCAGGTCGTCGGCCAAAAGGATCCGGCCATAGGCGCCCTCCCGGGCCAAGGGAGGTTTTTGCAGGGATTGTCCGACAGCGAGTGCGGCGCGTGTCAGGAGGCTCGTTTCGCCGACATGGGCGCCGAGGATAATTTCGATGCCAAGGGCCTGCGCCTCTCGGGCCAACTGAGAGGCGCGGAGAATGCCGCCGCATTTCGAGACGCGGATGTTGGCCACCCAAAAGTGCGGATCTTGCGAGCAGGGTTGCAAGTGTGAGCGTCGGGTGAGGCTTTCGTCGAGGACGATCCGGATATCGAGTGACGTGGCGATGGTTCGCATGGCGGTGAAGTCGCCGGCGGTTACCGGCTCCTCAATGGCCCAGAAGGGGTTTCCCAGGGACCTTATATGGTCGATGCAGGCGCTGGCGTTGGGCCAGTGATTGTTGGCGTCGGCGCGGATGCGGGCGCGTGCCGGCAGGGTTCTCAGGCGTTTGAGGTCGCGTGTCTTATCACCGTTGAGTTTGATTTTGAAGTCGGAAAAGCCCCACAGGCGGTGAGCGGTACCGACGAGCCGCGTTACGAGGGGTTTGCTGTCCCCGATCACGGCGGTGTAGGGCAGGGGACCGGACAAATATGGGGCGCCGATCGTGACTTCAAGGGGTTGATTGGCGCGCTTGCCGAGGCGGTCGAGGATCGCCAGTTCGATGGCGGCGAAGGCCGCGGGATTAGTGTCGATGAGAGTTTCGTTGTCGGTAATCCAGCCGCGAAGGTCATCGACGGTGCGGGCCATGGCGGCGATTTCCTGGCCATGGGCGGTGATGAAATGTTGGGCCGTCTGGGTGTTTTCACCGGTGACATAGGGGCGCGGACAGCCTTCGCCGTAACCGCAAATGCCGTCGCTGCCCTGTATCTCGACGATGATATTTTCGGTGGCGGTGCGTTCGGCGGCGGCGTGGCTAAAGCGAAAGCGCAGCCGGGTCCGGAATTGGCCGTGGCGGAGGGTGATCGTCATATGGGGGCGCCCGCCCTGGTCAGAGGGCGCAGCGTTGCGGTCCAATTGCGGGCGTAGTCGAGGAGGACAGGCTTGTATTGCGCCTCGCGCACACCGCGGGCGACGGTCTCTTGTTTGATTTGCTCGCCGGCGCCGTCGGACAAGTGTTTGATCCGCACTGGTCCTAGGCGGCCGCTGGCGCGTTTGTCGTCATACTCACTGTTGAGGGCGCGCAGACCTGTGTCCAGGCGGGCGGTAAAATCGGCCGCGGCGACGCGGTCAGGGCATTCCAGATAAAGCACATAACAAGAGGCTTCCTCGTCGGCCAGGGCGATGTAGCTGGTCGCGCTCAGCGCCTGTTCGGCGAGGGTCTGGGCCATGGCCGTTATGAGTTGGTGCTCGCTCAACTTTTCGCCGGTGATGTTGGTGATGCCGCGGCCTTTGTGGAGAAAACGGAGGGCCGGGCAGGAGCCGACGCCGGGTTCGGCGCGGATGATGTCGTTGATGTGGTAGCGGTATAGACCCGACCGTGTGGTAACGAAGATGTAGTAGTCGTCGCCGGGTTGTATTTCGTGCAGGCCGAGGAATTGCGGTTGTCCGGCCTCCCACTCGCCGCGCCGGACGAACTCGTAGACGTGATGGGTCAACAGCGGCAAGCAGAGATTGCGATTGGCGTCGATGTTGGCGGCGCCCATGAACTCACTGGCGCCATAACCAAATTCGACGATCTTGACCGATTTGGGGAGCTGGGGCCGCAGTTGTGCAAGGGCGATGCCGCAGCTACCGCCGGTCCAGGTGGCGACGGCCGACAGCCGGGGCCATAGGTCGGCGGGTTGCAGTTCGTGACCGGAGGCGAGTTTATCCAGCAGCGTGCGGATATGGGATGGGTTACCGCGGCCGGCGATCTCGCCAGCGGCCTTTGCGACCTGGGGAAGAAGGCTCGGGCCGGGTTGCGACAAGAGCGCGGACAGCAATTGCGGTGCGTCGGCCCTGACAACGCTCAGTACTTTGAGCAGCGAGGAGGGATTGGCCGTGGCGACGCCCGTTATGTCGTCGGTGGCGAGAGCCGCCAGGGCATAGATTTGGTATTTTGCCGCCATGTCCCGGATTGAAAAGGCTGACGGGGGCGGCACGAATTTCCGGGCCAGGATCGGGGGCAGGGAGCGATATGTGCTGCCGGAGGCGGAGCCGAAAGGTGTTCCGTTTTGCAAGTGCCCTTCGGTCGCGGGGCCGGCAAATCCCAGGATGGCGCCTTTGAAAAAGCCGGTGTGCCGCCAGAGGGAAAGGGCGAGGTGTTTTTGGGCGTGCTTGACCTGGGCGAGGCCGTGGCGCGTGAGGGGGATGTCCTTGCTGGCGCCAGTGGTGCCGCTGGTGCGGGCGTAGTAGACGGGCGGTTGCTGGGTGAGAGCGGGTGACCCAGTCTGTTGCTCCTTGATATACGGCTCGAGTTGGTCGTAGGTGTGGACCGGGACCTTGGCGCGGTACTCGGCCATGCTGGTGATGGATCGAAAGTCATGCTTGCGGCCGAATGCGGTGCCGGCATTTTGGCGCAGAATGTTCATTAGCAGATGGTGCTGGGTGTGTTTGGCACGTTGCGCCGCGCGTAATAGCGGCCGGCGCAACAACAGCAGGTTGCAATACATATAAATGTCGATCGCCCGGTTGGCGAAAGCGTGCGCCGGCATGGTCAGTCGGTGGGCGTGGTGAAGGGTGCCGCCATTTGTGCCAGGAACCCGTCCGGCCACGCGAGGTTGTTAATGCCGATGCGGCCAACTTGCCTGTCGCGGGGGAGGAAACGGGTGCCAAAAATGACATCCCAGACGATGAGATTGTTGCCGTAGTTGGCGTTCGCCTCGGATATTTCCGCGGAATGGTGCCAGCGGTGGAGTTCCGGTCCGGCGATTAGCCAGTTCAACGGGCCGAGGCGCAAATCGGCGTTGGAATGCTGGTAGAAGCCGTTGACGGCATAGAGCACGAAATAGGCGGCGAAGACTTCCGGCGAGACGCCGAGCAGCAGGAAGGGCAGGGTATCGCCCAAGAACTGCAGCGATTTGTCGAGGGGGTGAAAGCGCCCGACATTGACCGTGTAGAGTTTGTCCGATGCATGGTGGACGGCGTGGAGGCGCCATAACGGATCGACAATGTGCAGCAATCGATGGATCCAATAGCGAAAGAACTCGGCAATCACGACCATCAATAGAATTTGGACGAGGGCAGGGGCCGCATGAGGCCAGAAGGCCGCCAAGGGTGCGGCGTCGGATGCGGCCATCCGGAGGATCAGCAGCAGCGCCAGCGCCTTCAAAATGGCGGGCAGGGCAACCTGAACGAGGGTCAGAAACAAGCTGTCGCTGAGGACGTCCCGGCGCCTGGGCCGCCAGTCTTCGCGGGCGGGTGCAAAAGTCTCATGCAGGAGAACGCCGAAGCCGGCAATGGTGACGCTGAGATAAGCGGAGAAGAGCAGGGGAGAACCGGTCTGGCGGAGCCAGACGAAGAG
>QIGO01000155.1 GCA_003230015.1 Alphaproteobacteria bacterium | reverse complement strand
GAATCGGCGCTGTGACCGGGCGCATGGGAAAGGTGAACCGAATATCGGCCGACTTCGATTGTCGCCGTCTTCTTGTATGTCTTGGTGGGCCACGCCAGGGATTGCGTGACTTCATCGATCGACAGGTCCAGGGTTTTTGCGTAGCGCGGCAGATTTTGACGCATCGCCGGTACAACAAGTTCGTGCGCGACAACCGGCAGGCCTCTGAAGGCGCCGCTGCCAAGCACATGATCGCCGTGGTGGTGCGTTATGCAAAGGGTAATATCATTGGCACCCGCAGCACGAATGAAGGCAAACATCTCGGCGCCTTCATGGGGCTCGATTCCGGTGTCGACCGCCAGTGCTATGCCTTCGGGAGATATAAGGATTGCGTTCTTACCCTCGACAACCCGTTGGTGGGCAAGAAATAAATCCGTAACGATGGGCTCTATCATGATCTGCCGGCCGCACTCTTTCGGTTGCTCCGCGCTACTTGGTATTGTCGTTATCGGTCTGTCAAGGTCAGCGTGACACTTGACAGATGCTGTCGGACGATAGGCACGGCGATGTCGCGCTTTTGGGAAAATGCTTTCGTCAGCGGTGGTCGCTCACGCCGATCTGTATTGCGTGCACTTGTCATACCGATATTATGGTCACTGGCCGGGTCGGTGAAGGGGCCCGGCTCCGATCAAACTGGATACTCGGCATGACCATTGCGCTGGATTATGGAGATCGTCAGGCATTCAGGTATAGAGCTGCCGATATCACCATACGCGGCAAGGTTGAGGATGCGGCTTTCCCGGTTTCCGACAGCCGGTTCTCCCTCAATCAAGGGCCTTGGCGTGCGCTCTATGTCGAGGCGCAGATCGACCGGGATACGGACTGGCTCAATGGCTATAAAGATACGCCCGCTGAGCTGCGGTGCCGGGATCAAGGTGAGTTTTGCGTTGAGTTTTCGGCCCATGATCCCGAATTGCGCGCCGGTGAAAATACGATCGCGATCGAGGCGGTCGATGCCCATGGTACCTGTCATCGCCGGGTCATGGCGTATGACTGGGATCCGACGCCGCCTTCTTTGCCACTGGACCTGCGCGACCTGACGATCTCTCGGTCCGTTCAGGAGATTGGTCAGGCGGTCAATGGCGTGTTCGATTTGGATCCGATCCGCAATGTCATCCGCTCACGTGCGCCGGTCGCACCGGATGCGCTTTTTGTGATCGGCCCGCTTGCCCAAAGCCAGGAAGCGACATACGCGGTCCGGTTCCTCGAAACGCAAGGTGCTAAATGGCTGGGATGCAGTGACTTCTTTGCCGGTTTGACCGAAGGCATGCCAGGGCGCGGCATCAAGGTGGGATGGATTTCGGCGGGCATGGCGGCGATGAGCCCGCGCGACGGCGCCAGATCTTTCTTGGCCTGGGGCGACCATTCCGGCGACCCGCGGGAGTGGGCGATTGCGACAAATCCGGCAACGCCTTTTCCAATTGAGCGCAACCGTCTCTATCGCGTGCGTCACCAAACTGCATTGGAACCGGAGGGGATGCGGGTGCGCTGGAGAATTTGGCCGGCAGAAACCGCCGAGCCAGGGTATTGGCTCTGCGAGGAGGATACGGGGGCACTGCCAGTGGACTTGCCGCGCCCGAAAGCGGCGAGTTTCGGCCTATTCCAGCATATGGGGTGCAGCATTGAGTGGTCGCAAATCGAGCTGCGTGAGATGAAGTTTCCGCCCACCGACCAACCCTGCCAGAATCCTGAAGGGTCCCGCCAACCATTCCTCAAACGCGATCGACCAGGGGCGTTCTAAGAAACCCAAATCTTATCAGACCAAAATGTTCCTAGAAAACAGGAAAATCCTCCTTTGCGGCATAAAATATGGAGAAATACAAAGAAAGTTGAAGTGAAAGGCCACGTTGATCTATGAGACCAGTTGTGCCAAAATCGCTCCGGATAGAGGGCGCACAGGGTTTTTTGGCGCCTCCCGTGGTGGGGTATGAGCGAACCTGTGAGCATTTCACCGGCATCCATGCGCGTTAACATGCCCCGCAAAAGCGGAATACTCGGGGCCGGTGAGTTAGGGATTTTCCTCGTTCTGGTGCTTTTGATCGGGGTGGTAACGCTCTTTCAGCCCAATTTCCTGTCGATTGCATCGCTTTCGAATTTCGGTGCCCGGGCGTCCTGGTTCGGCATTATCGCGCTGGGTGTGGTTTTCCAGTTATCGATGGGGGAGATCGACCTTTCGACAGCCTCAATTTATGGACTCACCATCAACTTGGCCGCGATACTGATGGTCAATTTTGGTATCGACCCATGGGTATCGGTGGTCATTTGTCTTGGCGTCGGTGTGGCGCTTGGCGCTGTTAACGGGATTTTGTCGACGCTATTCGGTATCCCGGTGATCATAATTACCTTGGGTACGTTGTCGGCTTTCAAGGGCATTACTCTGATTATTTCCGGCGGCGGTTATATCTACGGCCTGCCTCGCGAACATCCGTTTTTTGTGCTGTTGGGTGGCACGCCCCTGGGCATACCCATGGTCATATGGGTGTTTGCAGCACTCACAATCATATTGAGCGTCATCTATAGGCGCACGCGATATGGTTTCATGGTGCGCTGCATTGGCTCTAATCTAAAAGCGGCCGAACTCAGTGGGATAAATATCGCCCGCGTGCGCATTCAGACCCTGATGCTCACGGGGTTCCTATGTGCGGTCTCCGGGATGCTTACACTGGCCTTTTTTTCGACAGCCGACCCCAATCTCGGCACCGGGTTTGAGCTGCTGGCGATTACCGCGGCTATCGTCGGTGGCACCGCATTGTCGGGCGGCCGGGGTACCGTGCTCGGCGCGGCGTTGGGGGCGTTGGTCATTGCCGTTATTAGCAGCGGCATCGTCCAGTTCGGTATCACCGCGAATTGGAGCATCTTTGTTACCGGCGTGATGATCATCGCCGCGGTGGCGCTAGACGCGACAATCAGAAGACGACAAGGAAAGTAACGAACCATCCAAAAGGGAAGGAATGCTATGACAAGTGGAATAAGAACCGGAATGCTCACGGTTGCTCTCGGCGCCAGTTTTGCCTTCACGGCACCCGGCGCCTTTGCACAGGATACGAGTTTCGATTGTTCGGGCCTGACCGGCGCGGCCGTGGTTCACTTTCAAGGACCATATACCCAGCAGCTTGTAAAAGGCGCCGAAGCCGCGGTCGCCGAGTGCGGCGGTAATTTTCGCAGCGGTGGGCCAGCCGCCTTCGATGTTTCGGCCGAGGTCGCGGCTTTCCAGGATCTGGTGCTCGCCGGTGCCGACGCCATCGTTGTGGTCGCGTTTCCCTCCGATTTCTGGATCCGGCCCATCGACAATGCGGTCAAATCCGGTGTCGTTGTTTCGACCTTCGACGTCGAATCGCCGGCTTCCCTGCAATCCTTGCATACAGCACCCAAACAGGCCGACCAGGGCAGGGTGATGGCCGATGTTATCGCCGATGCTCTTGGCGATAGCGCGGCGGGGCAGATTGTCACCGGTATTTGTCTGCCGGGTCTGGCACTCATCGAGGCCCGGGTCACCGGCTTCAAGACGCGTGTCGCCGAGCGCCTGCCCAATGTGGAGGTGTTGGGGCCGTTCGACGTGAAATTCGATCAGACCGAGAATTTCTCGCAATGGCGTTCGGTCGTGGATGTCAATCCCGATGGGCTGGCTTATGTGGGCTTTTGCGAAAATGACCTGCCCAGTCTTGTTCGTATCAAAGAAGCCGATGGTGCCGATTATGAAATCGCGTCCATCGGCATCAATCCGGATGGACTTGCGGGTATTGCCAGCGGCACCGCCCTTGTAGCGGTTGGCCAAAAGCCTTTCCTGCAGGGCTATGTCGCCATGCGCGCGATGCTGGAGAAAATCGCCAGCGGCGAAGATGTTCCGCGTGGGTGGATCGATGTGCAGCCCGAAGTGATCACGGCGGAAAACGTAGCGGCAGTGACCGAGCGTGAGGCTTCTTTAGCCAGCGGTGTCGGGCCGACGCGGGAATTCTATGCCAGTGAGATCGACAGCCTGTTCGCCGATATTGACAGCAAGGTCCAATCCTTCGCCGATTTGCTCGCGCAATAGGCGGTAGCGGGAAACCCGATGATGGCGTCCAAGCCCAGCGAGGCATCTGTCCTGCTGTGGCTTGGCGGGATCAAGAAGCGGTATGGCGGTATTCAGGCGCTCGCCGGCGTTGACCTGGAGGTTCGCGCCGGCGAGATCCATGCTGTTTGCGGCGAGAATGGCGCCGGCAAATCCACATTGATGAAAATTGTCGCGGGTGCCGAGCAGGCCGATAGCGGCAGCTTCGAATTTGAAGGCCGCCCGGTATTCTTCAAATCCGTCGCCGACGCCAATCGCGCCGGTATTGCCATTGTTTTTCAGGAGTTATCGCTGTTTCCCGATCTGGACGCGGTGGCGAACATATTTGTCGGCCGCGAGCCGCAGCGGTTCGGTTTGGTCAACCGGAAAGCGATGGAGGCCAGGGCGCGGCCGCTGCTGTCAGGGCTCGGGCTGGATATTCAACTGGACCGCCCGATCGGGAATTTGCGCATCGCCGACCAGCAGCTTGTCGAGGTTGCCAAGGCAATCGCTATCGATGCGCGCCTACTCATCCTCGACGAGCCGAACTCGGCGTTGAACGCTCAGGAGAGTGCGCGGCTGTTCGCTATCGTGCGAAAGCTGCGCGACAAGGGCGTGGGCATCCTGTTTATCTCCCATAGGCTCGAGGAAGTTCTTGACCTATCCGATCGGGTGACGGTGTTTCGCAACGGCCACAAGGTGTCCGAGCAAGCGCGTTCCGATGTGACAATGACGTCGATTGTCACGGATATGTTGGGTGAAAAGGATCTCGGCCAAACCGCTCAGCGCCGCGTGACGCCGGTTTCGGGCGCGCCCGACGAGGATGAGTGCTTGCGCATCGACGGGGTTTCTCTGGGCACCGATCTGATGGATTTCGATCTTGTGGCCCGTAAGGGAGAGACCATCGGTCTGGCAGGTTTGGATGGCTCCGGTCTGCTTTCGATATTCGATTTGCTGTTCGGTCGCACGCGTGCGAGCCAGGGTACAATCAACCTGCCCAATGGCCAGAGCGCCCCGCGCACGATCCCAGGGGCGGTTCGTGCCGGTATTGCCCTCATCCCCGGCGACCGGCGCACCGAAGGACTATCTCTGGAGCAAGATATTCTGAGCAATCTCAATGTTGTGGTCGCGGGTGCACTTTCGCGGTTTGGCTCCATTCTTTCCCAGGCGCCCATGGCCGAGGCCGCGCAGCGTCAAGCCGAGTCGCTGCGTCTGGTGTTTGACAGTTTCCATCAGCGGGTGGGCAGCCTATCGGGCGGCAACCAGCAGAAAGTGGTGATTGGCAAATGGCTCGAAGCCGACCCCGCGATCATCTTGTTGAATGATCCAACGCGCGGCGTCGATGTGGGCGCCAAGAAGGAGATCTACCGCATTATCGAGCAACAGGCACAAGCCGGCAAAATCCTTTTGTTTCATTCAAGCGAGCTTACCGAGTTTAGCCAGGTCTGCGACCGGGTAATTGTTTTCTATCAGGGCAGGGCGGTCGGTGAGGTCGCGGGGCCGCAGGCGACCGATCAGGTTCTGCTCGAGGCGATCAATGTTGGGCGCGTCGCCGACAGGCTGATAAAGGACGGTGGCGAGGCGGTTGCGTAGTCCGCCATCGAATTACTCTTCTCAGGAGGCGCCAATGCGCGTTTCAGATACCCGAAAAATCGGCAAAACCGATCTAAAGATTCCGGTTCTTGGACTCGGCACCAATCCGCTGGGCGGGCTCTACGAAGCGATCTCGGCGGGCGAAGTGAAGGCAATCGTCGACCGTGCCTTCGCGCGCGGAATTTCGTTCTTCGATCTCGCGCCGGTCTATGGATATGGCAATGCGGAGCGCAATGTCGGCGCTGCTTTGGCCGGGCGACCGCGCGATGAATATATCCTGTCTACCAAGGTTGGGCGTCTGTTGCTGAGACCTGAGGACGCTGGCCCACTGGCCAGCCGAGAAGACACAATGGTGCTCTGGCAAGGCGAGCAGCTTTACAAAGGTACGGATCCGGTGCGCCCGTATTTCGACTTTAGTTATGACGGCGTTATGCGTTCAGTCGAGGCGAGTTTGGCGAGAACCGGCCTCAACCGATTTGATGCGCTGCATATTCACGACCCGGATCTACATCCCGACGAGGCCATCGACGGAGCGTTCCGGGCGCTTTCGGACTTACGGGACCAAGGGGCCATTGGGGCGATTGGCTGCGGCATGAATCAATGGGAGATGCTCGCGCAGTTCATCGACCGTGCCGCGTTTGACTGCTTTCTGCTGGCCGGACGCTATTCGTTGCTCGATCAATCGGCGCTGCAAGAGCTGCTGCCAAAATGCCTGCGCCATCATGTCTCCGTGATTGTCGGCGGTGTCTATAATAGCGGTATTCTTTCACACCCAGAGCCCGGATCGATTGGCGGCGTCAGCGACGATCGGTCGGCGATCTCCACTTGGACAGAGAACGTAACTTTCAACTATGTGCCCGCGCCGCCCGAAATCATTGCCAAGGCTGCCAGCTTGCAAAATATATGCGCCGCGCATGGGGTGTCTCTCAAGGCCGCGGCGATTCAATTTCCACTGCACCATGGCGCGGTTGCATCGGTACTGATGGGGCCGCGCGATGCCGCACAGGTCGATGACAATGTCGACGCGTTCACCGAGCAGATCCCAGCCGCGTTGTGGCAGGACCTTGTCGCACAGGGTTTGCTGCCGAGCGATGTCCCAATCCCACTGAACTCGTAGGCATACCGCAAATGGCTATCTTCATAGACGGACTGGGCGCGCCGGAAACCCCGCGTCTGCGCCCTGATGGGTCTTGGCTATGTGTAGAAATGGCGCCCGACCGGGGCGGTGTGGCTCATATCGCCGCCGATGGTTCGGCGGTGACGCGCATCGCGCGCACGGGTTGCCCGAATGGTCTCTGCATTGACGGCGAAGGGGTTGCGTGGGTGGCGGAGACAAGCCCGCCGGCGCTACTCCGCGTGACCATGGACGGCATTGTCGAGACATTTCTTGGCCTGTCGGATGTTGGGCAATTCTTGCTGCCGAACGATCTGTGTTTTTCTTCGTGCGGTCTGCTCTATATGACCGATAGTGGCATGTTAATGACGGATTGGGTGCTCAACGGGGAGATCCGGCCCGACTGGGCAAGCGCCGACTTCGACGGTCGAATTTATGAAATTGACTTGGCCCAGAAGACGGCGCGCGCAATTGACCGCGGATTGCGTTTTGCCAATGGCATTGCGTTTGGACCGGACGGTCATCTGTACGCAAATGAGATGATTACCGGCAATGTGTACCGATATGCCTGCAAAGATGGGCGGGTGCTCGGCGCGCGCAAATTTTTTGCCAATGTATTGTCGACCGATTGGGGCGGCGGGTTTCGCGGGCCCGATGGCATGGGGTTTTCCTCCGATGGCCGGCTTTGGTGCACGGTGTATGGTGAGGGCAATGTGGCGGTTCTATCGGCGGAAGGGGAGGTAACGGCCCGAATCCCCACGGCCGGAAATGCGCCGACAAATGTTGCTTTCGGCGCCAATAACGAGAAGCGCCTTTATGTCTCCGAACACCAGCATGGTCGAATTGAAGTGTTCTGCGTGGATGCCAGCGGCCTCCGGCTCAATACCGGCCCCGGTATGTGACCTTAGATTGGGTAATCTGCAATTTCCGGCGCCTGAGCTGGTAATAGTCAGCCGTATACCGCTTCGGGAATAGACATAACGCCCTATTGGCTACTGAAAGCAGTAGAGGTCATGTGTTATGAAAGGAATGTACGTGCTAACAGCAAGACAGCGGAAGTATGCGGAAGAAATATGAAGAGATCGCCGATCATTTGGAACTGCTGATTTTTTCAGGCAAACTTCAGATTGGCGACAGAATTCCTTCAGAGCGCAAGCTGATGGAGCAGTTCGGTGCCGGGCGGTCCAGTGTTCGTGAGGCCTTGTTCGCGCTACAGCGAAAAGGCCTGCTTACCGCGCGACCCGGTGCTGCGGCGCGGGTCTCAAGACCCACCGCCGATACTATGGTCAGTGAACTCTCGGGCCCGGCGCGGCATCTTCTGAGCCGCCCGGAAGGTATCCGATATTTGCAGGACGCCCGTGCGCTGCTTGAGATTGGCTTGGCCCGCAAGGCGGCACTGCATGCCACCGACGATGATATCGCGGCACTGGAAAGCGCCCTGGAAGAAAATCGCAGAGCTAGTGATCACAAGACATTCGCGAGCACGGATATGATGTTCCACTATACGCTCGCGATGATTTCCCGAAATCAGATTTTTACCTCTCTCAACATGGCGCTCAATGAGTGGCTGGCTGAGCAGAGGGATGTTTCGGCAAAGGCAGGTGCTACATTCGAGGGTGTCTTTGCCGAGCATAAGGCGATCTTTGATGCTATCGCCGCCCGCGACGCGGTCGCTGCCGAAGGTGCCATGGAGCGGCACCTAGACTCGGTCTCGCGCCTGTATTGGCAACATACGACGAAATAGCACCGGTCAGTGGCTGAGGCTATCCAGCGTTACCGAGACCATCGAAACAACCGCGCCGGCATCCAGAAATTGGCCTGTCACTGAAGACGATGCCGGTGCTGGAAGCCGGCCGGTTCGGCACGCCTTCCAGCACCGGCTATCTACTGATACCAAATTGGATACACTAGACAAAATAATGTATATCTGGCGATTTGTACTTGAAAAACAGGCGTAAAAACAGTAAGATAGAGGCTGAATTGGAATAATGGTGGCAGAATGCGTCGTGGCAAACCTGTAAGACCGTTGGGCTCGCCACTGGTTGCCATGCGGCGAAAATTTGATTGAGCCGAGCGCGCTAGGAGACCTGGATGGCGGTCTATCCAAAAAGCGAGAGCGATGGCCGGGTCAAGGCCGACGATCTGCTCACGGTGACAAGCGGGATATTTCTAGCCTGTGGTATGAGCGGGGCAGACGCCTCCCTGCTGGCGGAAACCCTCGTGCATTCAGACAGGCGCGGGGTGCATTCGCATGGCGTCTTGCGTGTTCCCGATTATGTAAAAAAGCTGACCTTGGAAGGCGTTGACCCGAAGGGTCGCCCAAGAATCGTTTCGAAACGCCGCGGCGCCCTCGTCGTCGACGGCGGCAATGCCATGGGCCAGATCGGCGGTACGTTCGCAATGGATGCCGCGATCGACTCCGCGCGCGAGAATGGCGTGGCGTTCGCGGCTCTGCGCGGCTCAAACCACTGCGGTGCCTTGGATTGGTATACCCTGCGAGCTGCCAGCCAGGATATGGTCGGACTATGTGGCACAAATGCCCTGCCGACGATGGCCCCGTGGGGAGGCAGAGACAAAATCGTCGGCATTAACCCGTTGTCGATTGCCATCGGGGGGAGGCAGGACCCCCTCGTACTTGATTTCGCTTTCGGCGCCACGGCGCATGGCAAGATCCGCGTCTATCACCAAAAGGGCAGCCCGATACCTGCGGACTGGGCCTTTGATGTGGATGGCAATCCGACAACGGACGCCAGCCGTGCGCTTGAAGGGCTTATCCAGCCCATCGGTGCCCATAAAGGCGTTGGGTTGGGCATGATGGTCGGCTTGCTCGCGAGCCTGCTTTCCGGGGCGGCCTACGGTAGCGAGTTAGGCAATATGGTTGACGGCCCGACGGCGGGCCTCGACGGACAATTTTTCATCGCCATCGATATAGGGGCATTCGTCGAACCGGCGACACTCCAGGCGCGGATTATCCATGCCCGAGAACAAGTCCATACGTCGCGACGTCGCGCAGGTGTCGAGCGGTTGTTTGTTCCCGGGGAAATCGAGGCTGATTTTGAACGCGAATACGCGCGCGCGGGTATCTTGCTGGCGGCCCAGACGATTGACGATATTGCCGAACAGGCTGTCGCACTTGGTGTCGACGCCGGGCCTTTGTTTCCCGCGGCCTGACCCAGCTGTTGACCGAGAATATGCCGCCGTCCGAGGAAAATGCGAAACTCGAAAAAATGGAAACTCAGGGCGCCGGAGATCCGGCCAGTGAGCTCTATGATGGTCTGCACGCATTCCTCGAAGCGCTGAATTCCGGGTCGGTTTCCTTAGGTTCACAAGAGCCTTCCCTACAACAGCTTCGTGCAACCGCGGCGGCGGTTCGTCACCCTTGGAACCAAGGGGGGCCTGCCATGGCCGAGATACTCGATCTCGAGTTGGCGGCGGTGGAAGGGCCGATGAAGGCACGGCTCTATCGGCCTACGGCAAGGCGGCCAGCGCGTACACTTGTTTATTTGCACGGGGGCGGTTGGGCGCTACTTGGTATCGACACCCATGACCGGCTGATGCGTGAGTATGCAGCCGCCAGCGGCTGGGCGGTCATTGGACTTGACTATCCACGCGCTCCGGAGACTGTCTATCCTCACATTTCCGAGGCATGCCTGGCCGCCATTCACGACCTTCGGGAGCGCAGCGCGTCATTGGGTTTGGCGGCTGAGAGAATGGTTCTGGGCGGTGATTCCTCAGGGGCAAATCTAGCCGCCGCACTGGCCCTGGCCATGCGAGATGCGGGGCATATTCCAGCCTTGGGAATGTTACTCAACTACGGCGTTTACGATTGTGACCTGACGCGCCCGTCTTACCGGTTGTTTAGTGCCGAGCCATTCCAGCTTACTTGCGAGAAAATCTCATGGTTCTGGCGGTGTTATTGCCGCGACGAGACGCGGCGCCGAGAGCCGTTGGCCTCGCCCCTGCGCGCTCACCTTGCCGGTCTTCCGCCGGCCCATCTGGTGATCGCGGGCAGGGACATTCTACATGACGAGAATGAGGCATTTGCGGCAGCTCTGGAGGGCGCCGGGATTAGCGTTTCCGTCGATCGCTACCCCGACGCTCCGCACGCGTTTCTTGAGGCGCTGACGCTGGCGCCGATTAGCCAGGTCGCCATAAAGCGGGCGGCTCAATGGCTGCAAACTATCGCCGCTGACTAGATAGCGACTGCGGTAGGCGCCTGCCAGACTGGCTTGGTGGGCATCTCGAGACGAATTACGTCGGAGACATCTTGCCAGGCGCGCTTTTGCGCAGCGCTGGACCGCGGGCATGTAGATGCAAACTTTCGTTAAGGCTCGCGGCGCAGCCTTCCTGCTTAAACAGGTGCACCTCGAACGGGGCATTCTTCTAACCTAGTTGATAGTCTGATAGCCTGACTGAATGATAGACATGGCATAGGGTCTGCGGTAGACTAACTGCTTACACGCAGCATTGACGGATGGGAATGACCACAAATAAACCATTGTTAAAACGCCAAATTCGCCGCCGGAAGCTTTACGAAGACGTCGTCACGGAATTGGAGAGCCTTATTCACTCCGGCGAGTACGGTCCGGGCGCTCGCCTGCCGTCCGAGCGTGAGGTCATGGAGCAGTTTGGCGTCGGCCGGACGGCGGTTCGTGAGGCCATGTTTGCTCTTCAGAAGATGGGATTGATCCAAGTTAGCAGCGGCGAACGTGCTCGGGTCGTTGAGCCGACGCCATCTGCGTTGGTCAATGAACTGGGGGGGGCGGCGCGCCTGTTTCTTTCGAAACCCGAGGGTATCCGCCATTTCCAGGACGCACGGCTGCTGTTTGAGGGCGCCGTCGTGCGGCGCGCAGCGGTGAGCGCATCGGACGAAGATATTGCCGCCATAGAAAAAACCCTGGCTGCCAATAAAGCGGATATTGGTGACGGGCCGGCCTTTGAACGAAGCGATATAGCTTTTCATAGCGCCATATTTGCCGCCGTGGCCAATCCGATATTCACCGCTTTGGACGCCGCGCTTTCCGAGTGGCTCGCCGAGCAGCGCAGCGTTTCCGCACGGGTCGGTGCGAGTCCTGTAAAAGTTTACGAGGACCATGAGCGCGTCTTTGACGCGATCCGCGACCGCGATCCCGATGCCGCCGAGAAAGCCATGAAAGTTCACCTCGACCATGTCGCGGACATCTATTGGCAGGCGCCAAAGGGGCCTTGACTATCGTTGCGGCCGACCGGTTTGCTGTTCGATCGAAATCCGCCGGCAATGTTGTGCTGTGAATGTCCGATCACCGCACCGCGCCCTGCCGACTTGCCCGGTGGACGCCGACGGGATCACGTTCGGCCCGCGTATCCCAGAGGCGATGATAGACCTCATGGAATAACCGACGCCGCGGTTCGGAAAGTCCGGCGATTACGTCTGGGTTGAAGGCGGGTTTGTGGTGCCGCAAGTTGATATGGTTGTAGGCATAAAAGATGGCGATACGGGGTCGGCTCTCGTCTAACCAAGGTGCCGACGAGTGGCAAACCGCTTCTGAAAAAACCACCATGGATCCGGCAGGGCAGCCGTAGGTTTCGAATAGTGCGTGACCGATATTCTTGACAGCGGGCGGAATGGGAAAGTTTGCTTTGTGTGATCCGGGCTTAAAATAGGTGCCGCCGGCACCGTGACTTACCGGGTTGAGCTCAAAAACGACGCGCGTCATGCCTGCGAAGATACAACCGTCATGATATTGGTAACTATAGTTTGGGTTGACCGTACGACCCCCGGCATGGGGGCCGAGCGGCGGTGTATCACCGGCTGTGCGAATTGAGCAGTGGGCGGCTTCCAGACGGATCTTATCGCGGTTCTCATGGATGGCGAACTCCAACGCCCCCATAACGGCGGGGTGGTCGATCAGTTCCGCGGCGGGACCGCCGGGCAGGCCGCGGTCGGCCGGCGGCAGTGACTGTGGCGCTGTTTCCAAGATATTGATGTAGGCCTTCAGTCGCTCGACGATGTCTTCGTCCAGAACATCTGGCAAGACAAGATACCCTTTAATGTCGAAGAAGAATCGCTGCTCTTCGGTTAACCTCATTTCCTCGTCCAATTTTTTGACGATCAGGATGTGGGCGGCCACGCCGTCGCCAGAATGGCTCTGCCTCACCGTTGCAGGCTCTTGGGGGCGTGCCCTGTGCGAATTATCGTCACGTGTAGCCGCGGAGCTTTAGGGCTGTCGCAAGGCTGGGATCAGCCCGGCGACCTACTTCAACTGGAAGAAGAAGTATGCGGGTCTGCTGCCGAGCGAGATGAAGCGGCTGAAGCAGCTCGAGGATGAGAACGGCCGCTTGAAGAAGATCGTCGCTGATCTGTCACTGGACAAAGCGATGCTGCAGGACATTGTCAAACGAAAGCTCTGAGGCCTGCTCGGAAGCGTGTGTTGGTTGCCGGGATGTGCCGCGATTGGGCGGTGTCGATCCGACGGGCTTGTGGGGCTCTGAGATTTGACCGTTCGACGTATCACTACAAATCCCGCCGCGCCGATCAGGCCGCCGTTGAAAAACGGATCAAAGAGATCTGCCAAACACGTGTGCGCTATGGCTATCGCCGCGTCCATGTGCTGCTGGAACGTGAAGGTTGGCAGATCAACATCAAGAAAGTATATCGCATCTACAGGGAGTTGGGCATGCAACTCAGGAACAAGACGCCGAAGCGGCGGGTGAAAGCCAAGCTGCGCGAAGGTCGCCAGAAAGCGGTGGGGCCGAACGATGTCTGGGCCATGGACTTCGTGCATGACCAGCTCGCGACGGGCAAGAAGCTACGGGTGCTGACGGTCGTCGATACCTTCTCGCGCTATGTGCCGGTACTCGACGCCCGGTTTAGCTATCGCGGTGAAGACGTCGTGGCGACCTTGGATCGGGTGTGCCGCCGGACCGGCTATCCAAAGACGATCCGGGTTGACCAAGGCAGCGAGTTTATCTCTCGCGACATGAATCTGTGGGCCTATCAGCGCGGCGTCGTTCTGGACTTCTCGCGGCCGGGGAAGCCGACCGACAATGCGTTCATCGAAGCCTTCAATAGCAGGTTCCGGGCCGAGTGCCTGAACCAGCACTGGTTTCTGACACTTGCAGATGCGGCTGAAAAGTTGGAGGCTTGGCGTAGATACTACAACGAAGAACGACCACATGGCGCGATCGGCAACAACGTCCCGATCACGCTGACAAAATCGGGGGGCGCCACCAGCCCGTCACCCTGATCAAGCCGGAAAACTCCAACCTCCGGCGGTCCAAAGAATGGGGGCAGAGCACATGCGCCGAGTGTGACTTTCGAACGGTCAGACCAATAGGGAGCGAATTTGTTGAAATCTTCATAGGTGGCGTTGCTGTTGTATCGCGGATGGAATTCGCTCAGAAAATGCTTCGGCCAGGCGAAATTATCCCAGATCGCAGCCAGTGATTGCTCAGCGTAATTGTAAGGGACTGGGAAGATCAACTTGATAGTCAGGGCATCAATCTGTTCGAGCTCGGGTACCACACCAGCTTCGACGAACAGCGCGGGCGCCATTGGCACCGAGGTATTCTCGTCGAGCATCACGTCGTACCAATAAAACATGATGTCGTCGGTTGTGAAAGGCGCGCCGTCGGACCACTTTATCCCCTCTCGTATCTTAATCGCCATTTCGGTACCTTCGTCGTTGAAGGTCCAAGATTCGGCCAAGTTAGGCTGTGGCGGGGCGTCGCCTGGGAACGGGTAGTTATAGGTAATGAGCGGTTCCCGGGTCATGTTGACGTAAAGGAACGGGAAATAATAGAGCCGATCCCCGACGGATCGTGCCGCCGTAAGTCCCAACTTCGTTCTGGGGCTCGATGACTCGTGGGTTGGTGGGCAAGCGTTCATCCACGGGTGGCAGCGTATCTGCCTAAACCATCTCACTGAGTATTGGCGCTTCTTGGTAGTCGGCTGCCGTTGCGGCAAAGCCAAACAAGCTCAGGCTTGCGGCAACCGCGATAACGGCACACTTGATGGTCATTGATTTTCCTGCCAATTTTCAGCCGTCCGCACGGCGAGATTCGCAAATTGGTATAATAGCTCAAGAGCCTAATAGGATGATAGTGAGATACGGGGGAATGCGCAAGACCGGTTGGTGATTTCCCGGCCGGCGGCCGAAAAGTCCGTGTTGCCCGTTGGCGAACTGAGGGCTGGACGAATTATCGAGCTGCGACCAGTTTTGAGCCGCTCGTCCACACCTGCTCCTAATCGACGTGGTATCCGGACTTTGGTCCTGACCGGGCGATGGGTCGTGCAACCGCGAAACCTACCCTGCTGTTTGATCCAGAGTCGTGTTTGCGCCTGCGGCAGATTGTTGCCGCATGGCCGTCGTGACAGAAAGGGTAGGTGGCGCGCGTCATAATATTGAAACCCGATCCCGCGCAGGTACGGATATCAGGTCATTCGGTCGATGATTGCCGCTAACTCACCGTGTTCCGCCGCGGTCAAATCGGTGATCGGCGCGCGGACCGGCCCGGCATCGCGTCCGACAACGCGTAACCCGGCCTTGACGATACTGACCGCATAGCCATTGCATCGGTTGCGGATTTCCAGATAGGGCAAGAAGAATGACTTGAGCAACGCCGTTGTCCTGGCATGATCGTCATCCAGTACGGCGCTAAAAAATTCCTTTGCGCATTCGGGAATAAAGTTGAAAACGGCCGACGAATAGGTCGATATCCCCGCGGCCCGGTAAGGCGTGGCGAATAATTCGGCCGTCGGCATCCCACCGATATAGATCAGCCGGTCGCCAAGCATATGGCGGATCCGGGTCAACAGTTCGATATCGCCATGGCCATCCTTAAAGCCGATCAGATTCGGACAGGAAGCGGCCAAGCGCATCAAGGTATCCGGCTGTAGAATGGCGTTATCCCTGTTGTAGACAATGATTCCAAGCCCAACGCTGCCGCACACCGCTTTGAAATGCCGGTATAGGCCCTCCTGTTCCGAGCGCAGCAGGTAGGGCGGCAGGAGCAATAACGCATCGGCACCCGCTGCTTCGGCAGCTTTGGCAAAATCAGTCGCCATAACCGTGCCATAACCACAACCGGCGATAACCGGCGTGCGCCCGCCGGACACCTCCACGGCCGCTTTGATGACATCGCCATATTCCTCAAGGCCGAGGGAGAAGAATTCTCCGGTGCCGCCCGCCGCGAACAATGCGGCCGGACGGTGCCCGAGCAGCCAGTCGATGTGCCTCCGGTAGCCTTCCGGGTCGAAATGGAGGTCGGCGTCGAAATGAGTAACGGGGAAACATAAAAGGCCCCCTCCCACTCGTTTCTGTAGCTCAAGCAAATCCATGCCAGCCCCGTCCCAGATAGAGCATTATCGCCCACGCCCGATTTGTACGATAACATTATAATATGGATACCTGTTTAGTCTAGTGACAATACGGATTTGATCGGTTATGGTCCATCGCATGGATATGGCAGATACACGGCGCGACGCCCATTCGGCGTTCCGGCCGCTACAGCAGCCGGCGAATCTGACCGGTACCTTGGTTGCACGACTGCGGGAGGAGATCACCTCGGGCCGCCTGGCGCCGGGTGTAAAACTGCCGACCGAGCAAGAGATGATGGCGTCTTTTGGGGTCAGCCGCACCGTTATCCGCGAGGCTGTTTCGGCGCTCAGGGCCGATGGACTTGTGGTAACGCGTCAGGGCAGCGGCGCCTTTGTAGCCTCCGATCGGGGCCGGCGTCCTTTCCGCATCGACCCGGATCAGCTCGACTCCATTCATGATGTGATTCATCTGATGGAATTGCGCGCGAGCGTTGAACTCGACGCGGCCGGGCTGGCTGCCGAACGACGGCAAGACGAAAATTTACGTGACATCGACGATGCCTTGGGGCGAATTGATCAGGCCATTGCCCAAGGCGACACGGCGATCGCCGCCGATTTTGATTTCCACCACGCGATCGCCCGGGCGACACACAATCCCTACCATATGAAGTTTCTTGAGTTTCTCGGCAACTTCACTATTCCGCGCCAACGCATACGCGTGGATGTCCATACACCCGAGGAGCAAACTGCCTACTTGCATAAAGTGCAAACCGAGCATCGCGAAATCTATGCCGCTATCAAAGCGCAAGACGCCGACGCGGCGCGCGAATCGGCCCGTCGTCACTGCATGAATAGCCGGGCCCGTTATCAGAAGATTGCAGAGGCAGTGTGAGGCATTAAACCGTGGGTGAATCTAATGGGAGGACGAGATGAATCGATTTAGTCGTTATCTTGTTGGCTTCGCCACATTAGCGGCTCTTACGTCGACGACCGGTCTGGTCGTTGATGCTATAGCCCAATCGACTCTGGCGGAGTCGGGCCTGGTTGGTGAGCTCGAGGGCGCCACAATTATTCGCGACCCGGCAAGAATACCAACAAGCTTTAGCGAAGCGCCAATGTTGGCCGAACGGGTCGCGGCAGGTGATCTGCCCGCGGTCGAGTCACGGCTGCCTTCGGAACCGCTCGTTATTCAGGTTCTGGACGAGATCGGCAAATATGGCGGCACGTGGCGGCGCGGTTTCATCGGCCCGTCGGATGGCGAAAACGGCAACCGTATCAACGCCTCGGACAAACTCTTGTTCTGGGACTTTTCTGGCACAGAGATCGTGCCCAGCGTGGCCAAGGATTGGTCGATCAGCGATGACGGCCGTGTCATTACGCTAAGCCTGCGTAAAGGCATGAGGTGGTCGGATGGAGCGCCATTCACCGCCGACGATTTCGTTTTCTGGTTCGAGGATCTTTACAGCAATACGGACATCGTGCCGACGCCGATCGCCGACATGTCGCCGAACGGCAAACCCGGTCGCGTGGTCAAGGTTGACGAAACCACGGTCCGGTTCGAGTTCGATGATCCCTACTTCCTGTTCATCGACATGTTGGCGGGCGATACCCTGATCGGCGGCGGACAATCCGTACGTCAGGCGCGCGGACAGACTTTCGGCGCTTACGCACCGGCGCATTATCTGAAGCAATTCCTGCCGGAAAACTCGTCGCTCGAAGAAGTCAACGCGATGGCCGAGGCGGAAGGCTTCGACGATTGGGTGCAGATGCTGCATTTCAAGAAGGATTGGCAGCTCAATCCCGAAGTACCGCGCCTCGGACCCTGGGTGACCACAACGCCGATCAATACGCCGACCTGGGTGATGGAACGCAACCCATACTATTGGGCCGTCGACACCGAAGGCAATCAGCTTCCCTACATCGATCGCATCGTCATGACCCTGGCCGAGGATACGGAGGTCCTGAACCTGCGCGCCATTGCCGGCGAGTATGACATGCAGGAGAGGCATATCGACCTGGGGAAATTGCCGGTGATCTTGGAAAACCAGGAGAAGAGCGACTACACGGTCCGCCTGGATCTGGCCTTCAACGGCTCCGATACGGTTTTGCAGATCAATCAGACCTATGACGAGGACCCGGAGATCGCCAAGTGGCTGAAGAACGCCGACTTCCGCCGCAGCTTGTCCATGGGCATCGATCGCGATCAGCTTAACGAGACGTTCTGGCTGGGCGTTGGTATTCCCGGTTCGGCCGTGCCGGCGGATTCCTCGCCCTACAACCCAGGCCCCGAATGGCGCGACAAATGGTCGACCTTCGAACCCGACCAGGCTAACGCACTGCTTGACAGCATCGGGCTGGACAAAAAAGACAGCGAAGGCTTCCGCCTGCGCACCGACAATGGCGAGCGTCTGCGGATCGAGGTCCAGGCGGTGAAAGCCTTCCTGCCTTGGCCCCAGCAAGCAGAGATGATTGCCGAACAGTGGAAGGACATCGGCATTCAAGCTGACGTGCGCGAGTTCGAGCGTGGCCAGGCCATGGGCCGTACCCGCGAGAATAAACACCAAATCATGGTGTGGACCAATGGCGGCACAGAACTGCTGTATCTCTTCCCGCGCCACGCCATCCCGGTTGATCCGACCGAGGCCTTCATGGGGCCGCGGTGGGCGAGCTGGTTCGCCTCCAACGGCGAACAGGGGGTCAAGCCGGACGATCCGAATATGTTAAAGATCTTCGACCTGTTCCGCTCGGCCGGTGGCCAACGTGAGCAGGAGCGCTTTAA
Organism: Alphaproteobacteria bacterium; assembly: GCA_003230015.1. GTDB lineage: Bacteria > Pseudomonadota > Alphaproteobacteria > UBA6615 > UBA6615 > SZUA-147. The sequence goes on along the minus strand of QIGO01000155.1, from coordinate 22,452 downwards.
GACGGCGCAGGAAATCTGGAAGATCGTTATCGACCAGCAATACGGCATCGGTACCGTTGGTCAATCGCCGGCCTTGATGGGCGTGCGTATTGTCAGCAACAAACTGGGCAACATCCCTTCGCGGGTGTGTATCGCACAGCATTGCCGGACGCCGGGCGGCTCGCATCCGGAGACCTGGTTCTTCAAAGAGTAGCGCGCTAACGTTTACTTGGTTGGCCTGGCGTCCCATTGTTGGGACGCCAGGCAGCTTGTTGTTGGAAGGCCATGCTCGCATATATTTTCCGACGCCTGATCTTCGCCGCTGCAACGACAGTCGCCATTTCGGTGATTGCCTTTGTCATTATACAGCTACCTCCCGGCGACTTCGTTGACGCCTATATTGCCTCCATCTCGGCCACCGGCGGTCAGGTTTCCCTGGCGGAAGCCGAAGGGCTGCGCATCCAGTTCGGCCTCGACCGGCCCATGTATTTGCAATATTTCGCTTGGATCACCGGGGTTGTGCAGGGCGATTTTGGTTTCTCGGTGGAATGGCGGCGGCCAGTTTCAGAGGTTATCGGCGACCGGCTCTGGATGACGGTCATCATTTCTGTTTTTGCCATTCTGTTGAGCTGGGGCCTGGCGCTGCCGATCGGTATCTATTCCGCCGTGCGTCAATATTCCATCGGTGATTATGTGTTTACTTTTGTCGGTTTTTTCGGCCTCGCGGTGCCGAATTTCCTGCTGGCGCTCATTATCTTGTATTTCTCTTTTGTGCTGTTCGGTGCCAATGTTGGCGGCCTGTTCTCGGCCGAATATCAGCTCGAACCTTGGAGTTGGGGCAAGGTCTGGGACCTGGCAAAACACTTGCCGCTGCCGGGACTAATCCTGGCGATCGGCGGTACCGCACAGCTGATCCGGATCATGCGCGCCAATCTGCTCGATGAGTTGCGCAAACCTTATGTCGTGACGGCGCGCGCCAAGGGCATGCGGGAGAGCCGGGTTATCCTAAAATACCCGGTACGCGCCGCACTCAATCCATTTGCCAGCACCATCGGTTATCTGTTCCCGTTTGTGGTGTCGGGCAGCATCATTATTTCTCTTGTGCTGAGTTTGCCGACGGTGGGCCCGCTGCTGTTGCGCTCGCTTGTTGCCCAAGACATGCAGCTCGCCGGAACCATCGTGTTGATGCTCGGGGTGCTGACCGTCATTGGCACCTTCATCTCCGATCTTGTTCTGATGTGGGTCGATCCACGGCTGCGCGCGGGGCTGGATGGATGAGCGAACAAGCCGCAACGCTACCCCTTGGCACCACCTCGAAAGCCGCCAGCAGTGCCGAAGAACGCATCGCCGTCGCCACCCAACTGCAACTCACCTGGTGGCGCTTCAAAAAACACAAATTGGCCTATGCCAGCGGCATCGTTGTCATATTGTTCTACCTCATAGCCATATTTGCGGATTTCCTTGCATATTCAGATCCCCAATCGACGGCAGCCGCCCGCAGCTTCATCGCCCCGCAAGGCATCCAATGGTTCGACGAGGGCGAATTCCGGCCCCATGTTTTTGCGATCACCGGCAAGCGCGACGCGAAAACATTCAAAATCATCTACGCTCCCGACCCGACCCAGAAGATCGATGTCAAATTATTCGCCCGCGGCTACAGCTATCGGCTATTCGGCCTGTTTAAGACCGATATTCACCTTATCGGCGTGGACGACGGCAAGGTCGAGGATCGGATCTTTCTGCTGGGCACCGACCTGCTGGGACGTGACCTGTGGTCGCGCCTCATGGTCGCCACGCGCATATCCTTGTCGGTCGGCCTTGCCGGCGTGACCATCAGCCTGTTTCTTGGTGTTCTTTTGGGTGGTATCTCCGGTTATTATGGCGGCGCCATCGACATCCTCATTCAGCGTCTGATCGAAATATTGCGCTCCATTCCCACCATACCGCTATGGATGGGTCTAGCCGCTGCCTTGCCGCGGCAATGGAGTGTCGTGCAGGTCTATATAGCCATCACGGTCATCATCTCGCTGATCGGCTGGACCGAGCTTGCCCGCGTCGTGCGTGGCCGTTTTCTGGCCTTGCGAGAGGAAGATTTCGTGGTCGCGGCCGAACTCTCCGGCGCCTCGCAGCTGCGCATTATCATTCGGCACATGGTGCCGTCCTTTCTCAGCCATATCATCGCCGCCGTCAGCCTGGCCCTGCCGGCGATGATTATCAGCGAAACCACATTGAGTTTTCTCGGGCTTGGCCTGCGGCCGCCGGCCATCAGCTGGGGCGTGCTGCTGCAAGACGCGCAAAATCTGCAAGCGCTTTCCATCGCCCCGTGGCTGCTGTTTTCCGCCATTCCGGTGATCATCGTCATTCTGGCTTTTAACTTCCTGGGAGACGGTTTGCGCGATGCCGCCGATCCCTATGGGTGAGCCCGCCCGGCCGAGGCGCGAGCCGATCCTCTCGGTGCGCAACCTAGAGACCCATTTCCTCCTCGACGAAGGGGTCGTTCGTGCGGTCGACGGAACGAGTTTCGATTTGTTCAGCAAGCAAACACTGGGCATCGTCGGCGAAAGTGGCTGCGGCAAGAGCGTCACCGCCCGTTCGATACTGGGCATTGTCGAGAGCCCGGGAAAGGTCGTCGGCGGTGAAGTCATGCTGCGCCGGGACGGCGCGCGGGAGATGATCGACCTGGCAAAACTCGACCCCAAGGGCGATCGCTATCGCGCAATTCGCGGTGCTGAAATCGCGCTGGTATTCCAAGAACCCATGAGTTCCTTCAGCGCCTACCACACGGTGGGCAATCAGATTATCGAGGCCATTCGCCTGCACCAGCCGCTGACCAAGAAACAAGCGCGCAACAAGGCCATCGATTTGCTGCATATGGTGGGGGTGCCCAAGCCCGACCGGCGTATCGATGAATATTCGTTCGAACTCAGCGGCGGCCTGCGCCAACGGGTGATGGTCGCCATGGCCCTGTCCAGCGACCCGCGCATTCTTATCGCCGACGAGCCGACCACGGCGCTGGACGTTACCACTCAAGCCCAGGTCCTCGACTTGCTGCGCCAGCTCCAGGACGAACGCGACCTGGCCATTATTCTGATCACCCACGACATGGGCGTGATCGCGGAAATGGCCGACGATGTGGTGGTCATGTATCTGGGCAAAGAGGTCGAGAACGGGCCTGTCGACGATATTTTTCACAATCCAAAACACCCCTATACCCGCTCATTGCTTAACTCGATTCCCAGCATCCTGGCGCGGCCGCGCTCTAAATTATCGACCATCGAAGGCTCTATCCCGCACCCCTATGCGCGGCCGCCGGGTTGCCCCTTCCACCCGCGTTGCACCGTCGCGATACCGGGTCTCTGTGACAGTCAGACCCCACGCTTTCTGCCCATGGGCGACAGGCAGGGCGTGAGCTGCTTTCTCCATCACGGCCCGAGCGGCCAAAGCATGCCATCCGGCAAAGATACCGGGGCCCGGCACGATGCCGTTTGATCAGCAAACAAGCGATGGCGGCGGCGCCAAGGACCCTGCACAGGGCCAGATTATTCTCGACGTCAAGAATCTGAAAAAGCACTTTCCCATCCGCCGCGGCTTGCTGCGCCGGGTGGTCGGCCAGGTGCGTGCCGTCGACGATGTCAGCTTCAATATCCGCCAAGGCGAGACCCTGTCCCTGGTGGGTGAAAGCGGTTGCGGCAAGACCACCACATCGCGCTGTATTCTACGCGCCATCGAACCCACCGCCGGGGCCATCCATTTCCGTATCGACCAGGGCGAGCCACTCGACCTCGGCCCCATGCGCAAGCGTGATCTGCGGCCCATGCGCCAGCATATGCAGATGATCTTTCAGGATCCTTTCTCGTCCCTCAACCCGCGCATGACGATCATGGACATTATCGGCGAGCCGCTGCTGGTCAACGGCATGACAAATCTCGTCGAGCGACGAGAGCGTGTCCAGGAGCTGATGGGACTCGTGCAGCTACCGGCGGCCTACATCAATCGTTTTCCGCACGCCTTCAGCGGCGGCCAGCGCCAGCGCATCGGTATCGCCCGGGCCTTGGCACTCAACCCCAGCCTGATCGTCGCCGATGAACCGGTGTCGGCCCTGGACGTATCGGTACAGGCGCAGATCGTCAACCTGTTGCTGGAGCTTCAGGACCGCCTGGGCCTGTCCTATCTGTTTGTGGCCCATGATTTAAGCGTCGTGAAACATGTCAGCGACCGGGTCGCCGTCATGTATGTAGGCAAGATCGTCGAAATCGCCAAGACCAGCGATCTCTTCGAAACGCCCAAACATCCCTATACCGAGGCCCTGCTCTCCGCCGTCCCCGTGCCCGATCCCCGTGCCCGGTCGAAACGCATCGTCTTGGAAGGCGATGTCGCCGATCCCGCACACCCGCCCAGCGGCTGTTACTTCCATCCGCGATGCCCGCACGCGACAGATCGCTGCCGCAGCGAAACGCCGACGCTCAACGAGACTGCCCCAGACCACGCCGTCGCCTGCCACAGGGCCGAGGAATTGGACCTGCGTGGCGTTACCGCCGCAGCCTGATCAGAGTGGCGGTTCTACAAAATCGGCCGTTATGTTGACGGTGTCTTGTGACGTCGCCTATTCCTGTTTCTTCTCCTCCATTGCTTCGTTCTTTTTGTGTTCGCGAGATAAATCGCCGTCGCCGTTCTTATCCAAGCGGCGGACCAAGTTGGCGAATGGTCTTTTGAAATCCTCGGTCGTCACCACAGCGTTACCGTCAGCATCCAGGTCCTGGAAGCGGTCGACCATCTTCTCGCGCATGGCGGCGAGCCAAAGCGCCTGGTATTCCGTCAATGTCAGGTTGCCGTCGCTATTGGTATCGAATTCCGACAAGCGGTTGCTGCGAAATTCGTCGATCTCGGCCTGAGTCACGCGGCCGTCGCCGTTGGTGTCGAAGGTCATTACCGAATTGTTCCCGCCCATCATGGCCCCGTGGCGCCGGACTGGCTCGTTCGCGCGACGGTTGCAGCGGATCCCGTGGCCCGAACGGGCGCTGGGCCGGCGTGGCTACAAGCCGCCCAGGCCGAGCAACAGCGGTGGGACCTGGAGAGGCGGCAGGCGGCGGAAGTCCATATGAGCCGCGGCAGGGTTGCGTGGTGGTGGTTGGTGCCGACGGCTCAAGCCGCGGCGCCCATGTTGGGTTTCTGTGGAGCTCCCGCAACTTGCCAAACAATCCAGACGGGCATGTCGCGATCGAAGGGCGGGCCGGGCGGCAGTTCGAACTCCTTGGCGGCAACCAAGGGCGACGCGTGACGGTCAAGAACGAGCGCCGGCGAATGTTGGCGTGCCGCGATCAACAAGGGGCCAGCTCGCCCTATCTGTGGCCGGGGCGCGGGGCGGTAAACTGCAATCACCTGCCGTCGAGCGAGCAGGGACGCCAGCGAAACGCGACGGTGCCTTCAAGAGCCCATAATCTGGCTGAATATTCCGATAGTGATTGCCGTGGTGAATACGACGATCACAAAGCTGGCATATCCGAGCGCCATAACTCGGTTTCTTCGGGCTGTCTGTCGGTATAGGTCGGCTGCCGTTATTGACAGATTGTTTTGCCCATTGCCTTGTCGCAGCAATCTGGTAGTGCGGCGGCTCTCGTCTTTTGTTTCCTGATTTCCCCACATATGGACCACGATCAGGACCGTAACAACACCCATCATGCTGCTGGGTATCCAAATAAATGCGCCGCCGAAAAGCTCGTCCGCTTGAGCAGAAATATCCCAAATACGGCCGAGTTCGGCATAGGCGGAGTAAAGGACCACTTGCTTGAACGCAAGATAGGAGCCAATGACGATATTGGAGAGGATCATCACCCACAGCATCATAATGCGCACGCCGTAACGGGTGCCCTTGGGCGCCGGTCGGGAATCGAAAATACGCCAGAAAAACAACAGACCCGGAATCAACATACTGACATGCATGAGGTAGTGCATGGCGTCGTTTAGCAGGGCCTGGTTATGGAAGCGGGGAATCTGCCAGAAATAGAGGGTGCCGATGAAAAGTGCCGTCACCAGTGCTGGATGAGTGAGCATACCGAAGAGGTTGCGAACGGTGCCATTGGTGAGGATGGGCGCGACAATTCGGCGTTGTGCCCAAGCGGGCGTGCCGGCGATCAGAAGCGCCTGCGGGGCGGCCAGGAACAGCGCCAGCGGGCCGATCATGCGCAACAACAGGTGCTGGACCTGATGGACCAGAAATATCCGTTCGGCAATGGCGTCGATGGGAGATTGAAGGGCGAGAAAGATCGCCGCGAGCCCGATGAAGAAGGAGAAATGCCGCCAGGGATGCGCGCGATCGGTTTTATATTGCCGGCGCCAGAGACCGGTCATGTAGAGGCCGGCCACGAGCAGCGTGCCGAGCGTGACCTCCGGGGTAAGATTCCAAGCCGTCCAAAGATTTTGATCGGGCCGTAGGACGCCATGCGCCTGGGCGCCGCGGGCAACCAACAAACCGAAGGCCAACACAGCCAACGCGATCAAATGCCTTGCTCTCAGCACGTCGATGGACCATCCAGCCAAGAGTTCATCCCGTTATCCAGGCCGTTTCCGCGAAAGCCTGCCGCCGCAGCATTCAAGACGTGTGTCGATTCTATCGATCTCGAGTTATTCATGGCCGTTGATGGAGCGGGGGGCTGCTTTGCGGGTCACCAATATACCGACCGGGCGTCGTCCTCAGTATTGCGCGTAGACAGTCGTCGTGCCATCGGCATCAAAGAGCAAGACGTCGTAAGGCTCCGGCTCGCCGCCTTCCATACCGAGCGATCCGCCCGGCATGCCCGGAACGGCAAGTCCCCTGGCCTCCGGGCGTTCGGCGAGTAGCCGTGCGAGCTCCTTGGCCGGTACGTGGCCCTCGATGATATAACCCTCCGCCGAGGCGGTGTGACAAGCTTGCAGTTCTTCGGGAACGCCGGCCAACTTCTTGATTTGGCCCAGGTCCTCGACGTCATTGATCGTCAGGGTGTGGCCTTCGGCCTCTAGACGCTCCGCCCAACTTGCACAGCAACCGCACCAAGGGGACTTGTAAACGGTGATCGCGGCGGCGTTTGCCGCCCCGGAGAGTGATGCGGTGGCGATGCCCCCGGCGATAGCGATGGCGGTGAATAATGCAAGGGGTCTAACGCTAAGTGTATTCCGGCGAGGTTCTTGATCAGTCATTTTACTACTCCGCACCGATACTCATTGGGTCGGCATGTTGTTCGGTCCAAAGGCTTCTATAGCCCTGATCGTGTCCAGCCGGCATTGTTCTCGATCAATGCCGGCAATTATTAATGCCCATGGGCCATGCGCTGGGCAGGAGCAGGCTCCGCCGCCAGTGAGGGGGGCTTTTCCTTGGTCATCTGCCGTTGGTTAAGCAGTCGCATGGCGTTGGCGACGACCAAGAGCGAAGCGCCGACATCGGCAGCAATGGCCCCCCACAGGGTGGCAATGCCGGCAAAGGCGAGGATGGCGAAGGCAGCCTTGACGCCCAGCGAAAAGACGATGTTGGCGCGGATAATGGCCAGCGTTCGTTTGGAGTGGCCGACCAGCCACGGCAATTTGGCCAAATCATCGGTCATCAGCGCGATATCAGCGGTCTCGATGGCCGCGTCGCTGCCCATGGCGCCCATGGCGATGCCAAAGCTCGCCCGTGCCATGGCCGGCGCGTCGTTAACACCATCGCCGACCATCGCCACCGTGCCGTATTTTTCGACCAACGCCTCAACCGCCGCGACCTTGTCCTCGGGCAGCAGTTCGGCATGAACCTCGTCGATGCCGACTTCGCGGGCGATGGCCTCGCCGGTGGCCCGATTGTCGCCGGTGAGCATGATCAGATGCTCGACCCCGCGGGCACGCAATGCCGCGATGACCTCTCGGGCAGCCGGGCGAACCGTATCGGCGACCGCGATCAGACCGCAAACATGCGAGTCACTGCCGATCACCACAACCGTCCGTCCCTGGCGTTCCAGCACCTCGGCCTGGGCCTTGGTTTCGGCCGTCTCCTGGCCGCGCTCCATCAAGTAGCGATGGGAGCCGAGCCAGAATTCCTCACCCTTAAAACGTCCGGTGACGCCCTTGCCCGGCAGCACCTGCACATCCTGCGCCGGTGTTACCGCGATGTTGGCGCGGGCGGCGCGGTCCAGGATCGCCTGGGCAAGAGGATGGCTGGAGCGTGCCTCCAGGGCGGCGGCGCGCTCCAGCAGTTCGGCGTCGGTGTGGCCGTTGAGCGGGATGATACCCGCCACAGCCGGCTCGCCGCGCGTCAGGGTTCCGGTTTTGTCGAAGGCGATGGCCTTGAGGTGGGCGGGCTGTTCGATATATGTGCCGCCCTTGACCAGCACGCCCTGACGGGCGGCCGCGGCCAGCGAGGAGACGATGCTGACCGGCGTCGAAATCACCAGGGCGCAGGGGCAGGCAATCACCAGCAATACCAGCGCGCGATAGAACCACTCGGCCCATATGCCACCGAACAGCAGCGGCGGCAGCGCAAACACGGCGATCGCCAGGACGATGACCAGGGGCGTGTAGACGCGGGCGAATTTTTCAACCCATTGCTCGGCGGCGGCGCGGCGGCCCTGGGCTTCCTCGATCAGGCGGATGATACGCGCCAGCGTGGTATCGTTGGACGCCTTGGTGCTTTCCACCTCGATGGCGCCTTCGCCGTTGATGGTGCCGGCGAAAACATCGGCGCCGGGCTCCTTCAAGGCCGGGACGCTCTCGCCGGTGATGGGCGCTTGGTTCACAGCGCTGATGCCCATCAGGACCGTGCCGTCGAGGGCGATTTTCTCCCCCGGCTTGACGACAAAGCGCGATCCGACCGCTACCTGGGCCGCCGGAACTTCTTTTTCCTCGCCGGAATCGAATATTACGCGCGCCGTGGGCGGCGCCAGATCGAGCAATTGAGCGATGGCGCGGCGGGCGCGACCGACGCTCCAGCTTTCCAGCAGCAGCGACAAGGCGAACAGGAAACTGATTGCCGCCGCCTCAAACCAGACGCCGATGCCGATGGCGCCGGAGACCGCGATGACCATGAGCAAGTTCATATCCGGCCGCAGGCCGCGGGCGGCATACCAGGCCTTGACGACGACGAAGCGGGCGCCGAATCCAATAGCCAAGATATAGGCAATGATTTCAGGCAACGGCGTCGGCTGCCCGTCATGGGCGCCAAAGCCGCCGGCGAGCCAGATATGCAGGGCTAATCCGGTGAATAGGGACACGCCGCTGAGTGCTGTCAGCCAGGTTTGAACACGGTGGTGCCTCTCGCTCGCCTGCTTGGCCTCAACGTCGCCCTCGCGCCATTCGACGGCACTCATGCCGGTCCTTTGCACCGCTTTACGAATTTCCTCGGCGGTTACCGTGCCGGCGTCTTCGAGCACCATCATGCGGCCGTTGAGGACATCGAAAGCCAGATGCTCATGCCCGCCCGCGACCGGTCCAACCACCTTTTTGAGCGCCGAGACCTCTTCGGCGCAATCGAGCCCCTGAACCGCGAAAGTGTAACGATATCGGCTCGAACCGGCGGTGCCGGCGATGTTGTATACTGCCGTGCTGCAGCAATCGCCGCCAGACGATGCCTGGGTTTCGGGCTTGTGGCTGTGTTGGTGCTTTTGGTGCGTTGACATGGAAATACTCCAGCCCAATGTCTATTTGAGCTAAAAGGAATGTCAGATACGGGCCCCGGCGACCTATTTCAGAGGAGGAATCTCCCGGGTTTTGGGGATTTTCTGCCTTTGACCTGGTCCGGAAACCGTGTTAGCTCTAAATATAGGAGCTACAGCGACTGTAGGTTCAAGGAAAAATTTCGATGATGGAACAAAGCTATACGATAGGGCGGCTGGCCAAAGACACCGGCTGCAAGGTCCAGACCATCAGGTATTACGAAAAAGTCGGGCTGATGCCGACGCCTGACCGAACGGCGGGTAACCAGCGCCGCTACGGGGCACGGCATATCGAGCGGCTGGCTTTTATACGCCATGGCAGGCAGCTGGGCTTTCCCCTCGAAGCGATCCGACAATTGCTGAGACTGGCCGATAGCGGCGAGCAGCCCTGTGATTCAGCGGACAGTATCGCCCGATCCCAACTGCAGGAAGTCGAAAGCCGGATCGCACGGTTGCTGGCCCTGAAGGCGGAATTAAACAGAATGGTCGAGCAATGCGCGGGGGGCCAGGTTGCCGACTGCCGTGTCATCGAGGTGTTAAGCGATCATTCACAATGCCTGCATGTAAACCACCTCGAACCCGAAGAAGCCCACTAGACCCGAGGACAAGGCGGACCCGGTGATGGCGCCGGGTGGCGGATTTTCTTGGGGCATTCTTGAAAACATACATCTACACTCCGGGCCGGAACGTAGAGATGAGGGAGTTCGATGAAAGCCAGGGCGAGCATAGCCGCGCGGGTATTGGCGCCGACGCGCCAGGTCAAACAAGGACTGCTGATTGCGTTGGTGGCGCTGGGCGTCGACCAGTTCTCCAAGTGGCTGATGGTTGCCGTGGTGATGGATCCGCCGCGGATCATCCCGGTGACACCGTTCTTCAACCTGGTCCTGGGCTATAATCGAGGCGTGAGTTTCGGCTTTCTAAGCGGCCTGGGACCGGCCGGTCCGATGGTGATCACGGCTCTGTCGCTTGCCGTTGTCATCTTCCTGCTGGTTTGGCTGTGGCGGTCAACCGCGGTATGGGATGTTATCGGCATTGGCATGATTGTCGGCGGCGCGCTGGGAAATATATTGGATCGCGTCCGGGCCGGGGCCGTGACGGATTTCCTGGATTTCTTTGTGGGACAATATCGCTGGCCAACCTTCAACCTTGCCGATACCGCTATTTTCATTGGCGTGGCGGTGATGCTTATCGGTTCGTTCCGCGGCACGGAGGAAGATGAGTGATCGGTTTTACGTGCTTCGCCAATCCGGATTCGAAGTTCTACGCCGCAGCCACTTGTTTGGTCGTGGCGCCTATTGATGGATTGTGCCGCCTGGGTTGAAGGCGTTGAAAGCAAAGGAAAAAGTGAGGTCGTGCACGACGTCTTCCAACTCTCCGGCGGTATTGCGGCGCTGTACAACCACATTGCCGAGATCCTGCCCCTGGGAAATTACCCGTGCGTCCATCGTTGAGTTCATGCCCGGCTCCCAGGAAATAATCAGGCCGTTGCCGGTCTCGATACGACGGTCTTTTTTGAGCAGATCGAGACTCCAGGCCTGGTCGCCAACAGCCACGACGTAGGCCATGGGCGCGATGTTTTCGGGCGACTTTCCACGGAACATGAATGGCTTCGACGACGAGTCGTATCCGACATAGGGGTTCTGGCCGTATGAGCGTCGCGCACCCTGGGGCGGGAGCAGGACCTGGCCGTTGGGGAAGCGTTCCTTGAACCGCGCGAATGATTCCGTGCGTGAGGGTATCATCTGCAAGCGCTGTCCCGTCATCTCGCCGACAATGCCTTCACCGATGAATTGTTGCCACCAGCTCTCGGTTTGCCGGTCATACATGATCAGGTCCGAAAAACGCAGTTTTCCGGTGGTTCCGAAGTCCAGAATTTGGCCGTCGACGCGCCGGTCGAAGGCGATGACGGAATTGCACAAGGGACAGAAGGTCATGGATACGGGGACACCGCCGACCTCGTCATTGACGATCTCGTGCCAGATCATTATCGACATGGGATAGGCCCGAGCGTCGCCGTTGATGACTATGCTGGCGACCGGCTCGGTATCGGTGAGGAAGTCTTTTACGTCGGCGATGGTGGCGAATATTGGATCGTCAATCGATGGGATACCGTCCTTGGGCGGACCACCGGACAGGATCTCACCGAAATCAACATTCGATTGGGAGAAAATTGGGAGAAATCGGTTTGTGGCCAGGCAAATTTGGTGGCAAACGACGCCTCGCCCGACTGTCTTGTGACGATGAAAGCGATCAGCAGCACCGCAATCAAGCCACCCGCTATAACCTTCCCGTGGGTGGTTGATGGGATGAGTCGCATGAAGATGCTCATCGTGGGTGGCGTGATGGCGCCATTGCCCCAGGGTCTGGTTTTGATGGACTCAAAACCATTTAGCGTGTTTGCTGGCGGAAAAGCGGTGTCCGCTTTTCCTGGAAACACTCTAGCTGTAACAATAAGCTCTGGCGCCATACGCTATCTGCTTAACTTTCCGGCGGCCATGCCTGATAGATCGGTGCGCCGGGGTTGAACGCATTGAAGGCAAAGGAGAAAGTGAGGTCGTGTACGACGTCTACCATTTCTCCGTCGGCGTTGCGCCGCTGCACGGCAACATTGCCCAGATCTTGCCCTTGCGAGATCACCCGGGCGTCCATACTCGCATTCATGCCGGGCTCCCAGGTGATGACAGTGCCATCATCCATCTCGATGCGGCGCTGTTCCTTAAGAAGATCCAAGCTCCATGCCTCCTTGCCAATGGCGAGGACATAAGCCATAGGCGCGATGTCCTTGGGAGACTCACCGCGAAATAGGAAGGGTTGCGCTGAGCTGTCATATCCGACGTAGGGGTTCTCGCCATACGACCGGCGGAAATTAGTGGGAACCAGCATGACCTCGCCGGTGGGGAAGCGTTCTTTGTATTTGGCGAAAGACTCCGTCCGTGACGGAATCATTTTCAATAACTGTCCGGTCATTTCGCCGACGACAGCCTCGCCGAGGAACTGTTGCCACCAGCTCTCCGTCTGGCGGTCATACATGACCAAGTCCGAAAAACGCAGTTTGCCGGTGGTGCCGAAGTCCAGCACCTGATCGCCAACGCGCCGATCGAATGCAATGACGGAGTTGCACAGGGGACAGAAGGTCATCGACACAGGCAGGCCGTCGAACTCGTCATTGACGATCTCATGCCACATCAAGATCGAAATGGGATAGGCGCGGGCGTTGCCATTGACCACGATGCTGGCGACCGGCTCGGTATCGGCGAGATATGCCTCGCCATCGGCAATGGTCCCGAATTGGGGATCATCGATCGCTGGGATGCCGTCCTTGGGCGGACCGCCCGACAGGATCTCGCTGTAGTCGATGCTGGTGTTGTCGAAGTCCGTGCGTGGCCATTCGGACTGCCAGAGCTGCGGCTGGGCCTGGCTTAAACTTGACGCTGTGAGGGCCATAAGGCCCATAGCGAATCCGACCGCGATTCGGGTCGTGGCTGTTCTTGCAGTGGTCATTGCGGCTTTCCCAAGGTTGGCGGAGACGGTTCCCCGGCGTGTTAAGCGTTTCTGATCATAAACCAGTCGAAGCACCTATATTGGTCACCGTGACTCAACAATGTGTGAGGCGATACCGTTAGGAGAGAGCTTCGAGCAGGGTGCGGATTGTCTGGTAGTCGGCGTTAACGTTACCGGGGCCGCCAAGATACATGAACCGATAGATCTCCCGACCCGTGCGATCAAACACGAATATTGCCGGGAGACCGCGGAAACGGCCAAAAGCGTCATAGACCGCTTGGTTGCCCTCCAGGGCCGTGATGCCGGGGGTTATGCGATCGAGGAGACGGTTGAGCCGCATGGATTCACCGGGATAGCGGGTGGCATCTTCGAACCAGTTGACGGCTAGGATCTTCAGGCGGTCGCGGCCCAGCCGATCGAGAAGCTTGCGCTGCTCGATGAAACCCTTGCGGCAAGGCACGCACCAGCTAGCAAAAAAACCTACCAGGACGGCCTTGCCGCCGAAATCCAACGGATCGAAGTCGGCGCCGCGCAGGACGTCCAGTTGCGCAAGCTGGGCCTTCAGTTGGGGCGTCAGCACAAACGGGTGTTCGGCCGCCGCTAGGCTGTCGGGCGTCGCAAACCACATGGCCATGGACAGGAGCAAAGCCGAAAGCCAACGCTGCGGCATGGGACATCTCCGCGTTATTGTCTTGAGGCTTCAATACAGGCTAACGACCTGACGAAGCCAATTCCTTTACCACCTGCAGGTTAAAGCGGATCGGCGCCTTCGTTCGCAACCCCCTCCTTTTGCAGCACCGCAATCAGAGGAAGGATTATGTTCTCCAAATCATCGGGCGTAATCACGCCAACTTGCTTGTAGCGGATCACTCCATTTTGATCGATGACAAAGCTTTCCGGCAAGGCGACGACGCCGAACTCGATGCCGGTGCGGCCGTCGTAATCCGATCCAATGCGTGTGTAGGGGTTGCCATATTTACGCAGCCAATTGCGCGCCTCCGTCGGCTCGTTCTTGTAGTTGATGCCGAACACCGGCAAGCCATCCTCGGCCATGCGGGTGATCAGTGGGTGTTCCGCCAGACAGGGTATGCACCAGGAAGCGAAAAAATTGACCAAAGTCACCTGCCCCAAAAGGTCTTCCCGGCTGACGCCCGGCCGGTCGACATCCTCGACCGGCGCCAAAGCGAATTGCGGCGCCGGTTCGTTAATGAGCACTGACGGCAGGATGGAAGCGTCACGACCCGAGACCAGCGCCCATAGAAAAAAGCCACCGACGCCAACAGCAATCAAAGCCGGCAGAAAAGCCAACAATCGTTTGGGCATTGCCCCTCCTCGGGGTCGACCGCGATCGCTCGCGATCTTAGTTTAGGGCCAGCCGCAGGGTGGGGCTGGCATTACCCAGGGCGGTCAAAACCGCGTTCGCCGTCAGCAGCTCCGGCAAGGTTTTGCCATTGGGCGTGTCCTGACCGTAAACAACGTCGAACGGAATACCAAACCGGTCAAAGGTTGCCAAGTAGGCGGCGATATCGTCGTTCGGTCGGGTCCAGTCGGCTTCCATGACAACTATATCGTCCCTGGCCAGGGCCGAGGCGACGTCACCAACCTCGAGGACACGTTTCTCATTGACCTTGCAGGTTATGCACCAATCGGCGGTAACATGGACAAATACGACTTTGCCGGTGGATATCAGCGCCGGGATGGCCGCCGGATCAAAGGGTTGATAGGCGACCTCGGCGCGCACCTCGACGCCGGCTGATGCAACCTCCGAACGGGGCAGAAGTGCCGGCGTGGCGAAGGCGAATATGGCGACCGCCGCGATCGCCACCGGTACTGCCCGGCCGGCGCGCGCGGGTATGAATTTGCGCATGGCAAAGATCAATGCGACGACGACCATCAAGGCGGCCACGGTGGATGCGGTGAGTAGGGAAACCTGTGCCGCCATGACTGACAGCAGCCATACCGCGGTCGCCACCAGCGCCAGGGACAGCACTTTCTTGACCGTGATCATCCAGGGACCCGGCTTGGGCAGTTTGGTGACCATTTTGGGGAAGGCCGCAATTAATATGAACGGCATCGCCAAGCCTACTCCCAAGGCAGTGAAAACGGCGTAAACCTCGCCAATACCCCGCGTTAGCGCGAAACCGATAGCGGTGGTCAGGAAAGGTGCGGTGCACGGTGTCGCCAGGAGAGTGGTGAAACTACCGGAGAAAAAATGCCCCTTCAGACTTGTTCCACCCGAGTGCCGAACGGCCGTGTCAGATACGAGACCCGGCAGACGGATCTCGAACAGGCCCCACATGTTACAGGCGAAAAGGGTCAGGAGGAGGATCATGCCAACCAGGAACAGCGGTTGCTGGAACTGAATGCCCCAGCCGACCGTCTGCCCAGCCGCCTTCAAACCGACGACAAGGGTCGCGAGAACAAGAAATGCGGCAATAATGCCAGCAACAGAGGCCAGAAAACCGGTGCGAACCTCGCGGGTGCTACCACCGCCGTGACCGACGACCGACAACAGCTTGATGGACAGCACCGGCAGCACACAGGGAAAGATGTTGAGGATCATGCCGCCGAGCAGGGCAAAAACGAGGACGGCAAAAATCGACAGGCCGGCGGCGCCAGTCGCGCCAGCGGCGCCAGCGGCGCCCAGTCCACCGATTCCTACCCCGCCGCCCGAAGCTATCGCGGGACTGAGTGCGGCGACGTCGAATCCGCCCCATTCCGGGTTGATGCGCGCCTCCAAGGCGCGCCCACCCTCGACCAGGGTAACCCGCAACGGCTGGCCGGAGATGTTCACCTGTTCCTCGCCGAAAGCGTCCTCGGCCGGCACGGTGAAGACCACTGTATTGCCATCGAGGCGCATCTCGGGCCGGCCAAAGAAGATCTCTTCCGGGCCCTCGACAAATACATCGGGCGACACGAACGGTTCAGTGGCGCTGAAAGCGATCTGTACGAGAGGCGCGTCGGTCGTGCCCTGGAGCCCGGCGCCTTCGAAATTGAGTCCCACCATGACGCCGTCGGTCACCGGGACCCTGGCACGAAACTGATCTATCTGATTGGCGAACTGGGAGGGGGCTGCCGGTCCCGCCGGCAGGTCAAGCGTCAAATCGGCCGACATGGGCACACAGATATCGTCGCAGGCAAGATAGCCGACATTGGCCCGCAGTTGGACCGGCTGGCCGATCTCTATGGGAATTATTTCAATGGGGAAAATGACGTGGTCTATATAACCGAAGGAATCGAAGCCGAGAACGTCGAACCGGGTCGGCGCCGGCCATTTGAACGCCGCCGTATCCAGGTTGGTGCTGCCCTCCCAATCTATGGACGTGGGGAAACCCGGGCCGCCCGGGGTGCGCCAATAGGTCTTGAACCCCGGCTCCAGCTCAATTTCAATGCCGACGCGGAGCTCGTCCAACTGGCCGACACCGGTGGTGGCGGCGATGAGCCGGGCGCGGGCCGGGACTTCGTCAAGCGAACCGTCCCAGTCGCTGGCGGCGCCGTCGGTCTGAGCGAAAGCGCCGGTCAGCGCGATAATTTGCGCCGCCAGTCCCAGGGTGAGCAGACGGCCAAAGCGCAGGGCGTTCGTCTTCATCGCTTCGTTCCTTGTTCGGGTTTCGCGGGGCATCAACTGGTGCCGTGACCGCCGTCGTCGTCCAGATAGTATTGGATAAGCTCGATGGCCTCGGGGGAGTCCCACTCGGCGCCACCGACGAGGCGGCCGACCTCGCCGCCCTGGCGGTCAATGATGGCCACGACGGGCAGGCTGCGCACCTGCATGGGCCGGCTCAGCTTCAGTTTGTCATCGAGAAGACTGTTGGGGAAATCCAGCTTCAGCCTTTTCATGAAACGCGCGATTTCCTTCCAGCCGCCGCGATCCTGACTAACGATGACGAAGGCGAAATCATCGTTGTCGGCGAAATGTTCCTGAAGCTTGGCCAGGGTCGGCATCTCGCGCACACAGGGGCCGCACCAAGTCGCCCAAAAATTGACCACCACGACTTTGCCGCGGAAATCCTCGAATGTCTGTTCGCCGCCGTCTCTGGTGCTCAAGGGGATGATTGACGCGGGTATCGGCTCGTCAAAGGCGACAAAATTCTGCACCGATCCAGATATGGGCGGAACATCGGCGAGCGCGGCAGGGGTCTCGAACAGCAGCATTGTGGCAACAGCCGCCAATATGCCTGCTCCAGCGATAACCGATTTCCTCATCTCATACTCCTGCGCAAGAGGTTGCCATGCCGCATCGACGGACACGCCATGGCGTCATGTCGCACCGTCACTAGCAGCATTTATGTAATATTGAATGAGTGCCGCCGCTTCGTCGGTATCCCAATCGGCCGGGCCATCCAGGCGGCCGACCTCGCGCCCTTGCTCGTCGATCAGTATCGACCCCATTTGCGGCGGAAGGTTGACGGCATCTCCGAGCTTGAAACCGGCGTCATAGTAGCTTTCAGGGAAGCCGAAGCGGCGCTGCTTGAGGAATGGCTCGATCACCGGCCAGCCCTCAACATCCTGGCTGACAATGACGACGGTGAAACTATCACCACCAAGCCTGGCCTGTAGCCGTTCGAGGGTCGGCAGCTCACGCCAACTCCCGGTGCACCAAGTGGCCCAAAAGTTAACCAATATGACCCTGCCGCGGAAATCCGAGAGGGGCCGGTCCTGGTTAAGATTTGTCTGCAAGGGTATTTGCGGCATCGGTACCGGCTCGTCCCGGACGTCGAAATTCTGCACGGAGCCCGAGATGGGCGGGCCCTCCGCGGCCCGTACGCCGGGTACCGCCAAGGTTAACGCCAGCACGGCACCGATGAGCGCCGCTATGGTTAAACTTCTCATCCTTAGTCTTCTCGTCTGAGGACGGATTCATCGCCGATCCGCGCCCTTTAAATAGGGGCCTATACCTCCTTCAGGTTCAATAGCGTCTTCGTACAAGATATTTGACAATCTAGTGAGGGCAGGATGGTGTTGAGGCAGCCGAATCCGAGACGTCGCGGCGGTGGCGGCCCGGCGGTCACCAGCGGTGGAGGTATCCCTGCCGGCTCAGGGTTGCGACTGCTCGGTCAGGCGCCGTTGACGTTTTTGAACATTCGGTGGCCAGGTGCTCTTGATATATGCCAGCACCGCCGCTATTTCGGCGTCGGTAAGGATATCCTCGTAGGCCGGCATCGCTGTTTCATAGCCATCAGGAGCGTTGGGGGGCACCAGGCCCTTCTTGGTCAGGTCAAATAACACGTCGTCGGGATGATGCCAGGTGTGGCCGGACTCGTCGTGGGGGGGTGCGGGGAGCAGGCCATTGGGCAAGCGAATTTGCCAGTCCGGCTGACCTTGCAGATTTTGACCGTGGCAAGCGGCGCAATTTTGCGCATAGGTGCTTTGTCCCAGCGCCACTAAAGCGGCATTGTTCGGGTCCATTGAGGGCTTCGCCGGCTGCCGCCACACTATGGCCGCCAAAAGTGCGGCAGCGGCGACCAAAAGCGCGCCGCCGGCGGCCCAGAAAATGCGTCGTTTCATCGTCACCCCCCGGCAAATACCGACATGGTCATGCGCCTTGCGCCCTGCCCAGCCGGGCCCATTGCGACTTCGTTATTGAGGCGATTACGTGGAGGGTCAAGCGGGCCGCCGGGAAAATCAGTGGCACTATGCCAAGAAAACATCGAAGCTACTCAGGAAGATCAGAAAGGACATACACCTTCGGGCGAGCGAAATGTCAATGTCACTGGCGCCTCAACAGTCATTTCCGGGCGATTTGTCACAGATGTTCGCGCTTTGCTCAGATGAGGCCCGGCGTTGGGGTTTTCGGACCGGCGTGTATCCAGCGGACGCGACGGTCCTGGGAGGTCGCCGTTGACTGCGATCGGCGGAAAATCTGGATTTCTTATCGGTGCATCGGGTCGGGGAATACCGCCCTGGCGGCCGAACGCGGCGGGGCGGCTTTTCTGCTGGCGATCAGTGCTGGCCGGCTGCGCAATATGGGGGCACCCTCGATTGCTTGTATGCTGCCGATCTTTGACGCACGGACCCTGACGGACGGCTTTGCGCGGGAGGAATTGCTGGCCCAATGCGGGGTGCCGATTCTGCTGGGTGTCAATGTCTGGGGGCCGCGGTTCGATCCTGTGGCCGAGGCGGACTCGATCCGCCACGCCGGATTCGCCGGGGCTGTTAACTTCCCAAGCTGTATGCATTTTTCGCGACCGATGCAGCAGATTCTTGCGCGAGCGGGGCGCGGCATTGAAATCGAGGTGGAACAATTGCGGGCGGCGCAGGATGCGGGTCTCACGTCGATGTTTTATTGCGCGACCCGGACCCAGGCACGGCTCGCGGCGGATGCGGGTCTCGACCATATTTGCCTCAATCTGGGCTGGAATGTGGGTGGGGCGCTGGGCCATCGCCGTCGGGCGACGATCGAGGAAGTGGCAACCGTGGCCCGCGAGATCGGCCGCCTGGTCAAGCGCATCAACCCGGATACACGGTTTCTGCTGGAAGGCGGACCGATCGCGACGGCGGAAGATCTTGGCCGCATTCTTGCCCTGGCACCCATCGACGGTTATGTGGGCGGCTCCACCTTCGACCGTATGCCTTTGGAGGTTTCCGTCGCCGATCAGGTCGACGCCTTTCGCCAAGCCAGCAAGCGGCGGGCGGCGCTAGACAATGAGAGTGCCGGCCTGGTTTCCTGGTCGCAGAGATTTGGCTTTGTCGGCCGCTCGAAGGCCCATCTGGATTTTTTGCGCCGCCTGCGCACAATGGCGGGGGCCTCCGACGCCGTCCTGCTGCTGGCAGAACCGGGACTGGGGCCAATGCCGGTTCTGCAAGCCCTGAGCGGTTTGGCCGATCCGGCCCGTGCCCAAGGCATGCTGCATGTCGACGTCGCCGGAGAAGACTTTCCAGCCCGGGCGCGCAGCATCCTGTTCGGGCATCCCGATACCCTGGCCAAACGCCGGCCGGCTTTGGCCGACAGCGAAGTCGGCCTTTTGGTCATCCATGCACCACACCGTCTGCCGGGGGCGACGCAACGGCGTTTGGCCCGGGCGCTGCGCGACGGTGTGTTTCGGGCGCCGGGGACCCGGCGAACCCTGCCAGTGGCGCCGCGTGTCGTGCTGGTTTGCGATATACCGGTGATGGCGGGCCGGGTGGAGGAGGACCTGCTGGGAGCCGGGCTGGAAGCCGATCTAGTGACACATATGGCCGGCTGGACACTGCGTGTGCCGCCGTTGCGAGAGCGCATCGACGATCTTATGGCCATCGTCAGCGCCCGGGCAGCCGATAGTCTTAGCACCAGCATGGATCGGTCATTCTTTTCATTCGCGGCAATTCAGTGCCTGCAGGCCCATCTTTGGCCCGGCAACGAGGCGGAATTGCGCTCGGTTCTTGGGGCGCTGGCCGGGCCGTTGCGCAGCGAACCGGTTCAGCCGGCCGAGCTTTTGCCATTGCTGCGGCAAAAGAGCGGTGCCGACGGCAATGTCCGCACCGAGAAGGACAGGATCGTCGATGCCCTCTGGCGCCATGGGTTCAACCGCACCCGGGCCGCGCAGGCGTTGGGGATGTCGCGCAAGACCCTCTATAACAAGATTAAGCGATTTGGGCTTTCCGGCTAGCTCATTTCATGTGAAACACGGATCGGGCGGCAGAGCAAGCCGTCCAGGCGTTCGGGCCAAAGCCCCTGATGTTGGGCTTCCCGGGCTTTCCCGAGGCCTAAAATCGGGCCGTGCCAGCCGTTGGCGCGCGTGGCCTCATAGACGGCCTGCGCCGCCGCACCGCGCTGGCGAAGAGAGGGGAATGCCGCGGCGAAATCGGCCACGCGCGGCAGGATGATCATGGTGTCGGGCTCGATGGCGGCCGCCGCCACAGCACCTGGTCCATCGGCGACGACGACGGCAATACGGAACCCCTGGGCGCGAAATCTGGAAAGACAGTCCAATTCGCGCTCGCGATCCAAAGCGACGTCAGCCAGGTGTTTGGAGAAATCCTCGTCCTGCTGTTCGACGCTGGGAAGGTTCGCGACCCAACGGACGCCGGCGCCGGTCAGTCTTGGACCCTCCAGGGATATGTTGAGGAAAGGATTGGCCATAAACAGGCCGAGGATGGCGTCGCCGCAGCGGGCCGGATCCGCGACGACTGCGTCGATCAGTTGTTTGGGGCCTTCGTTGGTGGGTAATAAGAGGCCAATTTCGGCCGGCATTCTCTCATGGCGAAAACGTGGCTCGGCCGTGACGACAGCCGCCGGCAGGCCCGGCCCGAGTGTTACGCCGGGGGATCGCAGAGCGATCCGCCATGTCATTAGATCGACCATTGTGGAAGAGGATTTTACACATTTTTACCCGTCTTAAAAGCGAGGTGGCGGTCCGGCATGTGCCCGGTGGTGCGCACCATCGCCGCCTATGACATGATTTGTCTCGCGTGCTCTTTCGACGATGGGACCGCCACCGTGGCCGAATTCTCGAGGCCGCCGCCCCGAAAAAATAGCATGGCGGAGGAACTTTACCCGATCTTACCCGAAACAGGGTCGTGAAGGCGTTGCGATTGCGATCATCTCGCGACACCCTTTATGACAGTCCATATTGGGCTCCAGCGACGAAGAGGCAGCCAGGTGCCGGTCGCCGGCGTGAGGAAGGGTGTACTCCACGTAAGAGGGAGGTGCCGCCCCGGGGGAGGACCCAAGTGATGCCGCAACCTCTGGTATGCGGACAGGCCGCGCGCATGCGCCGCGAGCCATGAGGCCGTTTATCGAGCGCCACACTTTTTGGGCGATCGTCATCTTTTTGGCCGCGGCCGTTTTCCTGTGGATGATTTTCGCGGTCTGGCCGGATTGGCTGGTTGGCGCCCTGGGGCGCAAGAAAACCTTCGTTAACACGTTTCTCAATGGGGTCACATTGGCGGGGCTCTATTTTCTCGTTGCGAGTGGATTCACGCTGGTTTTTGGGTTGATGCGTAACGTCAATCTGGCGCATGGCTCGATGTATCTTTTGGGCGGCTACATCGGGTTTGAAGCCGCCGAGGCGAGTGGCAGCTGGTTCTTCGGGCTGCTTGTGGCGGTGCTGGCGCTGGCCATGAGCGGGGTGTTGATGCAGGTCCTGATCTTCCGGCGCATGGCGGGCGATGAATTGCGCCAGACCCTGGTGACGATCGGCATTTCCATCGTCGCCGCCGATTTGATGTTGGCGATCTGGACCGGCACGACCTATCAGTTCGAGCCGCCGGAATGGCTGTTCGGGGCAACACAGTTGCCGGTCATTTCGGTCATCAAGGATTCCGGGGCGGCCGTCTATATCAAATACCCGGTCTATCGATTGGCCGTCCTCGGCGTTGCCGTCGGTGTCGGCATTGG
>QIGO01000198.1 GCA_003230015.1 Alphaproteobacteria bacterium | reverse complement strand
ATCGCCACCGCCGACAGTTGCAGGGTTAGCAACGCCCCTTCCAGTAGCAAATCCTGTTGCCGCCAAACGTCACGAAACCGGAATGTGTACTGCACCCCTCAAACTCCCGCACGCGGCGGTATGAGGCAGGCAACACCGCGCAACCCGCTCAATTTTGCGCGACAGACCAAATTGATGACCCTCCCCGCGCGTTTCTGCCACCGTTACCCAGGGGCTTCTTGTTCTCGGAAACCATAGTGCAGCTTGCCTCTTTGCCCGGCAACAGCTAATAGCTAGATATCTCATAACCAATTGGAATGGCCCACATGGAAATCCGTACCATTGGTTACTTCCTAGCCGTTGTCGAAGCCGGCAGTTTGACCGCGGCGGCGAAACGGCTCGACCTGACACAACCGGCCTTGACGAAAGCCATTCCCCGGTTGGAGGACGAAGCGGGGTCGGCCTTGTTCATGCGCGGGTCCAGCTCCCGGATCATGCGCCCTAGAACTATAGGACCCTCATATCCATCCCCATGGTTACCCCCTTCCAACAACACGGTCGGTCCCTGCCGTTCTTGATAACCGCAATCGGGACCAGCATCATGCCCCAGGCGTCATCATCGGGCGAATGCCGTAAGTTCACCTAGTGACTTGCTTACCGTCCTGGTCAAAATCGAGGTCGGTTATGATTGTCGATGCTCTGGTAATTCCATCCTCTTTTAGCCGCAAACCGCCGCGCCCACCGTTTCCCCAAATTCGAGCCATCCACACTCCAACTGTGCAGTGCGCACTACTCCGCTAAAAGCCGACAAATACATCCAGCTGAAAACAAAAAACGCCTCGGGTGACCATAGTGATGCTTTCGCCCGCCACAGCCTGTTGTGCACTGAATTACGCCAGCCGACGCGACGGCCGTATGTTTATCGTCTGGTCTCCCTTCGCCCACGGCGCGACCCCCACCGTCAATACCGACTTGGCGGCACGAGCCACCAGTATCGCCCCACTATGTCGGCAGGTCAATGACAAGAATCTGGGTGAAGATTGTTTGCAACACAACGCCAAGTACTATTCCAATAACCGCCCCTCGCCATATGTCCCGCCATTCAACACGACGAGCCAAGATTACCGTGGTCGCAACAACAAACAAACCCGTCGCCATATAATAGGGCATTACTCGAGCTGAGAGAACAACAACATACAGGCCCGTCGTAACGCAAAACCCAAGGACCCAAAAATAGTCAGCTTTCAAAATTCGCGAACGGCTTTGTTCGACGAAAATAGGTCCACCAGCACCACCCAAAAAACGCATGCCTATTTGAAGAGTCGTTAGACCAATAATCATATAGGCCACAGATAGCGGAATAAAATCCGGCCCAACAACATCAAAGACCGGCCCGCTTGTCTTTCCCGTTTCCGATATTATCGCCCCACAAACGGCCAGAATAGCTAATTCAACATACAGCCCTCGGGCAACTAAAAGAAACGTCCTCCAACTGAACATAGGCCCTTTAGAACGCTCAGACATCTCTATTCACGCGAAACATAAAAACAGTCATTACGATGGTCAGCGCCACACTGACCATCGGCACCAACGTAAATATAAGAGGAACCATTTGGCCGTCCGTGTACATGGTCGCAGCTCGAAACGATGTTTCCGCAATCGGCGCCAGCACGAGACCTATGACGAACGGTGCCAGGGAATAGTTGTTTCGCTCAAGGAAGAAACCAACAACTGAAAAAGCAAGCATAACTACTACGTTTGTCCAATTGTTCGCGAGGGTAAATGACCCGACGATGGAAAGGACCACTAACGCCGGTAGTAGAAACTTCGGCGGAACCATCGCAATCTTCGCGATCCAAGCCGTTGTAAAATACATAACAATAAGCATCAAGACGCTGGCCAATAGCATCGTACCAAATATCGCATAGACAAAATCTGGACTGTTACGAAACAGATTCGGGCCCGGTTGCAGCCCATGTATGATGAGCCCACCCAACAGCAACGCATCAACTATACTTCCCGGGATGCCCAGGGAAATGAGGGGAACCAGGGCCCCGCCGACCGTTGCGTTGTTGGCCGACTCCGATGCAACAACGCCCTCCTCGCAACCATTTCCAAATTCCTCAGGTGTAGAGGAGAATGTCTTGGCAACCGAGTAGGCCACGGCCGAGCCTATATTTGCCCCGACACCAGGCAGTATACCAATCCAAGTACCAATTACCGACGACCGCAGCACGGTACCCCAGTGGCGCTGCAAATCCCTTCGGCGGAGCCTCACACTCGCCTGTGTCTTCTGAGCGCCCGCTAACCCACTACTTTCGCTCGGGCATATTAGCTCGTTCAATATTTGGCTACCGGCAAATAGGCCGACAAGTACAGGCAGTAAAGCAAACCCGTCCCGCAGAGCCACGACCCCAAATGTAAACCTATAGTTTCCGCCAATCGGATCAATACCGGGCAGCGCGACCAAAACGCCCAAGAGCCCCGCGATAAGCCCCTTAAGCATATTTCCCTTGCTTAGAAGAACGATTAGAAATAGCGCCATTACAACCATGGCAAAAAAATCAAAATCTGTGAAATTTACCGCTAGTTCGCTAAGTGGACGTGCCAAAAGGATCAGAAATACCCAGGATATGACACTCCCCATAAAACTGGCCCCGATCCCCAGGCTAAGCGCCAAGCCAGCGAGACCCTTTTGGGTCATCGGATAGCCATCCAGAGTCGTCATCACCGAAGCCGGTGTACCAGGCATGCGAATCAAAATTGCGGTTATAAGAGACCCCGCAGCGCCACCGACATACATCGCAACCAGCAACGATATTGCATCAATCGCCCCCATCGAAAACGTTAGGGGTAGCGTCAAGGCAATCAACATACTCGCGGTAAGTCCGGGAATCGCGCCCACGACAATGCCGAGAACAACCCCAAGAACGATGTAGAAGAAAGTCAACGCGTCAAAGACCACAAACATCGACGTCCACACGTCAACTTCCTCCTATATGACCATCCCCCTCGCGCTCCCCCCCGCGAGTCTGCTATTGTAGGGTCGCCGCAATGTCATTCAGTCTAGACATAAGGGCACTGTTTTGAACTGTAGCATCTGGCCCTGACATGAGCGTCAGAATAAAACCACGTTCTTCGAAAGTCGATCTCAGCTCTGGCGTGTTTTCCAGCACATCGCGCAGCCCTTTCGAAAAAACCTCTACTCTGTCATCGGCGGTACCAGCAGGCATAAACCAGGAATACTTGGCCCCCAGTACCGCGTTAACGTCCTGCTCTACAGCCGTCGCCACGTCGGGTAAATACGGAATTCGGCTCTCCGTCAACGCTGCGATTATTTTAATGTCGCCGGATTCAAAGAGGGATTTTGCCTCGGAACCCGCCAAGACACCCACATCGATACGATTACCAAGCAACGCTGCTGAGGTCTTCGCCCCACCGCCTGTTTGCACATAACGGAACGCCACATCATCAAAAGCGTCTTCGACCATTAGAAGAGAAAAATGGTTTACGGCTCCGAGGTTAACACCAGCGATCAATGGTCTATCCGGCGTTTTCGCAAGCGTCCAAAGGTCTGCCAAATTATCGACCGGCGACTCATCGGGAACAACGACAACAAGCGGTACTTCAATTGCAATGGCAGAAACGATAAAATCCTCAAGGCCAAAATCCGCTTTTTCCGTGGCCATCGCTGTTAGCAGTGTCGTATGATTGACCAGAATCGTATAACCGTCTGGCTCAGCATCTTTGACGCGTCGGCTGCCGGCAACCGATCCACTCCCTGGCACATTAATAACGACAATTTCGGCCCCAAGTTCTTCCTCAAGATATGGCTGGATAGTCCGAACCAATACGTCCGTCCCACCACCAGCCCCGGCCGGAACAATTATCTTGATAGGCTGGCTAGGGTATTCCTGCGCCATCGCCGACACGGAAAACATAGCGGAGATCGTTGCGAATATTACCATGCCGTATTTTAACGTCGATCTCATTTTCTTTCCTCCCTTTCAAGTGGCGGTATTTCCAGGTAGTCGCAACGCATGATCTCTTCGATGACGGTCGCGTACCGGGTTTAGTGAACGATTGATTCTATAAAATACGGTTCATGGCCCAAGCGACGAACCATATTGCCTCCTCGGTTATGTCTAATACGCGGCGCCAGTCGAACATGCGGTCCTGTTCTCTCAGTCCAGGCGATTCTGTTCCGGCTTTATTGCCCAGCGAATGACATCCGCCGGAACAGTCCTTCTTACCCATCGGGTAATTAAGTTCTTCTCCGCGGCGCGGCTCTCCATTCGTCTTGCGATAAATTCCGGGTCCCAGTCGGCGAGCACAGCTTCTGTCAACGTTTGGAGGATTGACCTACAGGCAGGATCGGCTGCTCGATCATTCAACTCGTCAGGGTCTTCGGAAAGATCGAACAGTTGGCTCGGGTACCCGGCGTAGTAGATCAATTTCCACGGACCGTCGCGTACCATGCGCTGCTGAATCGATCGGCCGTTCGTGAAATTGCTACCCGCATCCATACAATATTCCGAGAACACCCGGTTTCTCCAGGGCGCAACTGAGTCCTTGGCAACGCCAAGGAAACTACGGCCATTGCTATTTGGTAGTTCCGGTGCGGCGGCTGCGTCAAGTATTGTTGCCGTGACGTCAAGTAGATCAACGACCTGTTCCCGCCGTTCACCCGCCGGCAACACACCGGGCCATGACATCACCAATGGAACCTTAGCGGATTGGTCGCAGAACGTATGTTTCCACCACATACCGCGTTCGCCGATTTGATCCCCATGGTCCGAGCTGTAAATGACCAACGTGTTGTCAGTAAGCCCTAGCTCTTCCAAAGTATCCAGGACCTTTCCGAGCATACAGTCGAGCCGGTACGTCAAACCGTAATATGCAGTTTTGGCGCGCGTGCAATCTTCGGGAAGAAAATCGTCAACCCCCCTTTCGTCGCGCCAATATCGCAAAAATGGATGGCATGATTCAGCATCTTGTGCAGGGATACGCGGCGGCGCGACCTTGCCCTCAAATCGTCGGTAATCAGCTTCCCTGGCGACATAGGGTGGATGGGGCAACATGAATCCCACGGTTAGAGAGAATGGTTCGGTCCCACCGTTTTGTTGCTCATCAGCAAATGTGCGGAGTTGCTCAATCGCGGCATCACGGGTTGCTTCGTCAAGTAGTTCATAAGCGCTTTGCCCCGCGCCCGACATCTTAATACTTTCGCTGGTTGGGTTATTGGTGCCGCGCAAGATACCAAGGTCATGCCCTGGCCCACCCGGCCAGTTTGGCGCGTGATCACCAATATGACGTTCAACATACCCGTGGAATTGGTCTGGCCCAAGCGCATGAAGCCGCCCCGCCAAAACAGGTCTATAGCCCGCAGCACCGAGGGCGTGAGGGAATGCCGGAATATCCGACGCCAGCATATCCTCATTCGTCCAAACTTGTTGGCGATAAGGATACCGAGCGGTCAACATCGACATCCGGGCAGGCGTACAGATTGGCGACGGTGTGTAGCAATTGTCGAATACAACGCCGGCGGCGGCAAGCCGGTCCAAATTGGGTGTTTCCGCAACGAAGTCGCCATAACAACCGGCTACGGATTGGCAATGCTGATCGGAGAATAGAAAAAGAACGTTTGGAGGGGAATTCATGCAGTTGCTTCGCCCCGTTCTTGCGCCCTGCCGCGGGTGCGGCCCGTCCAGGCCCCTTGTCAGGTATTCCATCGCGGGTATTGGACTATAGTGGGTTGCCTCTCATCTCATCTACAGCTATTAGTTAACCATGACATAACCATATGGAATGTCTATTGTGGAGATTCGCACGATTGGCTACTTTCTAGCTGTTGTTGAAACCGGCAGTTTGACCGCAGCAGCCAAACAACTCGACCTGTCACAACCGGCCCTGACAAAGGCCATTCGACGGCTAGAGGACGAGACGGGTACGACCCTGTTCATGCGCGGGGCACGCGGCGTCGCACTCACGGCGTTCGGCCAGTCCTTCCTGCGCCACGCCCGCACGGTACGCTCGACCATGGCCGACGCCACCAATGAACTCGAGGCATTGCGCGAAGGTCGGGCGGGTGTTGTCCGCATTGGCGCCGGAGAAATTTGGTTGATCGAGATCGTTCCGCAAGCCGTGCACCTCTTTCGGCGCGATTTTCCCGACGTGCGTTTGCATATCCATGGCGGCGTCGACGGCACCTTGCGCGACGCCCTGCGCGAAACCCCTCTCGACCTGGTCCTGACCGCAATCCCGGAAGGCGTCGACGAACCCGATTTAACCTGCACCCCACTTCTTGTCGACGAATACCAAGTTGTTGCCGATCGCCGGCACCCTCTGCGCCGCAAGTCCCAGATACAACTGAAGGACCTTCTCGACTATCCATGGATTTTGCCGGGCCCAACAGCCTATTTGGCGCGCCGGCTTGAGACCATATTCCGCGCCGCCGGTTTACCACCGCCCGACGCGATTATCGAAACCGCTGAACTGACCCGGTTCAAACTGACACTATTGTGCGGAACCGCCGGTTCGAACTATCTCAGTTTCCATGAAGTCCGCCATCTCAAAGCCATGGCCCTGAAAGGAATCGCCCCCCTACCCGTCGCAGGCGCGTCATGGAAACGCAGGGCCGGCATCGTAACCCGAAGCGGTTTCGCCGCCAACCCGCCGGCAAACGAGTTTGCAAAAATCGTGCGCCACCTGTGCCATGAAGACCGAACCGAGAGTTAATACAATATATATATATTTCATTCTATAACCGAAATTAGGACTAATAGTGTTAGCCAGTAGCACATACGCCGTGGATCTAATGGCCATTCAGGATATGCCGGGTCAATTCGAAAGCCGATAAATTAGGAACACGTCCATGGCGAAATCGATTCTACAAAAAGTAAAACACAAGGTCAAAAAGCTCTATTACAGGCCTTTCCCAAAGATCACAAAGAACGCCGAAATTATTTGCCTGGGTACGACCTACGGCGGGTGGTCATTCGCCGACTACCCTGAACTATACAACTCGGTAATCATCAGTTGCGGCCTTGGCGAAGACGCAAGTTTCGACGTTGAGTTTGCCGCCAAGTATAATGCAAAGGTCGTGATCGTCGACCCGACACCGAGAGCGATAAAGCACTTCCAAGAAATTCAAGATCGCCTCGGCCTTGCGGCCACATGCGGCTACGTGGAGGGTGGAAAGCAACCGGTTCAATCTTATGACTTAAGCGGGCTAAACGAAAAGCACTTACAACTGGTAGAAAAGGCGATGTGGATAAGAGAAGAGAGACTAAAATTCTTTTCTCCGCCAAACGTTCAGAATGTAAGTCACTCAATTAACAATTTTCAGAATCAATATTCTCCAGATACAGATCATATCGAAGTAGATACGGTTACGATTGATAATTTGATGAATGAAATAGGCGTTGAGACCGTGCCGCTGCTAAAAATGGACATCGAAGCCGCAGAGATATCGGTTCTCCCCTATATGGTCGAAAAGGGCATTAAGCCAAGGCAATTGCTGATAGAATTCGACGAAATGAATATTCCTTCGGCACGATCGAAGAATAATTTCAAAAAAGTCGACAATATTCTGAAGCAGTCAGGGTATCGAATACACTATTTCGATGGGTCGTCTAATTTTCTCTACATCATGGACGACAATAGTCATCGACTCTGAGGACTTGCGAAAAACCGACGGGCCTTGGCGCCGTTACCACGATCGTATATACCTGGCTTTGGTTTCACGAGCCAGGTCGCATACAGGATCGGTTAGTTCTCATACACCTTGACCTGCGTAACCCAAGGCCGGGCCGCTGATCTTTCGACGAGCCCCGGTGTGCAAGGGCCTTCAGGCCCAGCCGATCCCCAACAATCCGCAAAGCCCCCTAGCAACAGCTAGAAATTGATCCTCCGGCGTTGTACTAACGCCAACTGCGGAGACAATCGTCTGCACGGATGGGTGGCCGAGCGGTTGAAGGCACCGGTCTTGAAAACCGGCAGGGGTGAATAGCTCCTCGTGGGTTCGAATCCCACCCCATCCGCCATAATTCTAGGCTAGCATCTACCCAGCAACCACCATCAACGGAGACTGTTCGTGACAACCGAAGCATTAACGGCCCAAAATCGCGAATGTCTTCGGCACGTGAGTACCGCCACCCTGACGACCGCGCTGTTCAAGCGCGGCTTCAGGAACGTGTTCGTCCAGAATGTCCATCCCATTGGCATCTACGCCGAAAATATGGTCGGCGAGGCCTTTACCCTGCGCTACATACCTTCGCGCGAAGATCTCGATACCCTCGAGGGCTTCCGCGATCCGGCCCATCCCCAGCGCAAAGCCGTTGAGGATTGCCCTCCTGGCCATGTTATGGTCATCGACAGCCGCAAGGATGCGCGTGCCGCCTCTGCCGGCAGTATTCTGGTATCGCGTCTGATGAAGCGGGGAGCCGCGGGCATTGTCACCGATGGCGGTTTCCGCGATACCCCGACCATCGCCGGCTTGCCATTCGCCGCCTACCATAGCCGCCCGTCCGCACCCACCAACTTGACCCTGCATCGCGCCACCGACATCAACCAGCCCATCGGTTGCGGCGACGTGCCTGTATTTCCCGGCGACATCATCGTCGGTGACGGCGAAGGCGTGGCGGTGATACCGGCCCATTTGGCCAATGAGATCGCCCAGGAAGCCCATGAAATGACCGCGTTCGAGGATTTCGTCGAGGCCGAAGTCTTGAAGGGCGAGACCATTGTCGGGCTCTACCCGGCCACCAAGGAAGAGACACATGCAAAATTCAAGGCCTGGCGGCAAGCCAACAACCGCTGAGCGAAAGTCTTTGCCATGAACACCCTATCAGCCGACGGAATCGCGTCCGACGCCCAAGTCTCCCAATACCGCGACGCGGGCTTTGTGGTCGTCGAGGATATTTTCAGCCCCCGCGACATCGCGCGCATGACCGAGATTTTGGATGAACTGGTCGCGGCCGCCGCGAATGTCAGCGAGCACAATGCCGTCTACGACCTGGATCCCTCCCACACCCCCGACCACCCCCGTGTGCGCCGCATCAAGAACCCCTTCCGCAACCACCCGATCTTCGCCGAAATGGCCCGGCATCCAAAACTCTTGGCGGCACTGACACGGTTCTTGGGTCCCGACTTCCGCCTCCACGGCAGCAAGATCAATCTAAAGTCCGCCGATTACGGCGCCACCGTGGAATGGCATCAGGACTGGGCCTTTTATCCCCACACCAACGACGACGTGCTGGCCGTGGGTGTCATGCTGGACGACATGACGGAGGACAACGGTCCCCTGTTGATAATCCCAGGCTCCCATACCGGCCCCACCTATGACCATCACCAGGACGGCCGGTTCATTGGCGCCATGGACCCGCAAACCTGCGGCATCGATTTGACGAGAGCAGCCCAGGTCACCGGCAAGGCGGGTTCCTGCAGCTTCCACCATGCCCGGGTCATTCACGGGTCCGGCCAAAACCGGTCGGGCAAGGACCGCCGTTTATTGCTCTACCAGATTGCCGCCGCCGATGCCTGGGACATCCGTGGCATGGAGGAGCCAACCTGGGAGGAATACGCCAATACCATTTTGGCGGGCGCCCCGACCATCGAACCCCGCCTTGTCCCGACCCCGATCCGCCTGCCCTACCCGCCCGCCGAGCACGCCGGTTCCATCTACGAAAACCAGTCTGCCCTCAAGAACCGCTACTTTAGCCAGTGAGCAAGCGCATCCCAGCTCCGGAAAGAACGACCATGAAGAAAATTCTAATTACCGGCGCCGCCGGTGGTCTCGGCACTATCCTGCGCCACCAATTGCGAGGTTGGGTTGAAACCTTACGCCTGAGCGATGTATCGGACCTCGGTGAATGCGGCCCTGGCGAAGAGCTGATACCCGCCGACCTCACTAATTTCGGTGCGGTCATGGACATCGTCGAGGGCGTTGACGGTATCGTCCATCTAGGTGGTAAGAGTATTGAGGGTACCTTCGACAATATCCTCAACACCAACATAAAAGGCACCTACCACATTTTCGAGGCGGCCCGGAAACATGGCGGCAAACGAATCATGTTCGCCAGCTCGAATCACGCCATCGGCTTCCATCAACGTGAGACGAGATTGGACGGAGACTCGCCATTTCGCCCCGACAGTTTATACGGCGTATCGAAATGTTTCGGCGAGAACCTTGCCCGCTATTACTTCGACAAATTTGCGGTTGAAAGCGTTTCCGTACGTATCGGTTCGTGTTTTGCGGAGCCCCTGGACCGGCGCATGTTGGCAACTTGGTTAAGCATCGATGATTTCACCCGCCTCGTCCAATGTATCTTCGAGGCGGCGCGTGTTGGCGCCACGATGATCTACGGCGCCTCTAACAACCGCGAACAATGGTGGGATAATAGTCATGCGGCATTTCTTGGCTGGACCCCCCGGGACAGTTCCGAGATCTTCCGCGCGAAAATCGAAGCGGCCACGCCCGAACCTCAATGGGACGATCCGGCGGTACGGTATCAGGGCGGTGGATTTGCCAAGGCCGGCCACTTTGAAGACGATCCCCAATAGGAAGCCTGCCCGCTAATGTTGCAACCGGCACTTCAATCAGAGCAGCGACCATAACGAATATCACTTCTCAAAGTGAAGTCTGCGCCCTGAACGCCCAAGTCACACGATAACGCGACGCAAGCTATATGGTCATCGGGACTTCCCAGCCAAAACATTACAAGATCGTATAGCCGGGTCCAGGTCTCGGACAGGTTCGCACCCCACCTTCAAGGCCAAGGGTTGCGCAACCGGTATACGGACTGGGACCGACACAATGGCAAATAGTAAGAACCGAACCGCCAACAGCACCCGACCGGGCCCGCTGGCGGCTGTCGGCCTAACATTGGCCGCGGGCCTACTGGTCGCATTAAGCCTTGTCGTGGCAATCGTGATCATTATCCCCGCAATACTGCTCGCCGCGACAGCGCCGTCCGCCGTCCGGTGGTTGCAGTCCCGCAAACACCGCCCGAGCCGCCGGCTCGTGGTTATCGAGGGCGAGTACGAAGTCTTGAATGTAACAAGCGGCGATGATTAAGAGAGACGGAGGCCGCCGAGATGAGCCAGAAACGGCGAGCGCATGGCAATAGCAAGGCCGAACGAACCGTCCTCGTGTTGCAAGGCGGTGGTGCGCTGGGCGCCTACCAGGCGGGTGTATATGAGGAATTGGCCGCCAATGGGCATGTACCGGACTGGGTCGCGGGGATATCGATCGGGGCGGTCAACGCCGCCCTGATCGCCGGAAACCCGCCCGACCGCCGGGTCGAGCGCCTGCGAACATTTTGGCACATGGTATCTTCGGGCCTGCGGGCCGAACCGGCCTTGCCTGGAGAACAGGCGCGATCCCTGTTCAACGAGGCAAGCGCATCCATGGCGATCCTTTTCGGCCTGCCGGGATTCTTCAAGCCGCGTTTTCCACCGGCCGCCGCATTTCCGCCCGGCGCCCCACAGGG
Organism: Alphaproteobacteria bacterium; assembly: GCA_003230015.1. GTDB lineage: Bacteria > Pseudomonadota > Alphaproteobacteria > UBA6615 > UBA6615 > SZUA-147. The sequence continues at coordinate 20,928 of QIGO01000198.1, read as the reverse complement.
TCTTAGCTATTACGAAACCAATCCCCTTCGCAAGACGCTGGAAGACCTCGTCGATTTTGATCTGATTAACACCGGGAAAACGCGTCTCAGCGTCGGGGCGGTAAATATTCGGACCGGAAATTTCGTCTATTTCGACAATTTCCAGCAGCCTATCGGCCCGCAACACATCATGGCCAGCGGTGCCCTACCGCCCGGGTTCCCGCCGATCGAAATCGATGGCGAGCATTATTGGGACGGGGGCTTGGTATCGAACACGCCGCTTCAATATGTTTTGGACGAAGTGCCGCGACCGGATATGAAGATCTTTCAGGTCGACCTCTTCAGCGCCAGAGGACCGATGCCGCGAACGCTCTCGGAAGTCGCGGAGCGCGAAAAGGAAGTTCGGTTTTCGAGCCGCACCCGTCTCAACACTGATGTCTTTCGCCAGACCCAGATCATGCGCCGCGCGGCCCACCGCCTGGTCGCCAAGCTTCCCGACGGTCTCAAAGACGATCCCGACGCCAAGTTACTGCACGCGATGAGTTGCAATGCGGCAATTACGATCATCCATCTGATCCATCGGCGCAAGAATTACGACAGACAGTCCAAGGATTTCGAGTTCTCCCGCCATTCTATAGCGGAGCATTGGCAGAATGGGCATATGGACGTCCGCCGCACACTTGGCAACAAAGCGTGGCAAGCGCTGACGAAACCAACACAAGGCATATCGGTTCTCGACTTTACCCGCGCGGACACGAGTTAGGGCGCGGCGGCGCGATTGCGCCATACCGTTGACCATCCCATCCGGCCTCGGCGAGGCCGTGGATGATTATCGAAAGGAGCCCCGGCGATGAAATTGCAAGACAAAGTGTGCATGGTGACCGGCTCGGCACGCGGCATCGGCGAAGGCATTGCCAGGCGCTACGTCGCCGAAGGCGCACGGGTGGCCATCGCCGACCTCAAGCTCGGAGCCGCCGAAGAAACCGCGGCAAGACTGTCAAGCATGGGCCCGGGCATCGCCATTGGCGTCGGTATGGATGTGACCGATGAGCAGGCGGTTGTTGGTGGCGTCGAAGCCATTGTTCAAGAATGGGGCGGCATCGATGTCTTGGTCTCGAATGCCGGTGTCCAGATCGTCCACAAAATTGAGGAGTTTCCGTTCGCGGATTGGAAGAAAATGCTGTCGATCCATCTCGATGGCGCTTTCCTGACCTCAAGAGCCTGCATCCCGCACATGTACGAGAAGAAAGCCGGATCGATCATCTTTATGGGGTCGGTACACGCCAAAGAAGCCTCGCCGCTTAAGTCGGCCTACGTCACGGCCAAGCACGGACTACTCGGTCTTGCCCGCGTCATCGCCAAGGAAGGTGCCGCGCATGGCGTGCGGGCCAACGTGATTTGTCCGGGTTTCGTGAAGACGCCGCTGGTGGAAAAGCAGATTCCGGAACAGGCAAAGCTGCTTGGCATCTCCGAGCAGGACGTCGTCGAAAAAGTCATGCTCCGCGAGACCGTCGATCAGGAATTTACCACCATCGAGGATGTGGCGGAGGTTGCCCTCCTGTTCGCGTCATTCTCCACCAATGCCCTGACCGGCCAATCGCTGATCGTCAGTCATGGTTGGTATATGGAATAGACGCGTGAGCGGCCCCGGCGAAGAGCCAATGCCCAACGGCCTCACGCCTGGCCGAACCTCCATGGCCACCCCGGTCGGTGAATTGATCGCAAGGCCCGATAAATGGCGATGCCTGCCCGTTAGTGCTACAAACCTGCACTTCACTCAGGCAAATGACAAAAAATGAAAATCGTCGATATCAAGGCTCACTATTTGGCGCTGCCCGAAATCCAGGCACGCACGGACAGCTCCCAGGACGCCCTACTGGTGCAGGTGGAGACCGACGCCGGTGTGACCGGTTGGGGAGAGGTCGATGGTTGCCCCTGGGTCACCAAGGCGATCATCGAGGCACCCATGTCCCACACTCTGGTGACGGGCCTGCGGGCTCTGCTGATCGGCGAAGACCCATTGGATACCCAGCGGCTGTGGCAAAAGATGTACCAGTCGACCCTGTATTATGGCCGCGAGGGCGCCGTCATTCAGGCCATGGCCGGCATCGATCTCGCCCTCTGGGACATCAAGGGCAAGGCCCTCGATCAGCCCGTCTGGAAACTCCTCGGCGGCAAGTTCCGCGACAAATTGCGGGTCTACTCATCCAACATGTTTCAATTCACCGCCCAGGCGACCGCCGACCGGGTGCGCAAGGCCAAGGACGACGGTTTCAGCGCCGCGAAGTTCGGCTGGGAACCATTCGGCAAGGACCTCAAGACCGATTGCCAATATCTCGACGCCATGCGCAAAGCGGCTGGCGACGATTTCGACCTCATGCTGGACGTCGGCCTGATCTGGGACGCGACAACGACAATCCAGCGGGCCCGTCATTTCGAGCCCTACGATCTGTTTTGGATCGAGGAACCGTTGCATCCCGACGATCTTACCGGTTACGCGCGGGTCAGCCGGTCGATCACTCAGCGCCTCGCCGCCGGGGAGGAGGAATGCACCCTGCGCGGCTTCCGGCGCCTCATCGACGAAGGCGGTATCCAGCTCGCCCAAGTCGACTTGACACGCTGCGGCCTGACCCAGGCCATGCGCATCGCCGACCACGCCCAGGCCCGCGGCATCATGGTCGCCAACCATAATTTCACCACCGACATCAACACCGCCGCGTCATTGCACTTCCTCGCCGCCATCCCCAATGCCCTGGTGCTGGAATATTGCGTCGAGCCGTCGGAGATATCCCGCAACCTGGCGCGCGACCCCTTCCAGATGCGCGACGGCTACATGCAGGTGCCCGACGCCCCGGGCCTCGGCTTCGAACCCAACATGGAGACAATCGAGAAATTTCTGGTACGCGGCCTTTAGGCCTGCCCCGACCCCCTGCCGAACCCAGGGTTAGCCACGGCCAAAAAACGGCATCTTCGGCGCCATCACCGTGACAAAAGGCACATTGGCGTCGAGCGGCATACCGGCCATGTGAACGACCATGTCGGCGACATGAGCCGCATCCATTCTTGCTTCGGCTTGTCTCGAGCCGTCTGGCTGCAACACCCCATCCTGCATTCGCGCCGTCATCTCGGTTGCCGCGTTGCCGATATCGATCTGACAAACCACGATGTCGTGCTTGCGCCCGTCCAGGGCCGCCGATTTTGTTAGGCCGGTAATGGCATGTTTAGTCGCCGTATAGGGGGAGGAGAATGGCCGCGGCGTCGTTGCCGAGATCGATCCGTTATTGATGATCCGACCGCCTTGGGGGTTTTGCGCTTTCATCACCCGGAAAGCTTCACGCACACACCAGAAGGATCCGGTCAGATTCGTCGCCACCACATTGTTCCAGTCCTCGTCGGTTATTTCCTCCAGCGGCACCGCCGGCGATCCGCACCCGGCATTGTTAAACACCACATCCACCCGCCCGAATGTCGCAACGGCCTTATCGAACAAACCGCGCACGGAATTGGCGTCGGTCACATCGGTGGGAACCGCCAATGCCACGCCGTCGTCAGCGCCACCTTCTTTGATTGCCGCCTCCAGCGCCTCGCCCCGTCGCCCCGCAAAGACCACGCAAAAGCCATTCTTTAACAGCGCCAAGGCCGAGCACTTCCCGATGCCTGATCCCGCACCGGTAACAATAGCAACTTTTTTCATAGTCTCGTCCAATCCCTGTCCCGCCCCTGGCGGCTATCCCCTGGAACAAATCAAAAACCGCCCATTTGACAACGCCGCCAACATGAGCACACAAGACGCCCAACACCAAGATGATTTGAGATGTGATCTCGCGAGCCCGTCGGCTAGAGCTCAAACGGATCCGTTTGAATGATAAGAAAATGCGTTAAAACAACAAGCTAGAGCAAATGAAGTGAGCGCAAGCGAATGGAATTTGCTCTAGCGGCTTGTCGCGATTGCACTATCCTCAGCCACGGAGGTCCTTAGTCATGACGCCGCCAACCGACCCCATCACCGAACGGCTCCAGGGCTGTTATACGGGCGTCTTGCACGACGTCATGCGCGATGCCGGCCTGCGCGATTTTGTCTTGCCGCCTGAGATCAGACCCATCCTCCCGGAGCGTCGACTTTGCGGCCCGGCCTTCACCATCCTCGGCAACAGGGTCCCTGGCGCCGATCCCCACCAAACCTTGCTTGCCTGGACCGGGCTCCTCTCGACCGCCCCGCCAGGACATATTTGGGTCTGTCAGCCCAACGACCATACCATCGCCCATATGGGAGAATTGTCCGCCGAGACTTTGCAGGCCCGTCATATTCGCGGTGCCATTGTCGATGGCCTCTCCCGGGATATCGACTTTCTCCTCGACCTTGGTTTCCAGACCTGGTGCCGCGGTTTCACCCCCCGCGACATTGTCGGCAACTGGCTGCCCGAGGCCACGGATATACCCATCGTCATCGGCACGGCCAGGATCAACCCTGGTGACTATCTGTGTGGCGATCGTGATGGTTGCGTCGTCATCCCAAACGATATGGTGGCCGACATCGTCTCCCAGGCGGAGGCCGCGATTGCCAAGGAAGACCTTGTACGCCGGGCAATATTGAATGGTGTGGACCCGCAGCAGGCCTATTTGCGCCATGGCAAATTCTAAGCCGGCGGGACTGATACGATGCAGCCGCCTCCAACGCCTGCGCCGACCCAACCGTGACGACCCGGCCTGAACCGCTGACAAATCTCGCCGGCGCCTACAGGCTGGTCATCCACCTGCCTAAGCCAACCAGCGTGTCGGTCGGCAAATCGACGCTGTCCCTGGCCCCGGGCCGCTACGCCTATTGTGGCAGCGCCTATGGCCCCGGCGGCTTGCGTGCCCGCATCGCCCGGCACCTGAACCAAACAAAGACCATCCGCTGGCACATCGATCAGCTGACCGGCATTGGCTCGGTGATCCACATATACACCGAGCCAGGCGGCCACGAATGCGCGATTCTCCAACATCTACTGGCCCAACCCGGTGTCGGCGTGCCCATTCCCCGCTTCGGCAGCTCCGACTGCCGGACCTGCCCATCCCACCTGGTCTCCCTGCCGCCACAATTTGCCCTCGGCGCCTTGACCGGTTAGTCACGGCCAAACCGGCCGGCGAATAGCAGCACGGTGAGCCCCAGTAGCATCAGCAATCCCAAAGCCCCCCGCAGGCCAATCCACGACGCCAGCAGACCGATGAGCGGCGGGCCGACCAGCAGCCCGGTATAGCCGGCAACCGACACCGCCGCGATGCCCGCACCGGCGCCAAGCGAGCCGATACCCGCCGCCGCCCGTATCGTCAGCGGAAACACCACCGAGGCCCCGGCCCCGACGAATAGGAACCCGGGTAAGGTCCAGGCCGCCGAGGGCCCGGCCAGAACCAGTCCCATGCCCATCACGATCAACAGCCCCGCGGCTCTCATCACCGTCGCCAAGTTGCCGATCTTGCCAATCAGCCAATCGCCGGCGAATCGGCTGGCCGTCATCGCCAGGGCGAACATCACGAACCCCGCCGCCGCCATCTCGGGACCGGCCAGGAACCGGTCGCGCAAATAGACCGCACTCCAATCCCCCATCGCGCCTTCGATGAGCAAAGCCGCGAAAGCGACAATCCCCAGCGCGAGAACCGGCCCGCGCGGCAGGCTGAATGCCGGCCGGGCCAGCGCCCGGTCCGGCGCATCACGCACCAAACCGTTGCAAGTCAATACAAGCAGCAGCGCCAATGCCACGGCCACGGCGCCCAGATGGACCGCCAACGGAATATCCGCCGCCGCCGCCGCCCCGCCCATGATCGCACCGGCGAGCGTGCCGGCACTGAACAGGCCGTGCAGGCGCGACAGCAGCGGCCGCCCAAACCGTTTCTCACCGGCCGTCGCATTGGAGTTCATGGCCACATCCATTGAACCGATGAGCCCACCGAACAGCAGCAGCGAACCGGCCAGAGCCAACAAGCTCGGCCCCAGCGGCACAAGCGCCAACGAAACCATTGCCGCCGGACCGACAATGAGCGCGATGCCACGGCTGCCCACCCGGCCGATCAGCCACCCCGTGATCGGCATCGACACCATCGCCCCCGCGGCCAGGCCAAACAGCGCCAGCCCCAAAGCGTCATAGCTCAACCCAAGTGCTGCCCGGGTCTCGGGAATACGCGGAAACCAGTTCGCCAATGCCAAACCGCTAGCCGCGAACATGCTGCCAACGGCGAGCAAAAACCGCCGGTGATCGTGGCCGCCCACCGGCTTAACGTCATCTATAGGCTGTGCCATGACCGCCAAGCTACACCGCGCCGCCGGCGCCTTCTAGCCGCCTCGCCCGGCTGCCGATCAGCCGCAATCAGGCCGGGTAGAGGACCCGGTGCAAGTCCAGTACCGGCGAGGGTACATGGGTTTGCGTGACCATCGCGCTCACCTGCCCGCGATGGTGGGTTTGATGGTTGAAGAAATGCGCCACAAGGTCGCTGGTGGGGTCCTCTAACGCCAGGTTATCGTTATTCACATAAGCGATCGAACCGCGCAGAAAATCTTCGCTCAGGCCGTCGGCGAATCGCTCGACCCGCGCATCCTCGGACCGCCGCGCCACCCAAAGCTCATCGAATTCCTCATAAAGGATATCGCCCAGGCCCGTCGACGGAATCTCCCCGCCTTCAAAACGTGTCAGCCAAATACGGTCGCCCACCAGGATATGATTGAGCGTCCCATGAATACTGCCGAAAAACGCCCGCCGGTCGAGCCTGCGTTCCTCATCGCTCAACCCCTGGCAAGCCTCGAAGAGCCGCTCGTTAGCCAGCCGGTTATACCGCGCGAGCGTCTGAAAATGCCCGTATAGTGTTGGAGTCACGTCTTGCCCCTTTTGAGACCTGCAAACCACTTCATATTACCAGTCAAACCCGTTGAACGGCCACCAGACTCGACGCCGCTAGACTGCCACGGTGCCGCGCGCTATTTGAACGCAGCTTCACCGCACGCTTCATAACGCCAATTCCCGCAATGGAGGAATACCCATGACCGAGCCCCGCTCGGACCGGTGGCACCAGGGTTACCGCCGTCAGCTCACGGAGCTGCGCGCCGGTATTAGCGACGACCCCCAAAGCAACCCGGTCGCCGCCCTGGCGTTTCGCATCTCTCGCGACCTGGAATCTGGCGCAAGGTCCCTGGCCGACCTGGATGGGCTCGTCAAGCGCCTCAGCGAAGATGCCTTCCGCGACCGCGCCATTCGCCTTGCCCACTACCTTGATCTTCCTCGGGCCGGCGACGACAAGCAGTTCCGCGCCTTCATTCGCGACCGCGCCAAGGACGGCGATCTGCCTTTCGACCAGTTCCAGGCCTTATGGCAACGGGCTCGGATCGGTATCGTCTTTACCGCCCACCCCACATTCGCCATCTCGGAGATGCTCTCCAACCTCCTGGCGAAGATGGTCGAGAGTTTCGACGACCCGGAACGGCAACGCTGGCTCGAAAGCGAGTTGGCGGAGCTACCCCACCGCAACCAGCCCACCATCGACATTGCCTATGAACACCGCCTCGCCCAGGCCACCATCGCCGAATGGAGCGCCGCCTACACCGACGCCACCCGCATCCTGCTCGAAGAGACGGCCGCCCTCTATCCCGACAATTGGCGCGCCCTGCGCACCGAGCTTGCCACTTGCGCCTCCTGGGTCGGCTATGATCTTGACGGCCGCACGGACATTCAATGGTGGCACTCGTTACGCCTCCGCATTGCCGAAAAGCACGCTCAGCTCACCCACTATCGCGATGCCATCCAGCATCTCGCCCGCGCCAATGCCCGCGATCCGGCCACGGCATCTTTAGTCCCGGCGATCGATCTGCTCGACGCCGCCATCACCGTGGCCGAGGGCGACATACGCGCCTTTAACACCGACATCGAGCATGCCGAGGCATTGGCACCCGCGGCCAACCGCCTGACCGATGGCAATCCACGCCGCCTGACCCGCCGCGGGCCTCTGCTCGAGCGTCTGGACGCTGCTGCCACCGCCGCCAAGGACGACGTTTTTTGCCGCGAGATCATGGTTTTGCGTGACCACGTGGCCAATGTTGGTTTCGGCACCGCCCACATCCATTTCCGCATCAACGCCGCCCAGCTCCACAACGCCATCCGCAAGGTCCTCGACATCGACGATCTGGCGAACCCGTCGCGCCTGCTGGCCACCCGGCTCAGCGAGCTGATCCAGGTATCCGAACCCGAAACCGTCAATTTCGCCTCGTTGCTGCTGGAACGGGCGACCGCCAAGCGCCAGTTCATCTTGCTGTCGCAAATCCTCAAACATGTCGACAGCGACACCCCGGTGCGCTTCCTCATCGCCGAATGTGAGCAGCCCCTGACCGTTCTCACCGCCCTGTATTTTGCCAAACTATTTGGCATCGATGACCGTTTGGATATCTCGCCGCTGTTTGAAACCGCCGATGCCCTGGAGCGCGGCGCCCGCCTGGTCGATCAACTGCTCGAGACCCAGGCCTACCGCGATTATATTCACACCCGCGGCAAGCTCTCCATCCAGACCGGCTTTTCCGATGCCGGCCGTTATGTCGGCCAGATCGCCGCGACCCTGGCCATCGAACGGTTGCATATGAAACTCGCCCGCCTCTTGCAGGAACGCGGCCTGACCGATGTTGAGGTCGTCATCTTTAACACCCATGGCGAGTCCGTCGGCCGTGGCAGTCACCCGGCAAGCCTCCAGGACCGCCTGACCTACGTCCTCAGCCCCACCGCCCGGCGGCTTTATCAGGGCGCGGGCATTCCCCTCAAACATGAAACCAGCTTTCAGGGCGGCGATGGCTATCTGCTGTTTGCCCGCCCCCGCCTTGCCCGCGCCACTTTGTTCGGTCTGCTCCGCAGCGCCTATGAGGATGCCGCCGCCTACCCCGAAGACCCCTTTTATGCCGATACCGACCACAGCCTCGATTTTTTCCTCCGCCTCAAGGCTTGGCATCAGGCGCTTTTCCACGATACCGACTACCGCGTCCTGCTGGCGTCATTCGGCACCCATCTGTTGTTCAACACCGGGTCGCGGCGTGCCCGCCGGCAAATCGAGATCAACCCGCCCGAAGGCCAGGATGCCCTCCACCTGCGCGCCATCCCCCACAACGCCATCCTCCAGCAGCTTGGCTATGTCGCCCACGCCATTGGCGGCATCGGCACCGCCACGCGCATGGAGCGTGAACGTTTCATCGAGACCTGCATAAACTCGCCGCGATTGCGCTCATTCATGGAGATGGTCGCCCACATTAAGCGCAATGGCAGCCTCAGCGCCGTCACCGCCTACGCCAGTTTGCTCGATCCCGGCTACTGGTCGGCGCGCGTCCATGCCGGGGGCGAACCGGCTCATAACGAGAATTTCCGCCAACTGGTCCGCTTGCTCGATGACGATCACCGCGCCACCGCCATCCGCCGCGCCGTCCACCGCCTGCGTGAGGATGAATTCGACCTCTATACCCTGTTCGATGCCATCGACCTTGATGCCCGGCCCGCGTCCGATGAGCGAATGGATACCGATCTGCTCCACGCCACCCGCATCGCCGTGATCATGCATATCTTCCTGCTGGCCATGCGCATCCCCCACTTTTCCACCCGCGATGACATCACTCAGGAGGATATTCTAAAACTCATCCTGCGCCTCGATATGCCCCCCGCCTTGGAACTCCTGCGTATCGCCTTCCCCGTCGCCTCCTCCGACGAGGGCGATATCAGCCTCACCGAGCCGGCCAGCTACCGGGCCGACCCCCATAGCGGCTACCAGGAACTCAACGAGACCTTGCTCGACGGCATGGACAGGGCCTATGACCTGACCCGCCGCATTGGCATCGCCATTTCCCACCACTTCGGCGCCCACGGTTAGTGACAGGCTCAGACTGAAGGAATCCATGGCCCGCATCCTCATTACCAGCGCCCTCCCCTATATCAACGGCATTAAGCATCTCGGTAACCTCGTCGGCTCCATGCTGCCGGCCGATATCTATGCCCGCTTCCTCCGCCAGCGCGGTAACGAGGTACTCTACATCTGTGCCACCGACGAACATGGCACCCCGGCCGAGCTGGCCGCCCATGAGGCCGGTCTCGAGGTTGCCGAATACTGCCGCGTTCAACATCTGGCCCAGGCTGAAATAGGCCAACGATTCGGCCTCTCTTTCGACTATTTCGGCCGCAGTTCGTCGCCGCAGAACGCCGAGTTGACCCAGCATCTCTGCGCCAAGCTCGACGAGAACGGCTTCATCGACGAGCGCACCAGCAAACAAGTCTATGCCATCGATGACGGCCGCTTCCTGCCCGACCGCTATATCGTCGGCACCTGCCCCCACTGCAAATACCAGCAGGCCCGTGGCGACCAGTGTGAAAACTGTACCCGCCTGCTCGATCCCGAGGATTTGCTCGACGCCCGTTCTGCGATCACCGCCAGCACCAACCTGGAGGTCCGCGAGACCCGCCACCTGTATCTGCGCCTCGATGCCCTGCAAGACCGCCTGGCGGCCTGGATCGATCGGCACCAGGACTGGCCCCACCTCGTCACTTCTATCGCCAAGAAATGGCTCAAGGAGGGCCTGCGCGAGCGCTCGATCACCCGCGATCTGTCTTGGGGCATCCCGGTCAACCGCCCCGGTTTCGAGGGCAAGGTCTTCTACGTCTGGTTCGACGCCCCCATTGCCTACATCGCCGCCACCAAGGAATGGGCCGATCTCGACCCGGAAAACCGTGACTGGAAGTCCTGGTGGTACGAAGCTGACGACGTCCGCTATGTCGAATTCATGGCCAAGGACAATGTCCCTTTCCACACCATTAATTTTCCCTCGACCCTGATCGGATCGGGCGAACCCTGGAAACTGGTCGATTACGTCAAGGGCTTCAACTGGCTCACTTTCTATGGCGGCAAATTCTCCACCAGTCAGCGCCGTGGCATTTTCATGGATAAGGCACTGGAGGAATTCCCCGCCGACTATTGGCGCTATTGGCTCATCGCCAACGCCCCCGAAGGCAACGACAGCTCCTTCACCTTTTCCGCCTTCAGCCAGATGGTGAACGCCGATCTCGCCGACAATCTCGGCAATTTCGTCAGCCGCTGCCTCAAGCTCACCCAGTCCCGTTTCTCTGCCGCCGTGCCCGCAGGCGGCACGCCTGGCCCTGCTGAACATGACCTTGCCGCCGCCCTCGACACCCGAATGGCCGCCTATACCGGCCATATGGCCGCCATGCAATACCGCCGCGCCATCGACGAATTGCGGGCCATCTGGACCCTCGGCAACAATTACATTGCCCACAACCAGCCCTGGGCACTGGTCAAGACCGACCGCGACCGCGCCGCCTGCATTCTGCGAACCTGTATCAACCTGGTGCGTCTCTATGCCGTGCTTGCCTGGCCCATAATCCCGCAGACCGCCAGCGGCCTTCTGGCCAGCTTAGGGCTCGACGAGCCTCAGCCCCCTTGGCCCGACGGCCCCGCCGCGGCGGAACTGGAGGCCCTCAAGCCGGGCCACGCCTTTCAAGTGCCGCCACCGTTGTTCCAGAAAATCGCCGAAGAAAAAGTCGCCGAACTGGTCGCGCGCTACGGCGGCGAGGAATAGCGTCGACACGTGACGGCCGATCACGCCGACCACACGAAACGAACACAAACATTTGTGCAAGAGTTATCACCGTCAACGGTGGTGTCTGGTAGTCGTGACAGTCTGCCGAAAAACCTCTCACGCCCACTGGAGATGAAAGAAACACCATGCATATATCGGAAAATATGCCGCGCAAGGCGACGCGGTTGAGTGGTATCGCTGTCCTATTGGCGACCTTTGCCTTGGCAAACGCTGCTCAGGCACAGACTGAAATGGCCGGCGGCGCCATGTGGACCGGCCCGGGGACCATGTCCGCTTCGGCGAACGGCACCGCGCTCTGGCAGTTTCCCGACAAAAGAAAGCTTGATCCGGCTCTCTTCGGCACGCCGTCTGCGCCCATAAACGTCGATCTGCTGCCGCTGGCGAATCGCGAAACAAATGCCGATGGCAGTGCCTTCACGACCATCAAGATGCCGGCCATGTTCTCCAACAAGATCAAGATGACAACGGGAAGTTTCTCGATGCAGGTCCGTGATTTGACCGCGAAAGACTCGCCCGACTCCGCCGACGAAGTGGCAATGGACGCCTCTTTTATCGGCCCCGAGGGCAAGAAATTTAGGGTCACCATGGACAAGGTCATCCCGGTCGGCCCTGACCACCCGTTTTTTGGCGGCGTCGGCACTGATGTACTAATGCATGGCGCCACGGGGATCGGTACCCCGCTTGTGGCGCAGGAATTTTCCTACATCACCGTCTGGGGCATCGGCGACATTTACATCGACGATGAAAAAGTCGACAGCGGGCGCATCGTGCATATCATGGTGTCCGAGCGCACCCGCGATGACGATTTCATGGCCGGATTCGGCGTCGCCAAGCCCGATGAGCTTGAGATCCACCTGGCAATGCCGCCAATGAAAGGTTCGCCCAGCGGTCCGGTCGCCAGCCCGGTTCCAACTGGCGTGACGCTGCCCAACGGCAAGACCCAGCCCTTTATTCATGTCAACTTCTACGGCGATGCAAAACTGACCGGAAACCGGTTTTTCGCCTCGAACGTCTCGAACTAGAGCTTTTTCCGTTCGAACGGATCCGTTTGAACGATAAGAAAATGCGTCAAAACAACAAGCTAGAGCACATGGAGTGAGCGGAATTTGCTCTAGTGTCCTGATTGAGCGGTTGTGAGGGCCGGTCCTACGCCAAGAATTTGGCCATGGCCGGCCCCCTCCTCATGGCCAAAATGACATCGCCGATTTTGCATTCCCGGCGGCATCCCGCCATCATGCGGCCATGGATGCGATACCCATAATCGACCTGGCACAGGCCCAAGGCGACCTTGCGGCACGCCGTCAGGTCGCTGCCGCCATCGGCAAGGCCTGCACCGATACCGGCTTCTTTACCATCGCCAATCATGGCATTGGTACCGAAATCGCCGCCGCCTTCTGGCGGTCAGCCAAGAATTTTTTTGACTTGCCCGCAGCGGAAAAATCCACCGCCAAGGCGCCATATGTCGGTTATCCCTATGGCTATGCGCCCTTTGCCAAGGAGGCCCTATCTCTTTCCCTTGGCCATGCGGCACCGCCCGACCTCAAGGAAAGCTTCTCCATGGGTCCCCTGGGTCGCCCTGACCCCATGCCGGACGACCCCGAGGCCGCCTTTGCCTACGCGGCAACGATCTGGCCCCCTAGCCGACCCGAGATGCCACGCATATGGGCCGCCTACTATCGCCGGATGGAAGCCCTGGCCGCCCGGCTTATGGCCTTGTTTGCGTTGGCCCTCGACTTGGACGAGGATTTTTTCGCCGCCAGTATCGACCGCCATGTCAGCGCCCTCCGCGCCAACCACTACCCCGGCCAAGTCAAACCGCCCCGGCCCGGGCAGCTCCGCGCCGGCGCCCATTCCGACTATGGCAGCCTGACGATACTACGCCAGGACGACGCGCCCGGCGGTCTTCAAATCAGGACGCCCGACGGCATTTGGCGCGACGTGCCCCACCTCCCGGACTGCTTCGTCATCAATATCGGCGATCTCCTAGCCCAATGGACCAATGATCGCTGGGTCTCGACCCTCCACCGGGTTGTCAACCCCCCCTTGGCGGCCGGCCACGCCAGCCGCCGCCTCTCGGCCGCCTTCTTTCACACCCCCAATTGGGACGCCCGGATTAGCTGCATCCCCTCCTGCCTGCCGCCTGGCACCTCGCCCAAATACCCCGTGGCCCTGGCCGGCCCCCATCTCATGGCGAAATACCGCAAATCCCAGGCGGTCGATGGGCAACAGGTCGAAGGCCGCTGAGCCTAGTCCATTTCGGTCCGGTGAGTTTTGCGTGACAACTGAATTTTCGACGAATTGTTCGTAATTTTCAAAGATTTCTCGGCTTCCGCTTCAGATTATCTTCAAACCTCGGCTCCTAGACTGCGTCTCAGATTGGGATTGTCGCCAACCGAGAGGACAGGATGTCCGACGCGCGATCAAGGGGCCTGAGAGTCACGCTGAGCGTCTCCGCGCTGCTCCTCTTGTCGGCCTGCGCCGTACCCATCTCGGCAACCATCATTTCCCTCGCCGCCGGCGGCCTGAGTTACGCCACCACCGGCAAGAGCATGACCGACAATTATCTTTCTTATTTCACCAACGCCGACTGCGCCGTGCACCGCATCATGATTGACAACACGCCCATCTGTATCATCCAGCCCGAAGCGACCCTCGCCGAGGCGACTGACCTGGGCCAGCCCATCTACCTGGCTGGCGGCGCCGACGATACAGTGATTTTCTCGGATCAATAGCGCCTCAGCCGCGGTCGCGCAGCAACCTGGCTTTTTGACGGTTCCAATCCCGCGTCTTGTCGGCTTCGCGCTTGTCATACTGGCGCTTACCACGGGCCAGGCCCAATTGAACCTTGGCGATACCCCGATCGTTGAAATAGATCGATAGCGGCACCAGAGTCACGCCCTGACGCTGCACCGCCCCCAACAGGCGGCCTCGCTCACGCCTATGCACCAACAGCTTCCGCGGCCGCTTGGTCTCATGGTTGAAGCGGTTGCCGGCGCGATACTCGGCAATATAGGCGTTGAACAGCCACAGCTCCCCATGCCTCTCCCCCGCCCATGCATCCACCAGACTGCCACGCCCCTCCCGCAGCGACTTCACTTCGGTACCGGCCAGCACGACCCCGGCCTCCAGCGTATCGTCGATGAAATAGTCGTGCCGGGCTTTCCGGTTCTGGGCCACCAGCCGGTGTGTTGGATCCTTTGTTTTGGCCATACCTTGCCTAGTTCAATAGACCGGCATGCACCATCGCATCGCGCACCGCCGCCTTTGTCGTCTCGGATATTTCGGCCAGCGGCGAGCGCACGGCAGCCGAGCATTTACCAAGTAGCGACGCCGCATACTTAACCGGACCGGGACTGGGATCGAGGAATAACGCCCGGTGCAGGGGATAGAGCCGGTCGTTGATTTCCTGCGCCCCGGCCGCATCGCCGTTCGCCCAGGCTTCCTGCATTTGCGCGCACAGCCGCGGCGCGACATTGGCGGTCACCGAAATGCAACCATGGCCGCCACCGGCCAAGAAGGCGACTGCGGTCGCATCTTCGCCCGAGAGTTGACAGAAATCCTGCCCCTTCAACAAACGAACCATCTCCAGCGGCCGCACCAAATCGGCTGTCGCGTCCTTGACGCCGACAATATTGGGGCAATCCCGAGCCAGCCGCGCCAGCGTATCGGCGGCAATATCCACCGCCGTGCGGGGTGGCACGTTATAGACGATTATCGGCAGATCCACCGCATCGGCGATCGCCTTATAATGCCCATAGAGTCCTGGTTGATTAGGTTTGTTATAATAGGGAGTGACCACCAATGCCGCGTCGGCACCGGCTTTTTTGGCATGCTGTGTCAGCGATATGGCTTCTGCGGTGGAATTCGAGCCCGTTCCGGCAATCACCGGGACCCGCCCTCCCGCCGCCTCGATACACAGATCGATAACCCGCTCATGCTCCTCATGCGACAAAGTCGGCGATTCGCCGGTCGTCCCGCAAGGCACCAGGCCATGCGATCCCTCGTCGATCTGCCACCCGACAAAGGCCTGATAGGCTTTTTCGTCGATGCCGCCATTCGAGAAGGGGGTCAGCAGAGCGGTGATGGAACCCTTATACATCGCGCTTCTCCTAGAGTTGGCGCCCCTGGCGTCATGCGCGGACGATACTGGCAAGCCGCCACGGGAGCAAGGTTCACACCACGTCGATACCAGCTACCACTAGTCTAGATTACGACGCCGGCATACACTCCCTCAAAACTTGGCAAAGGCGACTCACATCAAATGCAAATTGGCCATCGCAAATGAACCGGCGTCGATACGGATTTGCTCTCGTCGCGACTTTTCTAGCCCTCTCAACCCCCGCTCAGGCGCAACTCTCCCCGGCCGACCGCGCGGTCTACACCAAAGCCTTTCAAGCCGTCGAACAGGATGACTGGCAGGCCGCCCGTAGCCTCACCGCGCAAGCGCAGGAACAGCGTCCGGCCAATGTCATCGCCTGGCTCGACTATCAGCGTGCAGAGACCGCGGCGGGATTTCTTGAAATCACGGCTTTTCTTGACGCCAACCCCACTTGGCCCTCGCGCGCCAAAATACGCCGCAATGCCGAGGCGGCGATCGACCCCGAAACCCCCGCCCAGCCGATCCGGGACTGGTTCACCCGCCACCCACCCCTGACCCCCGCGGGCGCGCTCGCCTATATCGCCGCACTCGACTCTCTCGGCGATCGCCACGAAGCCGAAAAAGCCGCCAAGTCGGCTTGGTTGGCCTTTGACTTTGAGCCTGCCGACGAGGCCGACCTGTATGAGCGTTACCACGACTCCCTGACCGCGGCGGACAATCAGGCACGGCTCCAGCGCCTGCTCGCCAGCCGCAACATCAAAGCCGCGAAACGCATGTTGCCTCGCCTTGGCAAAGATCAGGCGGCCCTCGCCGAGGCACGGCTGGCCTTGATTGAGCGCACCCCCGGAGTCGACCAGGCCGTGGCGCGCGTACCGCCCCATTTACGCAACGACCAGGGACTTTGGCTTGACCGCCTGCGCTGGCGCCGGCGCGAGGGTAAGGAGGCCAGCGCCCGCGAGATCATCCTCAATCCGCCATTCGCCCTGGCCAAGAATGCCGTTTGGACCCGCGAGCGCATGATCCTTTCGCGCAACGCCCTGGCCCAAGGCCGCTACAGCGAAGCCTACAATCTCATCGCCGGCCATGGCCTCGAACGCGGCGCCATATTCGCCGAGGCCGAGTTCCTCGCCGGCTGGATCAATTTGGTATTTCTCCAGGACGACGCTGCCGCATACCGGCATTTCAGCCGCCTCTTTGAAAATGTGCGCTTCCCCATCAGCCGCGCCCGCGCCGCTTATTGGAGCGGCCGTGCGGCGTCCCAAGGCGGTGATCAGACCCTGGCCGAGACTTGGTATGGCCGCGCCGCCGCCCACCCCGACACATTTTACGGCCAGTTGGCCTTGACCGCCCTGAACCAAAGCTTGCCCCCGCCGCGCGCCGCCCCGATACCAACCGGCGCGGATCAAGCAGCCTTCGCGGCCCAGCCCATGGTCCAGCTCGTCGAGTTACTGCGTGACCTGGACGTCCCCGAACACGCCCGGATCTTCCTGCTTCGCCTCGCCCTGGATCTTAAGCGCCCCGAGGATCTCGTTCTCACCGCGCGGCTTGCCCTGGATTTGGACCATCCCAGCGCCGTCCTCCTGGCCGCCAAGCGTGCCAGACTGCAGGATCTGCTGCTCGTCGACTACGCTTACCCCAGAATGCCCCTGCCTGACATCGCCTCACGCCAATCCGGCACCGCCCCCGAGGCCGCGCTGATCTTGGCCCTGATCCGCCAGGAAAGCAGTTTTGATCCCAAGGCAACGAGCCCGGTCGGCGCCCAGGGCCTGATGCAACTCATGCCGGCGACCGCCAAGCGCACGGCCAGGAACATGGGCCAGTCCTACAGCGAGCAACGCCTGACCGAAGATCCCGACTACAACATAAGCCTGGGGGCCGCCTATTTGTCGCAAATGCTGGAACGCTATGAAGGCAGTCCGGTGCTTGCCCTGGCCGCCTATAATGGCGGCCCGGGCAGTGTCGACCGTTGGCTGATACGCAACGGCGACCCCCGCCTCGGCGAACGCGACATCATCGATTGGATCGAGAGCATTCCCTTCGGTGAGACCCGTAATTATGTCCAGCGGGTGCTCGAGGCCGTCCCCTTTTACCGCCGCCTGCTCTCTACCGACGATCAACTCGCCACCGTGCTCACCCCCATCCGCTGACGAAGGCCGCACATGGCGCCCACGGACACACTCACCGGCATCCAGGCTTGCGTCTTCGACGCCTATGGCACCCTGTTCGATTTCAACGCCGCCGTCGCCGCGCGCCGCGACCGTTTGGGTGAAAACGCCGACCGACTATCGCAGATGTGGCGTTTGCGTCAGGTCCAATATACCTGGCTGCGCAGTCTCATGCGCCGTCACGCCGATTTTTGGCAGATCACGGGCGACGCCCTCGACTACGCCCTCGCCGCCCTCAAGATCGACGACCCCCCGTTGCGCGAGGAACTGATGCAACTCTATCGCCGCCTTGATGCTTTCGAAGAAGTACCGGGAGTCCTTGCCCAATTGAAGGCCGCCGGCATCAAGACGGCAATCCTCTCCAACGGCACCCCGGATATGCTGGCCGACGCCGTTCGCAGCGCCGGTTTGCAGGACGTGCTCGATATCTTGCTCTCGATAGAAGAGGTCGGCGTCTACAAGCCCGATCCCCGCGTCTACCAGCTTGCGGTCGACCGCTTAGGCGTTCCGCCCGATGCCATCAGCTTCCAATCCTCCAACGCCTGGGACGCCGCCGGTGCCGCGGCTTATGGCTTCTCCGTGGTCTGGATCAATCGTTATGCCCAGCCCGCTGAGCGTCTGCCCGGCGAACCGCGGATCGAACTGACCAGCCTGCGCGAACTGCCCGCACGCCTCGGGCTCTAATCGCGGACATGACTGATTTCGTTGCCCGCCATTACTCAGCCCAAGACGGCCTGCGCCTCTATTTCCGCGACTATGGCAGTCCCTTGAGTGAGCGCACGCCCATCCTCTGCCTGCCCGGCTTGGCCCGCAGTTCCAAGGACTTCGCCACCCTCGCGACGCGTCTATCCGCCGGCCGCCGGGTCATCTGTCCCGATCTGCGCGGTCGCGGACAATCGGCCTATGACCCGCAATGGCGGAACTACATCGGGCCCACTTATGTCAGCGACCTGATGCACTTGCTCACCATCACCAACTGCCACCGGGTTGTCATTATCGGTACATCCATGGGCGGACTGATCGCCATGGCGCTTGCGGTATTCGTGCCCTCCGCCGTCGCCGCCGTCATCCTCAACGATGTCGGCCCAGAGGTCCCCGACGCCGCCTCGACCCGCATCCTCGACGCCATCGGCAATCCTCCAACCCACGCCGACTGGCCCACCGCGATTGCCTATTTGCAGAATATCTGGCCCCATATCTCCCGCGACAACAACGAGGCTTGGCTGAAGCTTGCCGAACAAACCTACCGGCAGGGCGAGGATGGCCAGGTTCACGCCGATTGGGATCCCGACATTGTCCGCCCGCTCACGCAGAAAACCGACAACCTGCCGGATTTGTGGCAACTCTACCGTGCCTTGCGCACAATTCCTGTGTTAGCGCTGCGCGCCGAACGCTCCGACGTACTCACACCGGAAACATTCAGCCGCATGAAACAGGAAATTCCCGGTTTGCATCAGGCGCTGGTACCGGCGACCGGTCACTGCCCGACTTTGAACGAACCAGTTTCCCGCGAGGCGCTGGATGTCTTCCTTGGCAACAACTGAACCGACGGTCGACGACATCCGCGCCGCCGCGGAGCGTATTCACGCAACGATCCCGCCGACGCCGCTGCTAACCTCCCCCGCCCTGGATAAACGAGTCGGCGGCCGCATCCTCATCAAGCCCGAATGTTTGCAACCGACCGGGTCTTTCAAGATACGCGGTGCCACGAATTTCATCGGCCAGCTCGATACCGCCGCCCGGCACGCCGGCATCGTCGCCTATTCGTCGGGCAACCATGCTCAAGCCGTCGCCTTCGCGGCGAGCCTGGTCGGCATCGATGCCACTATCGTCATGCCCGCGGACACACCGCCGATTAAGCTCGAAAATACAAAAGCTTACGGCGCCAAAATCATAACCTATGACCGCTACAACGAAAGCAGGGAGGAGATCGGCGCCGATCTCGCCGCTAAACTCGGCGCCACCCTGCTGCCCCCATATGACCACCCATGGACGATTGCCGGTCAGGGCACGGCGGGACTGGAGCTGATGACCCAGGCCGATGCAATAGGAGCGGAAATCGACGCCGTGCTCATTGGCTGCGGCGGCGGCGGTTTGACAGCGGGCATGTCCTTGGCCATCAAGGATGCCCGTCCGCAGGTCGAAATATATTGTGTGGAGCCCGCCGGCTTCGACGATACCGCCCGTTCCCTGGTCGCCGGCACCCGGCTGACCATCGAACCCGGTCAACGCTCGGTCTGCGATGCCCTTCTCGGCCCCATGCCAGGAATACTCACATTTCCCATCAATCACCGGCTCTTGAGCGGCGGTCTTACGGTCAGCGATGAGCATGCGCTGGCCGCCATGGCTTATGCATTCACGACGTTGAAACTGGTTGTCGAGCCAGGCGGCGCCGTGGCACTGGCGGCGGCCCTCAATCGGTGCTTTGACTGCGCCGGCAAAACCGTTGCCGTTGTCCTCTCAGGCGGCAACGTCGAACCGTCACTGCTTTGCGCCGCACTGAAAAACTAAGGCAACACCATAGCCGTTGTTACCGGCGTTCACCTTCTCGGGCCGCGAGCGGCGCTTTTTCAGCTTCCGCCTGACGCCGCTGCAGCCGCCCTTCCAGATAGGCGCCGGGCAGAATATTCAGCACACCGTGCAGGATATCCCCACGCACATCCGCCGACTCATCGAGATAAACGATCCGGGCGTCGATACCACCCCGGACCTTACCCCGGACCCGCAACGTATCGCAGATAATTTGCCCGTCCAGGACGCCGCCTTCCATTATTTCCAGTGAGCGGCAGCGGATTTCTCCCTTGACCGAGCCCTCGAGCTGGATAGCGCCATCGCTGCTCATATTGCCGTCTATGGTGAGGTCCTTACTAATAACCGATGACCCGGATGCTCCACCCATCATGTTCGTTGCCTCAGCGCTTAAAGACATATTGTCCCGCCCTCATAAAACTCATTGGGTTCCGTGGCCGTCCATCGGCCATGACCTCATAGTGCAAATGCGGACCTGTGCTGCGGCCCGTACTTCCCACCAACCCGATCTTGTCGCGAAACTCTACCTCCTGACCACGTTCGACGAGGATTTT
>QIGO01000164.1 GCA_003230015.1 Alphaproteobacteria bacterium | reverse complement strand
GCGGCAGTTTCGGTGCCGGCAACTACGGCATGTGCGGCCGCGCCTACAACCCGCGTATGTTATGGATGTGGCCCAACGCCCGCATCTCCGTTATGGGCGGCGAGCAGGCGGCCAGTGTCCTGGCCCAGGTCCGGCGTGACGGCATCGAAGCCAAGGGCCGTACGTGGGAGGCAGCGGACGAGGAGGCATTCAAGGCCCCCATTGGATCAGTATGAGACCCAGGGTCATCCCTACTATGCCAGCGCCCGCCTGTGGGATGACGGCATTATCGATCCCGCCGACACCCGTCATGTTGTCGGCCTGGCTCTTTCCGCCGCTTTGAATGCCCCTGTGGACGACACCCGCTTTGGCATTTTCCGGATGTAGCTGATGGCACGGGACGGACTGCGCACGGACCAGCATCAGGGCACGGTTTGGCTGACCATGGCCCGCCCTGATCGGCACAACGCCATGGACGACACCATGATCGCCTCCATGATCGAACGTCTTCAGCGCCTCGCCCAAGACGCCTCCGTCGATCGCCTGATTCTGGCCGCCGAGGGCAAGAATTTCAGCGCCGGCGCCGATCTCTCATGGATGCGCCGTACCGCCGATTACAGCCAGGACGAGAATCTCGCCGACGCCCGCACTTTGTCGAAACTCATGCGTGTCTTGGACGAGTTCCCCAAGCCCACCATTGCCCGCATCCAGGGCCCGGCCTATGGCGGTGGCGTCGGATTGATCGCCTGCTGCGACATCGCCCTCGCCTCGTCTACTGCCGCCTTTAGCCTGTCCGAGGTCAAACTGGGCTTGATCCCCTCCGCCATCAGCCCCTTTGTCATCGCCGCGATCGGCGCGCGTGCCGCACGCCGCTATTTCCTGACCACCGAACTATTTGATGCCGCAGAGGCCTTGCGGATCGGCTTGATCCATGAGGTTGTGCCCCCGGCGGAACTCGATAACGCCGTCAACGCGGTCATCGCCGCCTTGGCGCAAGGCGGCCCGCAGGCCCTTGTAGCTGCCAAACAACTCATCCGCGATGTCTCAAGGGCCCCGCGCGACGACGCGCTCTACGAGGACACCGCCCGGCGCATCGCCCAGGCCCGCGCCGGTGCCGAGGGCAGGGAGGGCGTCGCGGCCTTTCTCGAAAAACGCCCGCCGGCCTGGCGCGGCAACTGAGCATGCCCGCCGCCAGCGGTCCTTTGGGCAGCGTATTGATTGCCAACCGCGGCGAGATAGCCTGCCGGATAATGCGCACCGCCCGGCGTCTTGGCATGCGCACAATTGCCGTCTATTCCGAAGCCGATACCGCCAGCCTTCATGTCGAAATGGCCGATACCGCCATCCATATCGGCCCGCCGCCGGCGGCCGATAGTTATCTCAACATCGCCGCCATTCTCGACGCCGCGCGGGCCACGCGCGCCGATGCGGTCCACCCGGGTTACGGTTTCCTGTCGGAGAATGCCGAATTTGCTGAACGCTGCGCTGCCGCCGGCCTTGTATTTATTGGCCCGTCCCCCGGCGCCATCCGCGCCATGGGCGACAAGAGCCAGGCCAAGACCCTGATGGCAAGGGCCAACGTGCCGCTTGTCCCCGGCTACCACGGCGGCGACCAGCAGGCCGGTCAGCTTGCCGCGCAAGCCGCCACCATCGGCTTTCCCCTTCTCATCAAAGCCGTTGCCGGCGGCGGCGGGCGCGGCATGCGGGTCGTAACCCGGGCCGATGCATTCTTGCCGGCCCTGGAATCCGCGCGCCGCGAAGCCAAGGCGGCCTTCGGCGACGACCAGGTTCTTCTAGAGAGTTTTATTGAGCGGTCCCGGCATGTCGAAGTCCAAATTTTCGCTGATCGCCACGGCGGCGTGGTGCATTTATTCGACCGCGACTGCTCCCTTCAGCGCCGCCATCAAAAGATCCTGGAGGAGGCGCCCGCGCCCAACCTGCCGGCCCAAACGCGCACCGCGATGCAGACCGCCGCCTGCGCCGCCGCCCGCGCCATCGCTTATGAGGGCGCCGGCACGGTAGAATTCATAGTCGCACCCGACGGGCGGTTTCATTTCCTTGAAATGAACACCCGCCTCCAGGTTGAACATCCGGTGACCGAGCGGATTACCGGTTACGATCTGGTCGCCTGGCAGTTTGCCGTTGCCGCCGGAGAGCCCTTGCCGGTGACCCAGAGCGACATCCAGTGCCACGGTCATGCCATCGAGGTCAGGCTCTACGCCGAAGATCCAACCCGTGATTTTCTACCCGCGGCCGGCCGCCTCGCATATCTGCGCCTGCCCGGCGACGGTCGGGATGTTCGGGTCGATGCCGGTGTGCGTACCGGCGACGAGATCGGTATCTATTACGACCCGATGCTCGCCAAACTCATCGCCCACGCCCCCGACCGCGCCCAGGCGGTTGCCAAAATTCGAGCCGCGCTCGGTGAGGTGAGGATTGCCGGTATTGCCACCAACCTCGACTTTCTCGCGCAACTCGTCGCCCATCCGGATTTCGCGGCGGCCAAGGTCGATACAGGTTTTATCGAACGCGCCGGCCCGGCTCTGCTTCGACCCGCGATCCCAGCCGACCCTGATATTCTCAGCCTTGTGACCCTGTTCCTGCTCGACCGCCGCCAGCATGGCGCGCTGGCACCCTCGGGTTCGGTGCCGGACCGGCACTCGCTTTGGGCACAAGCCAACGCTTGGCGCCTGAATTTCCCCGCCGCCCAGGAGGTTCGTTTCACCGAAGGTCCACGCGAACATTGCGTCATCGCCACCGCCGGCCCGCTGCCAGCTGCCGACCGCCGCTGGCACCTGGATATTTCCGGCGAGCGGCGTGACTGCCGGCTAATATCCATGGACGGCAACGAGATCATCGCTGGGGTCGGCCAAACCACCTACCACGTAACCATTGTCGCCGCGCCCGACGCGGTTTTCCTGCTCCATGGCGCGCACCAATACCGCTTTGCGCGCATCGACCGCCTGGCGGCGGCCGACCGCGCCGAACAGGCTGCCGGAGCCCTCACCTCGCCCATGCCCGGGCGGGTCACCCGGGTCCATGTCAGACTCGGCGAAAGCGTCGCCCGCGGCCAAATCTTGCTGGTGATCGAGGCGATGAAAATGGAGCATATGATCGTCTCTCCCGCCGACGGCATCGTCACCGCGCTGAATTATGGTGCCGGCGATCAGGTCGCCGAAGCCGCCGAGCTATTACGCGTCGAGGCCAGTGAGCCCCGCGAGGCGTAATTAAACATATTGGTAAGATTCGCTCCCTAACCTAGCAAGACAGCGACCACATACTGATCACGCGATCGACCGACTGAGGAGGCGGCCGTGGGCTATGCGTTAGATCGGCTGACTGTCCTTGTGGCCGAGGATAATCAGCATGTTATGGGCATAATCAAGCTGACGCTGCGCGCCTTCGGTATTCGCAAAATGCTCTTCGCCGAGGACGGCGCCGAGGCCTTTCGTCTGCTTAAATCGTCGAATGTCGACCTCCTGCTCACCGACTTCGAAATGCAGCCCCTCGGTGGCCTCGAGCTTCTCGACCTCGTACGCCAATCGCCTGACGCCCCCAATCCGCAGTTGCCTGTGATCTTGATCACCGGTCATACGGCTCTCGAGCAGATCCAGCTGGCCCGCGATCACGGCGCCTCGGAGATTCTTGCCAAACCGTTCACACCGGCGGGTCTGCGCGAACGGCTGATAATGGTTATTGACCACCCCAGGCCGTTTGTCAGTGTTTCCAGCTATTTTGGGCCCGACCGCCGCCGCCGCTTGGACCTCGATTACAGCGGCGAAGAGCGCCGCCACCACGTGCCCGAGCAGATTTTTGCCATTGGTCCGGTCCGGCGCCAGGCGTTGTGAGAATCCGCAGCCACGACCAAATATACATATTTTGCTAACCATCATTGACTAGTACTGGGCACATAAATTCAGGATTCGTGCTTTGCTGAAATGACGACGTCTTTTTCCTTGCCTGACAACACTTGTGCTCTTCTTGTCAACGACGTGCCGTCTCGCTGCGCGGTATTGCATGAGCTGTTGAGCAAGGTCGGCGTCAGCGACATCAGGCAGGCAGCGACCCGGTCTGAAATGCTGCGTGAACTGAGCGATGCGCCCATAGACATCATTTTATTGGCCAGCGGATGCACATTTGACGCCATTCAAATGGCCCGGGAGGTTCGCGCCTCGAATACAAGGCCATACATTCCCATAATTTTGATCGTCGATGAAGTTGATGGCCCCCAGGCTCTTTGCGCCCGCGACTCCGGCGTAACGGATTTTCTGCCCCGGCCCTTCACCCTGTTAGGGATGACTCAGTGTCTGGCGAACACCGTTGTTGGCAATAGGCCGCGGCAGCCCGCAAGCCCGCCGATATCTGCCAAGCCAGCCTTGTCGAAATCGGCAAAAGCGGCATGAGCGACAAGAAAGAGGCGCCCGAGAGCGCCCAGATTATCCAGGTTCCCAACACGCTGCGAAGCAAGATCGGCCCGGGATCGGGGATCGACAAAGCGTTGGTGCGCGGCGCCGATAAGGCGATAGCCGAACAGGCGGGGTCGTTTCTGGAACGCGCCCGCGAGGATGTTGGCCGGCTGGGCCAAATGGCGACCGATTTGGAGGCGGCCACGGACCCCGAGGCCGCCGACACCGCGAAGGGGAAAATATACGCCATCAATCATGAGCTGCGCGGCGAAGCCGGCAGTTATGGTTTCAAGTTAATGTCGACTATCGCGAATATGCTGTGCCGCTATCTCGAGGCCCTGCCGGAGGGCGAAGCGCCCATACCGGCGATCGTGCGCGCCCATATCGACGCCTTGCGCGCCATCGCTAGCGGTAACATATCCGGCGACGGGGGCGAGGTCGGCCAGGAACTCGTCAAGGGCCTCGGGCTCGTCGTCGCCAAACTGCAGAAAAAGTAGCGCCTCCGGCTTCCCACTTCCTTGTCATTGCTGTTAGCGTCGCGGTGCCATGATCCATCTCGTGAAATTGGCGGTCGGTGTCGATAGCGTCGAGCATATGATCGCCTCGCGCCGCCGCCGCCGCCGGCTGCACCCGCAGACCCCGCCTCGGTTCGTCACCCGCAACATGCCGCGCCGCGCCGACGAGATCCTTGCGAGCGGCGGCTCCCTCTATTGGGTCATCAAGGGCGTCATTCGGCTGCGCCAGCTTATTACGGCCATCGAACCCGTCCAGGACCACAACGGGCGCCGTTGCTGCGCCTTGATCTTCGAGGACAAGCTCGTCGCCACCTGGCCCATGCCCCATCGCCCGTTTCAGGGTTGGCGTTATCTGCCCCCGGACCGCGCGCCGCCCGATCTCGCGGCCAACTCGGCCGCCCCCCCGCCCGAGATGGCCGCCGAGTTGCGCGCCCTCGGCCTTTTGTAACAGCCCAAGGCATCGATCATGGTCAGGTCATGGTAACGTCGGGCACTGGGACATGGTGACCTCCCAGGCCACCCCGGATTTAGCGGCATCCCGCCAAACGATCGCCGGCGCCTGGCACGCCGACGAAACCGCCTCGCTTGAGGCAATATTGCCTTTGGCCACGCCGTCTCCCGCAGACAAACAAAAAATTGAGAAAATTGCCCGGTCTCTCGTTGACGCGGTACGCGCGGGCCGGCGCCAGGGCGGCATCGATGCCTTCATGCACGAGTTCGAGCTTTCCAGCCGTGAAGGCGTCGTCCTCATGTGCCTGGCTGAGGCTCTGCTGCGCATTCCCGACTCCCATACCGCCGACAGGCTGATCCAGGACAAGCTGGCGACGGCCGATTGGGCCAGCCACCTCGGCAACTCCCAATCGGCATTCGTCAATGCGTCCACCCTGGCCCTGATGCTCACCGGGCGCGTCGTCCAGCTTGGCCGTGAGGACGTTCGCGGTGATATTCGCGCCATTCTCGGCCGGCTGGTGGCCCGCAGTGGCGAGCCGGTAATTCGTCAGGCCATCACCCGCGCCATGCGTATCCTCGCCGGCCAGTTCGTCATGGGCCGGTCCATTGGCGAAGCGCTGGGCCGCGCCGGCGAGGCCGGGCGCTATTCTTTCGACATGCTGGGGGAGGGCGCCCGGACCCGTCTCGATGCCGAGCGTTATGCGGATGCCTATGCCGACGCGATTACCACCATAGGCCGGGCCTCAGCGGGCCGCGGCCCCATCGACGGCGCCGGCGTCTCGGTGAAACTCTCGGCCCTGCACCCGCGTTACGAGATCGCCCAGAAGGATCGTGTGTGGGCGCAACTCCTGCCCAGGCTCCACGACTTGGCCAAACTGGCCCGTGACCAGGATATCGGCTTCACCATCGATGCCGAGGAAGCCGACCGCCTCGATCTTAGCCTCGATCTGTTCGCCCAACTGGCATCCGATAGCGGCCTCTCTGGATGGGATGGCCTCGGTCTGGCCGTCCAGGCCTATCAAAAGCGTGCCGTCCAAGTAATCGACTGGCTCGCTCTGCTAGCCGGCGCCAGCCACCGCCGCCTGATGGTTCGCCTGGTCAAGGGCGCCTATTGGGATACGGAGATCAAACAGGCGCAAATCGGCGGTTATGAGGGCTATCCGGTATTCACAAGAAAGGCCGCCACCGACGTATCCTTCCTCGCCTGCGCCGCCAAGCTGCTGGCTGACGAAAACGCCTTCTATCCCCAGTTCGCCACCCACAACGCCCACAGCGTGGCCACGATTCTCGCCACCGCACGCCCCGGCCAGCCCCTGGAGTTTCAGCGCCTCCACGGCATGGGCGAGCCGCTCTATGCGCAGGTGGCCCGGTTCGCCGACGATCCACCCCCTTGCCGCATTTACGCTCCCGTTGGCAGTCACGAGGATCTGTTGGCCTACTTGGCCCGCCGGCTGTTGGAGAATGGCGCCAACACCTCTTTTGTCAACCGCATCGTCGATGACAATGCCCCCATCGAGGATCTCATCGCCGAACCCGCCGACCTGCTGCGTTCATACCCGTCGTTTCCTCATCCAGGCATCCCTCTGCCCAGGGACCTCTACGGCCCCGACCGCCCCAACGCGGCCGGGATTGAGCTCGCCGACCCAGCATCTCTCAATCCCCTGCTTGCCGAGATGGCCGAGGCCATGGCGGCGCGAGACTGGATCGCCGCCCCCCTGATCGACGGCGTCATCCAGCAAGGACCTTCCCGTGCGGTTCTCGACCCCGCCGACAATCGCCGCGTTGTCGGCCAGGTATCGGATGCGGGCGAGCCCCATATCGCCGCCGCGTTGGATCACGCCGTTGCCGCCGCCCACGATTGGGACACAGTCCCTGCGGACCAGCGCGCCGCCTGCCTTGAGCGCGCCGCCGACCTGCTCGAACGACGCCGCGCCTTGTTCATGGCCATGGCCGTCCGCGAGGCTGGCAAAACTATCCCCGACGCTTCCGCCGAGTTACGCGAGGCCGTCGATTTTCTGCGCTACTACGCCCTGAATGCCCGCGCCGACTTTGCCGCACCGGTAAGTCTGCCCGGCCCCACCGGCGAATTGAATGAAATCTCCCTTCATGGCCGTGGTGTCTTTATTTGCATCAGCCCATGGAACTTTCCCCTGGCGATATTCTGTGGCCAAGTGGCCGCCGCGCTGGCCGCCGGCAACGCCGTTGTTGCCAAGCCCGCCGAGCAAACCCCGCTCATCGCCTTCGCCATGGTCCGGCTGCTCCACGAGGCCGGTATTCCCGGCCCGGTGTTGAGCCTGTTGCCGGGCGGCGGGGAAGTCGGTGCCGCCCTCGTCGCCGACCCGCGCATCGCCGGGGTGGCCTTTACCGGCTCCACCCGGACCGCCTGGGCCATAAACCGCGCGCTCGCGGCAAAAGCCGGTCCGATCGTTCCCCTGATCGCCGAAACCGGCGGCCAGAATGTCATGCTGGTGGACAGCTCCGCCCTGCCTGAACAGGTCGTGGATGATGCCGTCGACTCCGCCTTCCGCAGTGCCGGTCAGCGCTGCTCCGCCTTGCGCGTGATGTTTGTTCAGCACGACATCGCCGACCGGCTGCTCGCCATGTTAAGCGGTGCCATGGCTGAGTTGACCATCGGCGACCCGTTTTTATTAGCCACCGACATCGGGCCGGTGATTGACCAGCCCGCCCTGTCTTCCCTGCGCGCCCATGCGGCTGACATGGAAAAACGCTTCACCTCCCTTTACCAGGGCCAATTGACACCCGACACAGCGCCCGGAACTTTCATCGCGCCTCAAGCTTTTGAGATCGACAAACTGTCAAGATTACAGCACGAGGTCTTTGGCCCCATCCTTCATGTGATCCGTTATGGCGCTGACCATCTGGACCAAGTCCTCGACGCTGTTAACGCCACCGGTTATGGCCTGACCATGGGTGTGCACAGCCGCATCGATGCCACTGTCGACCGCGTCGTTGCGGGCATCCGGGCTGGTAATGCCTATGTTAACCGCAACATCATTGGCGCCGTTGTCGGTGTCCAGCCATTTGGCGGCGAGGGGCTCAGCGGCACCGGCCCGAAGGCGGGCGGTCCCCGCTATCTTCATCGCTTCGCCACCGAACGGACAAAGTCCGTGAACACCACGGCGGCGGGGGGCAACGCCGCACTCATGAGCCTGTTGGATAACGACACCGGCCCGGCCTAACCCTTCCGCTGGCCTGGACGGGCCTGCCCGATAGTCTTGATCAGCAGCAGCACCGGCACGATACCCGCCAGCACGATGGCCAAGGCTGCCGGCGCCGCTTCCTGCAATTGTTCATCCGACGCGAATTGATAAACATGGGTGGCCAGGGTTTCGAAATTGAATGGCCGCAGGATCAAGGTCGCCGGCAATTCCTTCATGCTGTCCACGAACACCAGCGTCGCGGCGGTCAGCAGGCTGCCACGCAACAGCGGCAGGTGAACCCGTATCAAGGTCCGCCACGGTCCGCTTCCCAGCGTCCGCGCCGCCATGTCCATACTTGGGCTGACTTTTGCCAGGCCGGCATCCAGCGCCCCGAACGCCGCCGCCAGAAAACGCACCACATAGGCAAACACCAGCGCAAAGATCGTGCCCGTCAGCAATAGGCCCGTCGATATCCCCAGTTTATCGCGCATAATCGCGTCGACACCGTTGTCGAAGGCGGCGAACGGAATCAGCACGCCAACCGCCAGCACCGCGCCCGGCACCGCATATCCCACACTCGCGACCCGCGTCGCGATCAGCAAAATCCGTCCACCTTTGAGGCGCAGCCTATAGGCCAGGACCATCCCCACCGCCACCGCCAGCACCGCCGCGCTACCCGCCAGCAACAGGCTGTTTCGCGCCAGACTTAGAAATGAGTTGCCCCAGGCACCGGCCTCGCTTTTCAGTCCCAGATTGACCAACACCAGCGCCGGCGTGACAAAACCCAGCAGGATCGGCAAAACACAGGCCAGCGTCGCCAGGACCGCTTTACCGCCCGTCAACTTCATGCGGGCCAGAGGGCGGTAGCGGCTGGTGGTGTGGTGGAAGCGCCGCCGTCGGCGCGCCAGCCGCTCGGTACCGATCAACGCCATCACCACCAGCAGCATCACCAGCGCGATTTGCGCCGCACCGCCGGCATTGCCCATCTGCAGCCAGACGTTGAAGACCCCGGCGGTCAGTGTGCCCACGGCAAAATAGTCCACCGTCCCGAAATCGTTCAGCGTCTCCATCAACACCAGACTCAGGCCCACAACGATTGCCGGCCGGGCCAGCGGCAGACCGATCCATATGAAGCTGAACCACGGCCCCCGTCCCAGCGTGCGGCTAACCTCCAGCACACAGGCCGATTGCTCCAGATAGGCCGCCCTGGCCATCAAATAGACGTATGGATAGAGCACCAGCGACATCACACCGATGGCGCCGCCCAGGGTTCGGATATCGGGAAACCAATAATCTTGCGCTGACTGCCAGCCGAACATGGCACGCAAGGCCATCTGCACCGGCCCGGCAAATTCCAGTAAATCGGTATAGACATAGGCGATGACATAGGCCGGCACCGCCAGCGGCAGCAGCAGCAGCCACTCGAACAGCCCCCGGCCGGGAAAGCGGCACATCGTCACCAGCCATGCCGTCCCGGCGCCGATGACCAAGGTCAGCAGACCATTGCCCGCCATCAGCCAGGCGGTCGTGCTGATATAGCCGGGCAGCACGGTGGTCGCCAAATGCGGCCAGATATTCTCCGCCGGCCGGAATGCCAGCCAGGCCACCGCGATCAAGGGAATAGAGACGATCGTGGCAATAACCAACCCGGCCCAGGTCCAGCCGCTTCGTTTCGACCCGCGCGGAATGCCACGGCCGGCGCTCGCCACCGCGTGCTGCGTAACGGCTGTCACCGGTTACACCCTCGATCGATGTTGCAAGTGCAAACCACTCGCAACACTAATATAGACAAATATCATAAATCGCGGCAAGCGTGACGCAATGTCGCGGGCTGTCTGACGGGCGGCTTCAGGCCGCCATCATGAAGCGTTCCCGCGCCATATTATCGGCGATCACATTGGTCGGAAGATGCTCGGCATCCGCCCGCTGGAACAGGTCGGTAAGCGTGTCGTGGATGGCCCGGACATGGTCCTCCATTTTCGCTTCGTCCCCTTCGCCTTTGAAGGCAATTTCGATAATGCCCCCGGCGTTGATCGCATAATCAGGCGCATAGAGGATACCGCGCGCCGCCAATGCCGCGCCGTGGCGGTCTTCGGCGAGTTGGTTATTCGCCGCACCGGCGACGATACCGGCCTGCAACTGCCCGATTGAACGGTCGTTCAGAACCGCACCCAGGGCACAGGGCGAGAATACATCGGCGGCAACCGCGTGAATACTGTTCGGCTCGACCGGGACCGCTCCCAATTCGTCAGCCGCCCGCGTCACCGCGTCTTTCGAGATATCGGCGACGGTCAGTTTCGCCCCCGCGTCATGGAGTTGCTGCGCCAGCGCGAAACCCACTTGCCCCAGACCCTGGACGGCAACGTGGATACCCTCGAGGCCGGCGTTGGAGCGCAATTTATGGCCCACCGCCGCCCGCAATCCTTCAAACACCCCCATTGCGGTATAGGGCGAGGGGTTACCGCTGCCCTCGCTGGTGCAGGCGACATGTTTTGTGACTTGCGCCAGGATATCCATATCCTCGACCGTCGTGCCCACATCCTCGGCGACGACATAGAGGCCGCCCAGGCTGTCGACGAACCGGCCCATGGCCAGCAGCAGATCGGGAGATTTGTCTTTCCGGGAATCACCGATAATCACGGCCTTGCCGCCGCCGAAAGGCAGGTTCGCCAGCGCCGATTTATAGGTCATTCCCCGTGACAGCCGCAGCGCGTCTTCCAATGCCAGGGCGTCGTTTTCATAGGGCCACATGCGGCAGCCGCCGACAGCGGGGCCAAGATTGGTATTATGGACTGATATGATCGCCTTGAGTCCCGTTTCCGGGTCGAAACGGAAGGCCACATGTTCGTGGGCATCGAATGCGGGTGCGGAAAAAACGGCCATCGGGCTCCCTCTTGGTCAGAAGCCACCTGCCTCGGTCCCAGCCAAGGCGCGTGGTGCGAGATTAACAGCGCTATCTCTAGAATTTTGGCCAATTGCGCTTAAGTAACAATGAATTTTCAATGGCTTGGCCAAATTCGCAAGGAAGACCCGAACCGGCGCCGGGATCGTTGCTTGCTATTCTGTTAACCTTTGCTGTTGAGCAAGATTGTTACTCCGGCACTAGCCGGGCTGTGGGGAAAGCATGAAGCGTAAGGGTGACAAGGCCGCCTCGGAACCACCCGTCTGGCGTCAGTCCGACGGCAGCCCAATCTCCTGCGAGGAAAAGCTCCTGGTCCTGCGCGAAAATCTCGATGAGATCCGGGAGGCCTGTCAGGAGGCCCTCGAGGATGCCGTGCTCATGGATGTGGACGAGGCCCAATTCCGCGCCGCGCTCGGCGCCCTTGTCGCGGGCTTGCGCAACCCATACGCCAAGGACTGACCTGACCTGACGGAAAATCAGCCCGGCAGTTCGAATGACGCTTTCAGCCCACCGAGATCTGAGCGTTTCAGGGTTAATATTTGCCCATAGTGATCGAGCACATCACTGACGATGGCAAGACCGAGACCACTACCCACGGCCGCACTGTCCAGCCGTTTGCCGCGGTCGATCACCGCCTCGCGCTGACTGTCGGCGATCCCCGGGCCATCGTCCTCCACCTCGAACACTACCAGCGAGCCATGCTGGCCGGCGCGCACGAGAATCTTTCCCTTCGCGTGTTGCACGGCGTTTTCGAGCAGGTTGCCGAGAATATCATTGAGGTCATCGCGTTCGGCGCGAACTTCCAGGCCGGCTCCGATATCCCGCTCCATTTCGATATCTTCGCCTTTCGGCGTCCGTTTCAGCGTGCCGATAAGACCTTGCACCACCGGGCCGACCTCGATCGCTGCCGAGGCCCCGGCATTCCTGATGCGTGAGCGGGTCAGTTCCCGGTCGATATGGCCGCGCATAAGCGTGGCGGTCCGCTCGATTTCATCGGCGATTTCGCGCTCCCCCTTGTCGCGCAGGCGTTTTGCATCGGCCAACAGTGCCGTCAGCGGCGTCTTGAACCCGTGCGCCAGATCCGCCGCCCTGTCGCGCGCTCGCTGCATGGCTCTGTCCTGAACATCGAGCAGCCCGTTCACCTCTTCCACCAGCGGCGCGATCTCCAGGGGCACGTCGATATCGAGCCGGTCGGTCTCGCCGCCGCGAATGGCGATCAGGCCGCGCCGGATTGCCGTGAGAGGTTTCAGACCCACATTGACCTGTATCCAGCCGGCGAGAATGAGCACGGCGGCGAGCAGCAAGAGCGAACGCGCGACGTCCTCGGCGAATTCCGCCACCAGGGCGGCGACGTCCGCGCGGTCTATCGCCACCGCGATACGAAGAATTTTCTCGCCCTGTCCTGTGTCGAAGACCAGGCGGCGTTCATGCGTCAGCAGCTGGGACTTCTGCGGTCCGTCGATATCATGAACATGGATGGCCCCCAGGGCCGGAGTATCTTCCGGCAAGGCCAGACTGGTGTCCCACAGCGAGCGCGAGCGTATCAGGCCCTGCGTCTCTTCATCGGTAATTTGCCAGAAAAGGCCGCTGAAAACCTGCCCGAATCGCGGGTCGGCGAGTTCTCCATCGAGGCCCGCGAGCCCATTTTCGTCGAACAGCACGCGCGCCGCGATCTGATTGAGATAGGTATTGAGTTCAGACCCGATGCGCCGCTCCACATGCCTTTCGAACAATGCCACCAGACCGAACCCGGCGACCGCCAGCGCCAGCAATATGGCGCATGTCGCGGCCATCATCAGCCGCAGCCGCAGCGACCGGATCTTCACTGTTTCTCTGCTTCGATCACGTAGCCGAATCCCCGCCGGGTTGTTATCACGTCGACGCCCAGCTTGCGCCTGACTCGTCCGATCAGCACTTCGACCGCGTTCGATTCCCGGTCCTCGTGGGCACCGTGCAGTTGCTCGGCAAGTTCATGTTGTGGCACGACGCGCCCGGCATGGAGCATCAGATATGACAGCAGGCGGTATTCCTGCGGTGACAGGGCCTTGGGCACGCCGGCCACCGTCACCCGCATCTGCCTGGGGTCGAGAATAACGTCGCCGATGGCAATCGACGGCCCGGCATGACCCGCCGATCGCCTGATCACGGCGCGCAGCCGCGCCAGAAGTTCGTCCATTTCGAAAGGCTTCGGCAGATAATCGTCCGCGCCCGCATCGATGCCTTCCACCCGCTCGCTCCATGTCCCTCTGGCCGAGAGCACGAGAATGGGAAAACTTCTGCCGCTCGCCCGCCATTTCTTGAGCATGGCCAAGCCGTCCATGCCCGGCAGGCCAAGATCCAGAACGACCGCCCCATACTCTTCGATATCGCCCTTGAACCAGGCTTCTTCGCCGTTATTTTCATGATCGACGACGTAGCCCGCGCCGGTCAGGGTCTCGATCACATCGCGGGCAATCCGCGCATCGTCCTCGACGACAAGAATACGCATCAGTCCGGCTTGTCCTCGAGAATGACACCTGTGCGGGCGTCAACATAGAGCTCCCGGACGCGGCCCCTCCCGTCCACATATTTGAACTCGTATACGGGACGGCCGTCTTCGTAATCAAATTCCGTTTCGATAATTTCGCCATCGATCTGCGCGTCGACCGTCGCCAGCACCTCCGACAGCGGCAGAATCGATCCATCTTCGCGTGCGCTCAGGGCATCGTCATGGTCCTCGTCGTCACGCCGTTTTTTCTTCTTGTCCGCGCGCGCCGCCTCTGTGGCCAACGCGACGGTGGCCAGCAGCGCGACGATGAGTGATCGGCGGGTCATCGATCTCATCCCGATATTATGTCTCCGGCAACATGACAAAACGCTGAACGCGGCCATAAGCGGTCTGTAATTTGACTTCAAGTAGTTTGCGCATATCGCCGATAGGGCGACTTTACACAAAGGAGAGCATCAATGCGCAAGACCATCGCCTACACCGCGGCCAGCCTCATGATCGCGGCGGCCCTCCCGGCATATGCAAGCGACGAGGACGATTCCTGCGGCCCGCTGGCCGACGGCCAGCAGCTGTCGGTCCAGGACATCACGGCCAAGGCCGAGGAACTCGGCTACGACGTCCGCAAGGTGGAACGTGAAGACGGGTGTTTCGAGGTTCACGCGATAGACAAGAACGGCGCCCGCGTTGAATTCAACATGAACCCGGTAACTGGCGAGATCTTGAGGACGTCGGACAGGTCGTAGTCGATGGTGATCGCCAATGAACAGATGGAGGCTGGCCGCGCCCCGCGGCCAGCCTCGGTCAAAGTGTGGGACCCGTTCGTCCGCGTCTTCCACTGGTCCCTGGTTTCGTTCTTTCTGATTGCCTGGGCCACGGCCGATGGCTGGGACCGCGCCCACGAATGGGCCGGATATGCGGTTCTCGTGCTTGTCGGCCTGCGTCTCGTCTGGGGTCTGATCGGCACCAGATACGCCAGATTTTCGGATTTCATCTACAGACCTTCTGCGGTAATCGGGTATCTGAAAGACAGTCTTGCCTTCAGGGCCAAACGCTACCTTGGCCACAATCCCGCCGGCGGTGCCATGGTGCTGGTGTTACTGCTTTCATTGTCGCTCGCCGTCGGCACAGGTGTCATGTCGACCATGGACGCGTACTGGGGCGTGGAATGGGTCGAGGAACTGCATGAAGTGACCGCCAATTTGACGATCGGGTTGGTTTTCCTGCACGTGATGGGCGTAATCCTCAGCAGCCTCCAGCACCGGGAAAACCTTGTCAGATCCATGTTTTCGGGCTTGAAGCGCCGTGACGATTGACAAGATGGGTAGGGTTGACGAAAACACGGTGAGCAACATCTCACCGTCTTACACCCGACACCACGCATCGCCTTGATTGGCACGAACCTCAAGAATGTGTGTGCACGCATTCTTGAGGTTAGGATGACGGGTCGAATTCCGGCGGTGTTGACGCTTGCCGCCCCCATCCGCCAACCCGGAGCGCGAACATGATAGCCAGGCCCATCATCATCGACTGCGACACCGGGCAAGACGACGCGATCATGCTTCTGCTCGCCTGCGCCGCGCCCGACGAATTAGACATCCTTGGCGTCACCGCCGTGGCTGGCAATGTGCCGCTGCCGTTGACCGAGCGTAACGCGCGTCTCATGTGCGCCCTTGCGGGCCGCACCGATATTCCGGTTTTTGCGGGCTGCTCCCGTCCCATGGTGCGCGACCTTGTCACCGCCGAGGAGGTCCATGGCCGCACCGGTATCGACGGCTATGACGTCGACCAGCCCAAGGTCCCTTTGCAGCAAAAGCATGGCGTCGATTTCATCGTCGAGACCCTGATGGCCGCCGCCGACGACTCGGTTACCCTGGTGCCCACCGGCCCGCTCACCAACATCGCCATGGCCCTGGTGAGAGAGCCGCGTATCGTCCCCAAGATCAACGAGATCGTCCTCATGGGCGGTGCCGCGCGCGAGGGCGGCAACACCACCCCTTCTGCCGAGTTCAACATCTACGTCGATCCCCATGCCGCCCATGTGGTATTCAC
This sequence comes from Alphaproteobacteria bacterium, assembly GCA_003230015.1. Classification (GTDB taxonomy): domain Bacteria; phylum Pseudomonadota; class Alphaproteobacteria; order UBA6615; family UBA6615; genus SZUA-147. Next base: position 1,975 of record QIGO01000164.1, on the reverse strand, counting down.
CTGTGGCCGCCCCATCGTCGCCATGGGCCTGGATGTCACCCACAAGACACTGACCACCAAGGCGCGTCTGGCGGCCATTGGCGCCATCGGTACGCCTGTCGGCAATGCCGCCCATTCGATGCTCGAATTCTATGACCGCCATGATATCGAGAAATACGGCACCGATGGCGGCCCCCTCCACGATCCTTGCACCATTGCCTATTTGCTGGAGCCGGGATTGTTCAAGACCAAGCATGTTTATGTCGAGGTCGAAATCCATTCCGAACGCACCATGGGCGAAACCATGGTTGATTTCTGGGGCGTCACCAAACGCCCCCCCAACGCCCATTGGGCCCAGGAAATAGACGCCGACGGCTTCTACCACATGCTGACCGAACGTCTTGCGCGCTTATAGAGGCTCCTGGCTGGCAACGCTTCCAAGGAGGTGAGATGAGCAGTGCAGCCCTAACCATCAGGGGCGTAAAAGCCCGCGCCGTCAGCGCCCCGCTGGCCCGCCCCATAACCACGGCTTTTGCCACGATCCCGTCGGCACCCCTCGTTCTCATCGATGTCGAGACCGACCAGGGCATAATCGGGCGCTCCTATATTTTTGGATATTCCCCGGTAACCCTGCGCCCCTTGGTCGAGTTGATCGCCAATCTAGCCGAAATGCTGCGCGGCAAGTCGGTTTCGCCGGTCGAACGCATGCGCGATTTCGACAACGGCTTCCGGCTTCTCGGCCGCCAGGGCCTCCTCGGCATGGCCATATCCGGTCTCGACATGGCTTTCTGGGATGCCCTCGGGCGCGCCAAGGATCTCTCCGTCGCCCGGCTTCTCGGCGGCGAAGACAAGGCGCTGCCCGCCTATGACAGTTTCGGCGTTATCGACCCGAAGCGAGACACCAAAGACCTCGAGGCTTCCCTGGCCCAAGGCTTCGGCGCCCTAAAAATCAAGATCGGCGGCGGTGATCTGCGCCAGGATCTGGAAACTGTCGCCGCCGTCCGGGACATCGTCGGTGCCGACACCCAATTGATGGTCGACTACAACCAGTCCCTGACGGTTCCCGAAGCCATACGGCGCGCCCAACACCTCGCCGAATTTGACCTCCTGTGGATCGAAGAGCCCGTCCCCGCCGAGGATCTGTCCGGCCACGCCACGGTTCGCGCCAATTCCCCCGTGGCCATTCAGACCGGCGAGAATTGGTGGTTTCCCGAGGACGCCGCCCGCGCCATCGCCGCCAAGGCCAGCGACTTCGCGATGCTGGACATCATGAAGATCGGCGGCGTCACCGGCTGGCAGCGCGCCGCCGCTCAAGCCGAAGGCGCATCCCTACCGGTCTCGAGCCATATATTCATCGAGGCCAGCGCCCACCTCCTCGCCGTCACCCCGACAGCCCATTTCCTCGAATATCTCGACATCGCCAGCGCTATCCTGAACCAGCCCCTGACCGTCGAAGCCGGCACCTTACGCCCCCACGGCCCCGGATTGGGTTTGGCGTGGGACGAGGAAGCGATAAAGCGATACGCGGTTTAACGATCGGCCCTTACCCCGGCAGCCCAATCGAGTCCGCGGGGTCGGCGAACAACGCGGCCAGTTCCGGCCAACGCTCAAGACAGAACCTCGTCTTGGCAAAAGCGTCCGGACGAAGTCGGCCTTTGTCCCACAGGTTAACCCCGTCAACGGCAATCGTCTGATCCAGCACCAGCCAGCAAATCTCGCCCGGCGCATAACCGCCGCAGGTATGAAAATGGACAAAGCGCGGGTTGCAGAAAACCGTGTTCGACCAGCGGTCCGGATCGTCGGCGGCTCTATTTGTATAGGCACAGCCCGGATGGATACCGGCATGCCATGAATGAACCACATCCCGGTCGATACCGAACTGATCGGATATCTTCTTGTAATGATCCCGCACGCGGCCGACGTCGCCAGCGTCCCCGCTGAATCCGACGATCCTGCCGCCCTCCACCTCCGCGAATATCGTTGTGTCCAGAGCCAG
>QIGO01000009.1 GCA_003230015.1 Alphaproteobacteria bacterium | reverse complement strand
ATGTTACCGGCGCTTCATAACCGTCCAGAATCATGCTGTGGCGATAGGTTCCAGGACTGACTTTGGCCACCGCCGACAGGGCTGCGTTGCGGGAATTCTCCAGGATAACGCCGCCCAGCTCGTCCAGATTATCCAGTGCGAACTCGTCCATCATCTCCACCAGCCGCCCGCAGCCGGCCTCGTTGCAGCCCACGAGTGACAAAATATCGCCGCGCATTTCCACTGGGTTTCGCACATTGGTCGCCAGGATTTCGAACAGCACCTCGTTTGGCGCGCCGCCATCCATCAGCTTCATATGCGGCACGCAGATGCCCTCTTCGAATACCGAGGCCGCGTCGGCGCTAAAGCCGATGCCGCCAATATCGATGAGGTGGCATGTCGAGGCGAAGAATGCCACGGGCCTGCCATCGCGGAAGGCCGGCGTCAGCACCACGAAGTCGAACAGATGCCCGGTTCCCATCCATGGATCGTTGGTGGCGAAGACATCGCCCGGCTGCATGGTCTCGACCGGGAAACGGTCTAGGAAATGCGCCGCTGCCATGGCCATGGTGTTCACATGCCCTGGCGTCCCGGTCACGGCTTGCGCCAACATCCGGCCCTGCAAATCATAAACCCCTGCCGATAGGTCCCCGGCCTCGCGCGTCACCGCCCCGAACGCGGTCCGCAGCAGCACCTGCGCCTGTTCCTCCACCACCGCGATAAGGCGGTTCCACATGACCTGGCGTTGGATTTCCACCATCGCATTTGGCTTGCCGCTTGCAACCGTCATCGCCGCCGCTCCAACACCAGGGTGCCCCGGGCATCGACCGCCGCATCGAAGGCCGCCGGCACCACGGTCGCGGTTTCATCCTCGGCGATCACCGCCGGCCCCGTGATTGCCGCGCCGGGCTGCAGATCGGGGCGCCAATAGACCGCCGTCCGCACCATCTTTCCTTGCTGGCTGTCGAACATCTGCCGCCATCCGCTCGGGTCGGGCCGTGACAAGGGCGGCGGGGCAGGGGCGGCCGTCGCCTCGTCCACGTCGGCGGGCGTGCTCAGCGTCAGTGACCAGGTCAGGATTTCCACCGCCATATTCGGCACGTTCAAGCCATACTGCTGCGCATATCTGGCCTCATACTGGGCCTTGAGTTCGGTCCCATGAGCCACCGTGAGATCCCCCGCCGGCAGTGCTATCGCCAGCTCATGCCCTTGCCCCACATAACGCATTTCCACCAGCCGGTTCTCCACCAGCGCCCCGTCCGGCGCTCCCGGCCTCACCACCGCTTCCGCCGCCGTCCTCATCTCGGCCAGGAGTGTGTTCGCGGCCGCCACCTCCAGCGCCTCCAGCGCCATATGCCGGCTCCGCACCACTTCATAGGAGATCGGCGCGCGCAGGAACCCGATCGCCGACCCCACGCCGGCCCCCAGCGGCACCGCCACCCGGTCTATGCCCAATTTATCCGCCAGGCGCCCGGCATGCAGTGGCGCCCCGCCGCCAAAGGCGATCATCGTATGCCGGCTGATCACCTTGCCGCGTTCTATGGCATGAACCCGCGCCGCGTTGGCCATATTCTCCTCGACGATTTCGCCGATCCCGGCGGCAGCCCACAACCCATCCAGGCCAAGCGGTTCTCCCACGTGAGCCTTCATTGCCTTCTTTGCATCTTCGGGGCTGAGCGTAATTTGCCCGCCGGCAAAGCGCCCGGCGTCGATTTTACCCAAGACAAGGTTGGCATCGGTCACCGTCGCCTCATCGCCCCCGCGCCCGTAGCAGGCCGGACCGGGTTCCGAGCCCGCACTATCCGGCCCGACGGTGATGCGCGCCATGGCGTCCACGCGCGCGATAGACCCGCCGCCGGCACCGATCTCCACCATTTCGATCACCGGAATCCGCACCGGCAAGCCGCTGCCCTTAAGATTGCGGTACATGCGCGCCACCTCGAACCGCCGCGACTTCTCGGGTCTGCCATCGCTGATCAGGCAGATTTTCGCTGTCGTGCCGCCCATATCGAACGCCATCACGTCGGCGAAACCACATTGCCGGGCCACGTGACTGGCCAGAATGGCACCCCCCGCCGGCCCCGACTCCACCAGCCGGATCGGCAGGCGCACGGCGGTATCCAGGGTCGTCAATCCGCCCCCCGACATCATCAGGAACAGCGGGCAGGTCAACCCCTCCGCCACTAACAATTGTTCCAGCCGCCGCAAATACCGGCTCATCAAGGGCTGCACATAGGCATTCGCACAGGCCGTGGAAAACCGCTCATACTCGCGGATTTCCGGCCCCACCTCCGCCGAAAGCGTGATCTTCAGATCCGGCAGGGCCGCGGCCAGGATATCGCGCGTGCGCCGCTCATGGCTGTCATCCACATAGCTGTGCAGATATCCCACCGCCACGCTGGTGACCGACAGCCGCTCCAGCGCCGGCACCAGCTTGGCCACCGCTTCTTCATCCAGCGCCAACAGCACCTCGCCCCTTGCACTCATCCGCTCCGGCACGGTAAAGCGCTGGGTTCGGCCCACCAAGGGCGTGGGTTTGTCTATATTTACATCATAATGCTCGAACCGCTTCTCATAGCCGGTTTCGAGCACATCGCGGAACCCCTCGGTGGTAATGAACGCCGTATTGGCCCCCTTGCGCTCAATCAGCGCATTGGTCGCCAGTGTCGTCCCATGGACGATGACGTCGATATCCCCCGGTGCCAGCCCGGCCTGCCCGAGCGCCGCCGCCACCGCGCTCATCACCCCTTCTTCAGGCTCCCTGGCGGTGGTCAGCACCTTTGCCGTCACCCGTTCCGGCTTGCCCGCTTCGCCGAATTCCAGGGCGACGTCGGTAAATGTCCCGCCTATATCCACGGCAAGGCGCGCCCGGCCCTTGGCCCTGCCGTCACCATACATACGGTTTGTCTCCTGCCGATATCATATGACATTACATATTTTAGTACCTATAGCATTTGCCGCGGCGGGTACCGAAAGGAACATCATGATCACCTATGAGCAGTGCCAGGCCATGGACCGCGCCGATCCGCTTGCCCCGGTGCAAGACCTTTTCGACCGCCCGCCGGGCGGGCGCATCTATCTCGATGCCAATTCCATCGGCGCCATGCCCAAGGCTGCCCCCCAGCGCCTCCGGCAGCTAATGGCCGACGGATGGAGCCGGGATCGGCGCCGCAGCTGGTCCACCGGCGAATGGTTATCGGCACCCAAGCGCCTTGGCGACCGCATAGCCCCCTTGATTGGCGCCGCGCCGGGCGAGGTCCTGGTCTGCGACAGCACTTCCATAAACCTCTTCAAGCTCCTCGCCGGGGCTCTAAAACTTCGCCCTGGCCGGCGGGTAATTGTTTCCGAGGCCGGTAACTTCCCCAGCAACCTCTACATCGCCCAGGGGTTGGATGATTTGCTTGGCCAGGCGTGTGAGTTCCGCCTCGTCCCCGAGGGCGACGACCCCGCCGGTTACATCGATCAGGATACCGCTGTCTTGTCTCTGAGCCTGGTCGATTACCGCACCGGCCAGCGCCTCCATATGGACCGATTAACCCAGGTAGCTCATCAGGCCGGTGCCTTGGCCCTGTGGGATCTCTCCCACGCCGCCGGCGCCATCCCCGTCGATCTCAATGCCGCCGGCGCCGACTTCGCCGTCGGCTGCACCTACAAATATCTTTGCGGCGGCCCTGGTGCGCCGGCTTTCCTGTTCACCGCGGGGCGCCACCAGGATGCGGTCAAACCTGCCCTGACCGGTTGGATGGGCCACGCGGCTCAATTCGAGTTTGCCACCGGCTATGTGCCCGCCCCGGGGATCGGCCGCCAGCTCTGCGGCACCCCTCCCGTTCTTGCCAACGCGGTTCTCGAAACCGCCCTGGAGATCTGGTCCACCCTCGCCCCACACGATATTCATGCCAAGCACGCCGCCCTCAGCCGACTGCTGATCGGCCTGCTCGACCAGCGGTGCCCAGGCGTACCCCTGGTCTCGCCGCGCGCCTACGGCAGCCAGGGCGGCCATATAAGCATTAGCCACCCGGATGGCGCGGCCCTAGTCGAGGCCCTTGCCCGGCGCGGCGTCATCTGCTCCCACCGCGCCCCCGACACGGTCCGTTTTGGCCTCGGTCCCCTGACTCTGCGCTATGGCGACCTCTGGCATGCGGTTGACCGCCTCGCCGACATTCTTGCCGACGAGACATGGCGCGTCGCCGCGCCGGCCTCCGAGATCTGACGAAATCCATCCACTGAGACAAATCGGCACCGGCAAACCATGGGTCCGTACCTGGTTTGATTGCCCGCAGCTTGGACACTCGGCCTCAAAGAATAGGGTCGCTGGTCAGCAAGCAATAACCAAGGATCAATCGGTAACAACTACCAACTTATCGGCAACGCCGGGCAACGGAATTCATGTATAACAGCCGAGTACTGAACAGGAGAGCGCCCGAACAGGATATCAATTCGAGTATATAGCCCAAATATTTCAGAGTAGGCCGTTCAAGACGTGCCGAAATACCTCGGGATCACCCGCTCCGCGGGGTTACTCCTTCCTCGCGGTAGACACCGTTTTGTTTTGCCACTTCGATGCATACCCATAACAACAAGGTCGAAAAGGGCATCTGAGAATAACAGATAGCCCCGATTTTTTTTGAGTTGCAGGTATTTTGAGGAGAGTGTTGGTATGGTGCAGATAGCGGTGATCGGTACTGGCTATGTAGGCCTGGTGGCTGGCACTTGCTTTGCCGAACTTGGTTGGTCGGTAACCTGCGTTGACAGTGACGACGCAAAAGTAGCAGCGCTGCATCGTGGCGAGATCCCTATTCACGAGCCCGGTCTCGATGATCTGGTAAGCTCCAATGTCGCCGCCGGTCGGCTACAATTCACCACCCATATGGCCACTGCCGTTGGCCCTGCTGACGCGGTTTTCCTGGCCGTGGGTACGCCCAGCAAGGATGAGGACGGCGACGCCGATCTAAGCCAGCTTTTCGCCGCCATCGATGAAATTGTCCCCTTGCTTTCCGGCCACACCGTACTCGTAACCAAGTCCACGGTACCCATCGGCACCGGGCGCCTGTTGCAAAAGCGCATCGCCGCGATGAATGCCGATCTCGACTACGACATTGTATCCAACCCTGAATTCCTGCGCGAAGGCGCGGCCATCGACGATTTCCTTAATCCCGACCGTGTTGTCGTCGGCGCTGAAACGGAGCGTGCCCGCGCCATTATGCGGGTGCTGTATCGGCCTTTGGCGGAGCGTGGCGCCGCGGTGCTCTACACCAATATCGAGACCGCCGAGATGATTAAATACGCCGCCAACAGCTTCTTGGCCGCCAAGATATCATTCATCAACGAGATGGCCGACCTCGCCGAATTGGTCGGCGCCGACATCGTCGACGTTTCCAAGGGCATGGGTTTGGACAGCCGTATCGGCAGCTTGTTCTTGAATCCGGGCCCGGGTTACGGCGGTTCCTGTTTTCCCAAGGATACCAGAGCCTTACGTAACTTGGCCAGGCGCGCCGGCATGCGGCTGAAGGTTACCGAGGCGGCCATCGATGCCAACGAGGACCGCAAGCAGGCGGTCGCCGCGCGCATCCTCGACATGCTGGGCGGTCAGATCATGGGCACCACGGTCGCGGTTCTTGGCGTCGCTTTTAAGGCCAACACCGACGATGTCCGCGAGTCCCCGAGCCTCGACATCATTACCACTCTGCAAAATGCCGGCGCCCGTGTTCAAGCCTACGATCCGGAGGCCATGGATCAGGCCGCCAAGATACTGAGCAACGTAAATTGGGCTAACGACCCCTACGCGGCCCTGAAGGGTGCCGATGTTGCCGTTATTGCGACCGAGTGGGACGAGTTCAAGACCCTGGATATGCAGCGTGCCAAGCTGCTGCTCCGGCAGCCTCAGATCGTCGACCTGCGCAATCTCTACGATCCGGCCCAGATGGCCGCTGTCGGGATTGACTATGTCAGTATTGGCCGTGCCTGGATACCCCGCTGGTCCGAGCAATATGAGGTCGCCGAGTAGCCGCGACTCGCCTATCCTAGCCATTTTTTTTCCGTTTTCGCCGCGCCCGGTATACCATTTGGGCGCGGCGGCTTTATTTCACGGGTGCGGTGGTAATCCGATCTGGCCAACCTATGGCGCATTACCCCAGCAACACAACGCCAAACCATCGTAAGAAGTGGGTATTAGGCATCACTGAGCCCGCCATCTGTCGGCGGTGCATCATCCGATTGCCACGTAGGTACGGAGTATTTCGAAATGAGCAATAGTGCAAGAATTGTCCTAGTTACCGCCACGGCAATGCTGCTTTCGGCCTGTGCCTCGGCGACCACCGACACTGCCGGTAAGGGCGGCGTTGTCAACGCCAGCCTCGAGGCAGTTGAGAACGCGCCATTGATCCCGGCCGGCCCCGGTCAGATCACCGTCCGCATCTCCGGCGAGGGCTTCGACGGCGGACCTGAATTCACCATATTCATGGACGGCAACGAAGTCGGCGCCGGTACTGTCGATTGGGCGCTCGACACCGCGACCGAGGGCTTCGCGGTGACGTATAGTGGTAGCCGCATCGTTCCTTTCTCATCCGGATCCCGCACGCGGCGCGACGGCAATCTGCGCTGGCAAGAACTCAGCTTCGACGTTGACATGGCTGACGGTGGGCCGAAAGTCGTCAGCGTCTTCTTCGGCAACGACAAATATGAAAAGGTCGATGATAAGATGTTCGACCGCAACCTCATCGTCGACTGGATAAAGATCAACGGCAAGCTCATCCAGGCCGAGGCCGAGGGTGTCGTCCTCGAGAGCACGAGCGGCGCTACGGAGCCAGGCATGGAGAAGATGCTCCGCAACGGTGCCCTGGTTTTCGACATCCCCTTGCTATTGGGTATCCCGCCTAAGGAGGCCACGGACGCAGTAGCTGCGAAGTAGGCCAACCTCAATTGACGGCGCGGACGGGACGAGGCGCCAGCCGGCACGTCGTTCCGTCCCTTTCGTGGGTTCCGCCCAATGCGTGACAAGTGTGACATGAATCCAGCCGGCCGTCCCCCCCGTGTCCTTATGGTCCACAATCGCTACCTCACCCGCGCCGGTGAGGACGCATCCACGGACGCAGAGATAGGCGCACTGCGCGACTTTGGCTGGGAAGTTGATCTTTATGAAGAGGATAACCGGCGCATCGCCGAGATCGGCGCTCTCGGCACCGGCTTGCGGGCGATCTGGTCCCGTGAATCCTACCGGCGGATATCCCTTCGCCTGCGCGCGCAGCCATATGACGTCGTTCATGTTCAGAATTTCTTCCCGCTCATTTCCCCGGCTGCCCACTATGCCGCCAAGCGAGCCGGTATTCCGGTAGTCCAAAGCTTGCGAAACTACCGTTTGCTTTGCGCCGCTAGCACCCTCCACCGCAACGGAAAAATCTGCCAGGACTGCGTCGGCAAGCTGCTGCCCTGGCCCGCCGTACGCCACGGCTGTTATCGCGGCAGCACCGCTGGCAGTGCCGCCATCGCCACCATGCTGACGGTACATCGCGCCGCCCGCACCTGGCATCGCTGCGTCGATCTGTATATTGCTTTGTCCGAGTTTGCCCGCGACCAGTTTACGAGCAATGGCTTCGCGCCGGACAAGATTGCTGTCAAACCAAATTTCGTTCTGCCCGATCCCGGCGTTGGACAAGGCGACGGCGGATACGCCCTTTTTGTCGGCCGTCTGTCGCCCGAGAAGGGTGTCGGAACCCTGCTCGACGCCTGGCGGCATATTGGCAACGAGTTGCCCCTGAAGATCGTCGGCGAGGGACCACTGGCGGCTGAGTTGGCGGCGCGCGCCGAAACCATCCCGGGTGTTACTCTTCTCGGTCCTCGCCCCTTGCCGCAGGTTTACGACCTCATGGGCCGCGCCAGTCTGCAGCTGGTAACGTCGGAATGGTATGAGCCCTTCGGCCGCGTTGTTGTTGAGGCCTTCGCCAAAGGCACACCCGTCATCGCTAGCGAGATTGGCGCCATGGCAGAATTGATCGACCATGGCCGCAATGGGTTGCGCTACCAGGCCGGCAGGGCTGTAGCACTTTCCCAACAGGTCGGCGATTGGCTCGCCCGGCCCGAGAGCCACGCCCCCATGCGCCGCGCCGCCCGCGCCACCTTCGAGGCTCGCTTCACTGCCGCGCAGAATGTCAAACAGCTCACCACGATCTATCGACTCGCGGCTGCCCGCGCCGGCCGCACAGACTCCGGTGCGCTGCCAACCGCCTATAATCGAGGCGCCGATAGGTAACGGTGTTTCAGCTCACGGCCGGCCTTGATGATGCGAAGGCCATGATATTTCAGCTCGTAGACACGATCCCTCGGCCCGTTGATCGGAACATCCATCATCGCTGGATCGACCCGCTGGATCATCAGCTTTTGCGCTGTGCCGTTCTTCCGGTCATTGCGGTCGAACGACAATAGAAGATCGAAAATGGCCTGGCAGTTTGCCGGTTGCACGACCGGCGTTGCCACCAAATCGATTGATTGCTCAACCGCGCTAAGCCACCCGCACATCCGCTGTTCTATATAATACAGGTCTTGCCAGTCGACATGTGTCGCCGGATGATCACGGCGCCAGTCGAGCCAGGTACCCAATCCCTCTACAATGTCCGTGTCGCTCCGGGCCATCCGCCAAGCACTAATAATATCTTCGGCGGTAGGATTATGCGCGTCCCAAGGGAAAGGGAACAGGTCGTGATAAAAGCACCTGCCGACTTCCCAGCAGCCTGATTTAACGGCGACCGTCGACTCTTCCGCCCGAAACTCCATTTGCCCGTGCACCAGGGCATCGCGCTCGAAATCGACACAATTCAGGAAGCAATGTTCATCGAACAGCCGGGCCGCCCCATCGCCCCGACTCTGCCGCTCGACGATATTGTATGGAATCCCGTGCCTATTACTGAGCGTGCGCGGGATGTCAAAGTCGAACCGCGGTGCAAACCGCCGATGCGTGCAGCAGCGAGTTGGCACGCCGGCGGCAATAGCGGCCGCGAAAGTGGTCCGGGAATCGAGCCCGCCGGTCAAGAAGATGGTAACAAAATCAGTGGCTTGAGATAGAATTTTGAGATAATGTATATAAAACTCCAGAAGCCTGTCTACCTTGGCGGCGTCACTCAATGCCGCCCCAATGTCCGGCCTGAAGCGGTCGACGAACGCACATTTGAGGGTCCGCAAGTTAAGCCGCTGTGACGGCAGTAGTTTAAATATTCCTTTGAGACGGGAAATCGGCGGTGCATACCAGTCCATGCCGCGGCTCCATCTCAACCGGCGCGCAAACACGCGTTGGCCGGCACCGTGCTCGGACAGCAGGGCCAAGCTCGAGGACACTCTTGGTCTGCCGCCGGCCGTTTCGGCGTCATAGAAAATCGGCAGCAGCCCGCCAGCATCGCCCAATATTTGATCGCGTGAAATCAACGCCCAGCGGCCGGACCAACTATAGGTCGCCGCCGCCAATTGGTTGGTTGCGGTCTTACCGATGCGGTCCGGTGGCACGGGTTGGCTGGGATCGGCCTCAATAGGATCACCGACGAGCAGCCAGCGCGTACCATCGCCGTCGCGCAAATCCGCAACCGAAAGGTCCTCGCAATGGCTGAACACAACGCCATCGCCGAGCGGCAGCGATCGCCATCCGGCAAGCCCGATTTGTTCCGAACTAAGGAAGAATTGGCGTCGATGCAGGCGCAAGCCCTCTATCATGCGGGCATCAGCCGGTCTTGGTGGCTTCGGCCACCCCCAGGCAATTCAAGATACCTTGTGAATAGTTACTGACCATGCGGCTCATCGGTAGCTCCCGCGCCGTTTTACCGGCGGCTGTTTTCATTTTCTCCAGACGCTCGCGATCGGTCAGCAACTCAGCCACGGCACGTCCATAGAGTGCGGGATCGTAGGGTAGGCACAGACCATTCACCCCGTCTTCCAGATACTCGATTTCCGGGCTGTGTATTGGAATATCGCTGGTGATAAAGGGCAGGTCGGCGGCCAGCGCGTCAAGAATAGCCAAACCCACCAACCCGGGGCACAGGAAGACGTCCGCGAGTCGGTAACATACCGCCTTGTGTTTGCCGAAAGTAGCGCCCAGGGCGTGGATCCAATCATATTTATCCGCCGCCTCCCTCACCAATGCGGTGTCCGGTCCTTCGCCGATCACCGCCAGATGGAATTCCGGCAACTGGGCCTTAATATGATGCGCCGCCTCCAACAAAAAGGGCATGCGCTTGCGTTCATAGAGCGCGCCGCTGAAAACCGCCAGCTTCGCAGATTCTGGGATCCCGTGGGTGCTTCTGAACGCGGCCAGGTCGGAGTCGATCACATCGACGACCTGCTGCATCAACTCTCGCGTATCGACCGTATTCTCGACAACGGTGATGCGCTCTGGATCCATCCCCTGTTCGGCCACGTAACGGGCCACCCCCTCGGTGTAGGCGAACCACCAGTCGCACCGCGGCACGGCAAACCGTTTTACCCGCTCTGAAAAAGAATCTTGCGACAGCTGATGGTTCCAGCCATGCCCCCAAAAGCCAAGTTTCTTGGCGCCAAGAACCGAGGCCAGCACCAGCGGGAAATTGATGAGATATTTGGTCGCTTGCTCGACAATAATCAAATCGGCCCAGAATATTTGTTTCCAGATACTCTGATAGACTAGGCGGCCGCCCAGCAGGCGCCGCGTCGGCACGATCACGCCCACCGACGGGTCTAGTGGGATGTCATCCTTGTTCAGCGCCTGCCGGCCGTCTGGCAGGCCGTAGGCCACCCGCAGGGTTACGCCATGGTCGTTCATGGCCGCCGATAGGCCGTCATAGAGAGCCTCTCGGTAGTGCCTGAGCATCACTTGGATGATCAGGACTCTGCAGCCGCGCTGGCCGTTGGGGCGCACAATGACAGACCGGTCGCCCGACTCGGAAGCTGTTGACACTGTATTTATCCCTGAGGTGATGAGAGGTCCAACGCAGGGTAAAACTATGCGAACCGATGGCAGTCTTGAAACACCATTTATTTTCTGTCTCGACATAGTTGGCAAGTGCGAGGCCGCCGCTCCACGGCCTCAGCTTTTCGTCGCGGTTTCGGTGATCGCCACTGTTTCGTCCCCGTCGGACGCCGCGCCGCCCACAATCCGGGTCGCGCCGTCCCCGGCACTGCCCGTGGCGCCGAACGTGGCCTCGGTTGTGGCGATCAGGGAGGCTACGGCGATCGGCATGGCACCGCCGCTTTTCACCGCATCCACAAAGGCCGCCATCTCGTTTTTTTGCCCTTTGTCCAGCTGCAGGGTCGACTTTTTCATTTGCCGTCGCCCGCCCTGCCACAGCTCGATGCGCTGGAAATTGTCCATCTTGGCGACCTTGCCCTCGCCGAACACTTCCATCGCCTCCTTCGGGTAGCGCGGCTCGCCGTCCGTTAGATAGGCGACGGTGGCGATGGAGCCGTCCCCGTAGGTCAGGGTCACGACCATATTGTCCGGATCGTTCTTGGCACTTGCCGCCGACACGGCAACCGGCTCGCTGCCCAGCCACCAGGAGATGGTATCGACGAAATGGCAGCCTTCGCCAACAAACCGGCTGCCTTGAGAACCGGCATCGGCGTACCAGGAACCGGCGGCCAGCGGCCCGGCATTGACCCGGTACTGCACCACTTGCGGGCCGACGGCCACACCCCAGGCCTCCTTCAGCACCAGTAGCATGGGGGCGAAGCGCCGGTTGAACCCAACCATGACCCGCTCGTTTCCGGTCTCCTCCATGGTCGCACGGATCGTCTGCAACTGTTCTTCATTGATCGCCAGCGGCTTCTCCACGAACACCGCCTTGCCCGCCCGCAGGGCGTCGCAGACCATGCCGGCGTGGCTGCTATGGCGCGTGGCGATAAGCACCGCGTCGATCTCGTTATCGGCCAGTAGGCCCTGATAGTCCGTCGACACCCGCTCGAAGCCGAATTTCTTGGCCGCGTTTGCCGCCGAAAGCGCCGTCGCCGTGGCCACCTCCACCAGTTGCACGTCCGGACGTTTCTCCAGATGGGGCAGCAGCATGCTCGTGGCATAGTTGCCGGCACCGATAACGCCAAGTTTCACGACCTTCCCGGCCGCTTTAACCACCCTTGGTTTGCGGGCCGCCAGGCGGCGCTCAGCCGGTGCGTCCTCGCGATATTTGAACAGCGTGCCAATGCCCTTGAGTTCGCCCGAATTGAGCTTCTCATAAACCGCCGAAGCATCCTCGAAAGCCACGGTCTGCGAAGTCAGCGCGCTGACGTCGATCTGCCCGGCGCGTATCAGTTCCAGAAACGACTGCATATTGCGCCGCTCGGTCCATCGAACGTAACCGATGGGGTAGTCGATGCCCCGCTCTTCATAGTTCGGATCGTAGCGGCCCGGCCCATAGGACCGCGAAAAACGCAGTTCGAGTTCTTTTTCATAATAGGCGTTCCAGGGCAGATCGAGATTGCATTTACCGATATCGACGATCATCGCCCGGTCACGCGCCAACTCTGCTGCCAGTTCCACCGGCCCGTTGCTTTTACCCCCGGCGGTAAGGAAAATGTAATCGACTCCCATGCCGTCGGTGTGCAGTTTTATCTGGCTCTTTAGGGTGCCAAGGGTCGCACCGTCCGGCGCCCCCGCCGCCACCGCCCCAAGCTGTTCGGCCAGCGCCCGGCGCCCGGCATCCGGGTCGATCCCGAAAACCCGCAATCCGGCAGCTTGTAGAATTTGCAAAAGCAACAGGCCCACCAACCCAAGCCCGATAACGCAGGCGGACTCGCCCAGCTTGGCTTCCGATTGGCGAAAGCCCTGCATGGCAATCGCCCCCACCGTCGCATAGGCGCCATCCGCGCTGGCCACGCCTTCGGGCATCGCCACGCAAAGATTCTTCGGCACCCAATTATATTCGGCGTGAAAGGCAAACTGGTTACCGCCGCAGGCAACCCGCTGTCCGACTGCAAAACCGTCCGCGCCGTCGCCGACTTCGACCACCACCCCGCTTGTCGAATAACCCAACGGCGTATAGGAATCGAGCTTTCCGGCCACCTTGCGATAGGTTGCCATCGGCCCCTGCTGGGCCATGCTTTCCAGCACCTTCTTGACCTGATCGGGGCGCGCTCGGGCCTTGCCCACAAGCGACAGTTTGCTCTCCTGCACTTTCATCATTTCAGTGCCGGCGGAGATCAGCGAGAATTCGGTGCGCACCAGCACGCCGCCCGGCTTGCACGCCGGCACCGGCACGTCCAGCACCGTCAACTCGCCGGATTTATAATTTTGCGCAATTTGTTTCATGGACTTAATCGCCACCTACTCGGCCGCGTCTCCCCGTTCCTGCTCTGCGGCCGGCTGCCACTGCTGCCGGTACCAGGTCTCTAATGTCAGCAGCTGCCAGATTTCCTTGGACCTGTCGGCCGCACCGCGGCGGTCCTCGTCGATAAGGTCGCGGATCTTGTCGCCCCGCAGCAGGCCGTCTTGAACCAGGCTTCCGTTCGGTAGGATATCATTGATCATCTCGCTGAGATCCCGGCGTATCCAGGCCCGCAACGGGGCGCTGAATAATCCCTTGGGCCGATAGATGATCTCTTTTGGCAACCACGCCTCGGCGGCTTTCTTCAAGATCGCCTTGCTTTCCCGGCCGACGATCTTCTGGTCGCCCGGGATTGAGAAGGCGGCTTCTGCCACTTGCCAATCGACAAAGGGCACCCGCACCTCGATCGACGCTGCCATGCTCGATCTGTCGGTGTAGGCCAAATTCAGGCCATTCAGGAACAGCCTCGTATCTGTGTAACACATGCGGTTGACGTGATCGTCGCTGGGTCCTTCATTGTAGATCGCGGCATGCTCGGAAAACAGCTGCTCCACCGTTGACCACAGCTCTGGCGACAGCAAGGAATGAAACCCATCGCGGTCGTAATGTGTGTAGCTGCGGCGGTAGGCGGCTTCTTCGGGTAGGCTGGCGAAATCCAAAAACCGCTTGGCCCAACGAACGGTCTTATAGCCACGGTTACCGCCGGCGACCGGCAATCCGCCGATCACCGGTTCGATCAGGCCGCGCCGAATGAAACCCGGTACACGCTGGTATTTTTTGGCCAGCAGGCCGGCGTAATATTTGCGGTAGCCGCCGAACAATTCATCCGCGCCCATACCCGAGAGCATGACCTTGATCCCGGTTTTGCGGGCGGCCTCGCAAATCAAATATGTATTGATCGCTGCTGCATCGCCGATCGGTTCGTCCAACATCGCCACCATCCGCGGCAGCATGTCCGCCACGTCCGGGGCAATTTCGATTTCATGCAATCGCAGGTCGTGAGCCTTGGCGATTTTGCGGGCGTAGAACAGATCGTCTGGCATCGCCTCGAAACGCTGGTCTTCCGCGCGGAAGGCGATCGTGTAACAGTCGATGTTGGCGTTCAGGCGCGCCGCGAGCACGGTAATCAGGCTTGAATCCAGGCCGCCGCTCAAGAATGTGGCGACGGGCACGTCGGCGATCATGTGGTTGGCCACCGACTGTTCGAGTATATTGCGCAGCTCGGACACGCCCACCGGTTGCCGGCGTTGTTCCACCAGCTCGGCCCGGGCGTCCCAGTAGCAATGCATCTGCATCTTGCCAGCCGCCGAGAACTCAACCCAGTGGCCGGGAGGCAATTTTTTGACACCCTTCAGCACGCAATGGCTGTCCGGCACCCAATAATACATCAGTGACGCCACCATCGCCGTGTGGTCTATAGCCGCATCGGGCCCGAGGATCGGCCGCAACGCCTTCAATTCGGAGGCGAACGCCACACCGTTTTGCCGCCGCACCATGAACAGCGGCTTGATGCCCAGATGATCGCGGGCCAGCACCATGCGGCCGGTATGCTCGTCATAGATCGAGAATGCGAACATGCCCCGCAGGCGGCGCAGGCTGTCCGGCCCCCAGGCGCGCCAAGCTTCCAACACCACTTCCGTATCCGAATTGGTGCGGAAATTCACCCCCATCCTGATCAATTCCCGCCGCAGGTCTTGGAAATTGTAGATCTCGCCATTGTAAGCCAGCGCCAGTCCGGCTTTCACGAACGGCTGGTTTGCCGCTGCCGACAGATCAATGATCGACAGCCGCCTGTGCCCCAGTGCGATCCGCGCCCCGGACGCCCCATGATAATACTGGCCTTCGGCGTCGGGTCCCCGATGTGTGATCGAACGCAGCATGGTCGGCAATAGGCCTTCAGCGCTCGGCAGATTAAAGAGTCCGGCAATTCCGCACATGGCACCCCAACAATGTTCAGGCCATAGACCAGCCCGCTAAAATTCTGGTCGCAAAAAAAAGGCGTAATTAGTACGCCGAATTATCGAAGAAACCTCGAATAATAGTCAAGAGAATGATTTTCAGGTCCAACCATGGTGACCAGTTTTCAATGTAATGGAAATCCAATGAAACACGTCGGCGAAGCTGCTCGGCTGAGTGGGTAGCCCCGCGCGCACCGTTAATTTGCGCCCATCCTGTCATGCCGGGTTTGACCCGGTGACGTTTGCCGTAACCGCTAACGATTTCCTCGCACAATTGGCCTTGCGTCCGCATGGCGATGGGATGCGGGCGCGGCCCCACCAGTGACATTTCGCCCCGCAAAACATTCCAGAGCTGTGGCAGCTCATCGAGACTGGTACGGCGCAAAATTTCTCCCAACCGAGTGACCCGGTTGTCGCCGGGCCGCGTCTGTAGCGCGCCGTCTGTCGCACCTTGTCCAATTGCCATGCTGCGAAATTTATACACCGTGAACGGCGTATTATTATATCCCATGCGCTGCTGTCGGAATATCGCTGGGCCCGGGCTGCTCACCCGTATCGCCACCCACAATACCGTCAGCAAGGGCAGGATAGCGACGAAGATAAGGCTGCCAAGAACCCTGTCCATGAGTGACTTCTTCACACGACCCCATGGTGTCATTACCTGCCCAGACAGATCCACAAGGGTCAACGCGCTCTCGGGTACGTCGTGAAACAGCGTCCGGCTATTTTGTGCGATTTGAACGGGCACCGCCAACGTCGTAAGCGACTCGATCCAAGATTTAAGCTCGCCGCCAGGATCGGTCGGCATGGCGATAATGACGCGGTCTATGGGATTTTTTCGGCAAAAATCGACAGCCTCCTCTACATATCCCGCCCCCTGCGCATTGACCATCGTGGTCACCCGATAGGACATACTGTCGACAAACACGCCGGCGATAGCCGCCTCGCCCGGCTCACTCTGGGTCAACGAGTTTGCCACCTGCCAAACATCGGCCTCGCGCCCGACGAGGACGATTTTCTGGGCCCATGCGCCGCGCCGCGCCCAGCGCTGAACCGCCACGAAGAGCACGACCCGCGACAAGGCTAACAGGGCGGCGGCAGCCGCGCTCCACCCGATGATCCAGTCGGCGGGCAAGTTGCCCATCTGGCTCACGAATATCGCGCCCCATGCCAGGCCGCCCAGTCCGGCAAACACGCCAAATATCGCCGCAATATGCCTCAACGGATGCCTGAGCCCATTCGTTGAGTAGGTCCCGGTCATCGCTAACAGGCGCGTGCTCAGCACTGTCCCCAATAGCAGCGCTGCTAAAATTGCGACGGTCCAAGAGCTGTTTGCCGGCAACATGGCGATTCCGATCGCACCAACACCGATTGCGTCGCCGATCTGCACCAACCCGGACAGGATTTCCCGTTGAATAGTCGGGCGGAGCGCGCAAGCCGCCCCCGCAGCAACATCTGAGGATGCGACTGTCGTGGTCATTTCTGACGGACTATCCGCAAGGATTTTGTATGTTGTACGCATTACCGCCCGCTACCTGCAGACTAAAACGAAAAAGACGCCAGGCCTTCTGCGGTGCAGCACCGATGCCGAGCTGAACCGCAGACCGCACTAGATGTTACTCCGCTGCAGCGGACTCACGCCCGAACTGGTCGTAGAAGTAGCGGACTGTATGACTGATCGTCTCTTCGAGACCGTATTTTGCTTCCCAACCCAGTAGGCGCCGGGCCTTGTTAACATTCGGCACCCGCCGGTCGCAGTCTTCGTAGCCTTCGCCGTAGAACTCAAGCCCGGAAACCTCAACGATCGGATGGCTCCGATAGGCCGCGTTGCCGCTCACATCGGCATAGGCATTGCGCATCATGTCGGCCAGATCGCGGATCGAGATTTCGTTCCGCCGCGAGCCCAGGTTGAACGTCTGGTTTTTCGCCGCCTGAGGCTTCTCAAGCATCGCCATCAGCGCGTCGACCGCATCGTCGATGTAGAGCAGCGCGCGCCTGGCATGGCCGCCATCCACCAGTTTCATCGGCGTGCCGTCGAGGAGCGCGGTCACGAAGCAGGCAAGGACGCGCGGCACGCCATCGCCGGTTCGGCCCGGGATGAAGTCCATACGCGGCCCGAAGAAGTTGTAGGGGCGGAACATGGTGATCGGCAACCCTTGCTCCATATGATAGGCGTGCAGCAGGCGTTCGGAGAGCTGTTTGGCACAAGCATAGCTCCAACGCTGGTTCTGGATCGGCCCCATAATTAGTGGAGTCTCGTCCTCTATCTGCTCGTAGAGAGCGGGATTGTCGTAGCTGTTATCGGGCAGATAACTCGCCATCGTCCGGCCATAAACCTCACAAGTAGAGGCATGGATCATCCAGGTCTTGTGCTTGGCGCATAGCTCAGCGAGTTTCTGGACTTCGGTGAAATTGGAGTTGATGGTGGCGATCGCCTCGGTGTTGTAGCGCGACGGATTGCAGATGGCTGCCAGCGAGATAACGACGTCGGCATGTTTGATCGCGTCATCTAGGTCGCTTGCTGCTTCTACCGAGAACGCATCGGACTGATGGAATTCGAAATTCCGGTTGTCCAGGTGCCCGGCAATCTTATCCCTGTTAAAATCCCAACCTACGACATTATACTCGCCGCCCGTCATAAGCCGGTCCAGTAGGTGGCTGCCAATAAAACCGCCGCAGCCCAAAAGAACAATATTTCTTACCTTCATATCGCGCGACTACCTCTGACCAGAGTGACGATGAACAAATGAAAAGACACGATAGGCTATCGGAGTAACCGGGCTTATGCTCTTGTATGCACCCTTCATGCTGAGTACGCATTATTCGCAACTACGGGCAGTGTTCAAAGTCGATGGAAGGAGTAGTCCGGCACTAATTGGAGGTATCCCGAGCCTTGATAAAGACCTGAATACAGCCGGATAGCGGCCTGCGGAGGCCAATCACTGACGCCAGGCTATCCCATACGGTGTAGAGTCACGCATTCCCGCCCACAACGATATTGAATTTTCCGCTACGACTAGCTTTCAACTACCCGCCCGAGGAGGCGTTGCCCTTGGCCACCAGATTGGGTTCTAGATTTGCCTCATGCGAGGCCTCGCCCCATACGGCCTCATAGGCTCGCAGCAACACCGGCATCTGATGCTGCCAGGACAGGCTGTCTCTCACCCGGGCAAATCCCAGCCGGCCCATTTCCTCCCGGCGCCCTGCATCGTCGACAAGTTCAACCAGCTTGTTGGCCAGATCCACCGGATCGTCGGGGCGGGCGTATAATGAGGCCTCGCCTGCCGAAACCCGGCCTTCCGTCGACTCGAACTGCACGACGGGTTTCTCCAGTGCCATATACTCGACGATTTTATTCATCGTCGATTTGTCATTCATCACCGTATGCCGGTCGGTATTGATGCAGACATCGGCCGTGTTGAGGACCGACAGCAGAGTCTCGTCGGGCACCCGCCCGGTGAAGGTGATATAGCCCTCGATCCCGCGGCTTTTTGCGTCGGCTTGCAGCAGCCGCAACTCCGGCCCGCCGCCGACCAGGCAGAACTGCAAATCCTCGCGTTTTAGCACGCGCACCACATGCTCCGCCGCATCCAGCAGGAAATTGAGGCCTTCCTGCTGCCCCATCACGCCGACATATCCCACCATATACCGCCGGCCCTTCTTATGGGCGGGCTCGGGCGGCGCTATCTTGAACCGGTTGAGGTCGGGGCCGCTGCGCACGACAAAGACCTTGTCCGCCGCCATGCCGTTTCGGTTTACGGCGACATCCCGATATGACCCATTTGTTGCGATTGAGACATCCGCGACTTTGAAGGTCAGGCTCTCGAACACCCGCATCAGCGAGTAAAAGAAACCCCTCTTGTCGAACTTTGCTTCGAATAGTTCCGGACAAAGGTCATGATGGTCGAACAGGAATTTTTTTCCAAAGAACAGTTTGAAAAAGCCGGCGACCAAGAAGATTAGGTCCGGCGGATTGCAGGCATGGATCACGTCGAATCCACGTGTAAACATGACGCGCCAGGACAAAGCGAACTGCCAGAACAAAGCGGCCGGGTATTCCAGCAAATAACCCATCGCCCCGCGCGCGTCGATCGGCAGCGAGTGGCGATAGATATGCACGCCCTCTAGGACCTCGTAACTATCATTGAAATCCTTGCCCTTCGGGCAGATCACCGAAACTTCGTAGCCGGCGCGCCGCAGGGTCGTCGCTTCCATCCAAACCCGGCGGTCGAATGGAACCGGTAGATTCTCGACAATGATGAGGACGCGCCGCGGCCGCCCGTTCTTACCAACTGATGCCTTCATACCGCCCTTCGAATCGGTCTGCCCCAGGGATGCGAACGAGGTCGATGATCCGATGTTCCGGTCGCAGCGAACTCAGCAATGATAGTATTTTTGGGTCGTTGTTACCCACCACGATCATATTGGCGTGCGCCAACATCTCCTCATATGTATCGACCAGCAGCCGCGATATATGCGGAATATGGTTTAGGATGTAGTCACGATTGGCACCCGTCAACCGGGCAAGACTGACATTCGGGTCGTAGATCCGCAGATCGAAGCCCTTGCCGATAAGCCTTTCGGCCAGTTCGACTAGGGGGCTTTCCCGCAGATCGTCGGTCTCCGCCTTGAAACTCAAACCGGCAAGACCGATGGCCCGCTCACCGCTATCCCGGATCAATTTGAAGCCGCGATCGATCTGCAGCTCGTTGCTTGGCAGCACCGCGCCGAAAATCGGCAGATCCAGGTCTGCCGATTTGGCGAAATGGACGATCGCGCGCAAATCCTTCGGCAGGCACGAGCCGCCGAAGGCGAAACCCGGCTTGAGATAGGTTCGAGAAATATTGAGCTTTGTATCTTGGCAAAATATGTCCATCACCTGATGGCTGTCCAGGCCGAGCACTTTTGCCATCGCGCCCACTTCGTTGCCGAACGCCACTTTCAGCGCATGCCAGCAGTTATCGACATATTTGACCATCTCGGCCACGCGGATATCGGTTCGGATCAGCGGTGCGTCCAGTTGCGAATAGAGTGAGGCGACGGCATCGCCGCTGACCAGGTCGCTTTCGCCGATAACGGTTTTCGGCGGGTTGTAGAAGTCGTGGATGGCCGAACCTTCACGCAGGAACTCCGGGTTGAAACACAGGCCGAAACCTTCTCCGGCGACTTTGCCCGAGGTTCTTTCCAGCAACGGCTTTACCAGGTCTTTCATTGTGCCCGGCAGGATCGTGCTACGAATAAGCACGATGTGGCGTTCGGCCTTGTCTTTGAGAACGGTACCGATCTGCTCGCAAACCCGCGACAGATACGCCAGGTCGAGGCTGCCATTGGCCTGGCTCGGGGTGCCGACGCAAACCATGGTGATGTCGGTTTTGCTGACCGCCTCGCGCCAATCGGTGGTCGCCGAGAGCGCGCCCGATTTCACGGTCGCGGACAGATAGCGATCGAGATCGGTCTCGACGATCGGCGAGTTGCCTTTGGCGATCAGCTCTACCTTGGTATCGTTGGTATCCACACCGACGACCGCGTGGCCTTCTTTGGCGAGGCAGACGGCTGAAATCGTTCCCACATAGCCAAGCCCGAAAATACTGATCCGCATGGCCCTGGGCGCGGTGTCCGAGGCCCTCTGGGCGGCAAGTGTGGGTTCCGCAATATTCATCGACTATGATCCCGACACAATAGAAAAATTGAAATAGACTTTGCGATCCGGTGCCATTTCACCCCGGAACGAGAGTAGGCACGCCGGCACACGGGCACCGAAATGGGGCGAATACCAGCCGCGTTTGGGCGACTCTTGCCCGCGCAAGACCTGCCCGGTCAGCGGCCCGTCATGTTCGATACGTAAGATCGCCTTGCCGGCCCGCACGGCGACCCAGCCCGCCCCGTCCTGCTGCAGATCCACATCGGGTGCGAATAGGAAGCCGGCCTCGACCGCACTCGCCCCCTTGCCACCAACCAGCTGGTCGGTGACCCGGTATTGGTTTGCCGCCACCCGTTCCAGTTTGCGCCGGTGCACCAACCCGAAGCGGTCCGCATACCCGCTATGTTCGGCTTCTATCGACCACGCCTCACCGCGTTCCCGGCCCAACAACTTGGCTTTGGCTTTTTCGGACCAGTTGAATGTGCCCGAAATCACGCTTGAATCGGCACCCTGAACGGTCAGCGTATTATGCGCCGGTGTCCCGCGAAAATGCGCCCGCCACCCCTCGTCTGCGTGATATTGAAAAGTACCCGCGTCGACGATCAGCGGCTCTCCGTCCACATGCAGCCATACCGCCAAGGCATCGGCATGACCATGCGCCGCAATCGACAGATAGCCGAGCGGCCCGTGGTCCATGACCCACATCACCTCGCGTCCGCCATCGCGGTCGCGGGCGATGGAATAACCCCCATCCACGAAGGTTGAGAGACCGGGAGCGGCAGGTGCGCCGGCTTTCGGCAGGCCGAAGAAGGCGTTTCGCAGGCAAGGCTGAACAACCGGCGGCGCCAGATCGGGTCGCGCCACCGCCTCGGCCAGACAACCGAGCACCGAGGCCACATAATTCTCCTGCCCCATGGATGCTGAAATCACCCGTCCTTCGTCATCATCTCCGATCGCCGGGACATGGCCCCCCTCGTCCATCTGTGCCTTGATGGCCACCGCGTGCCGCGCCAAGGACTCCCAATAGGTATCGGGGAATGGCCGTCCCACCAGGTCCGCCACTTTTCCGCTCAGCAAGAAGAATTCCGCACTGAACGCCGCGTAGGTGGGCGATTGCTCGGCGCCGACCCCGTCCGGCAGGAACTGGCGGTTTACTTCTCTTTCGAGAACCTCGCGCCCCATGCGCTCCCACCGCGCCGCCGGCGCCAGGTTAGGCACCAACGCGCCCACCAGATGCAGACCGCACACTTCGGCGATGAGGTGGTTGTTGGCCGAGGAGAAGCGGGAAGGGAAGCGCGCCAGCCAATAGCCATGCGCGGCCAGCCCGGCCAGCAGCCGCTCCCGTTGCGGCCGCGTAAAGGCCTCCTCCGGCAGCAGCGTCGCCACGACAATCAGGCTGATTGCCCGCAACGCGGTTTCGATACCCGTCGCCCAACCGACGCCTCGGAATGGCGGATTTGCGTCCAGCCAGGACATAATATGCCCGACGCACAGGGCCGCGGCCCCTTCGTCGTTTGTGATGCGCGCATGCGCCGCGACCGTCTGCAGATAGCGCAGGCGGCCAAGTTCCCAGACATATTTGACATCGCCGATACCCACGGCATGGCGATAAGGAATATCGAAACAGTAAGTATCCTGAGGCCAGTATGCAGCCGTTACCGGGTCCTGGTGCCAGTTCGGCAATCCCGGCTGGGCCGGCCAATCCCGGCCAAGAAATCTGAACCCATTGCGCCCAACCCGCGCCAGGTCATCGGCCCAATCTTGCCTAACGCTGGGGCAAGTTTCGGCGAAATGCGCGACATCCTCGACCAGCCCTGGCATGCTCGGCAGCGCATCGCCGCCTGTCACCAGGCTGTTGAAGGCCGGGACGTGCCGCCGGCTTACCGTTCGTTTGACTTGCTCATGGGCGCGATGGCCAATCTCGGCCGGCGACATATTCTTGAGCCGCCCATAAAGCCACGCGGCACGTTCCCGTACACTTTGCCCGCTGACGCCACGAACCGCGCTTGTCCCTGTATCGGCCGTACCGACTTGTGGCCGCGCTGTCAGCGCGTCAACTCCCATCATCGATCGCCTCAGGTTCCTGTTGCAGGCGCTCCGACCATCGCTCGACAAAGAAATACAAGAAGAGGAATTGCACCGATAAATAGTGGAACGCGCGGAAATAGGAGCTCTCCATGAAATTCATCAGCGCAATAGCGATAAACAACGCTACAGCCAAAATATACGCAGCCTTGTCCTCACTCGTCGCCTCCGGATTGCTGGCCAGACCAACGGCAAGGTAAAGTGACCTGACAACGCACAACATGACCAACGTAAGGCCGATATATCCGGTCTTAAGAATCAGATCTAAATAGCCATTATGGGCCTGTGCGGCCGTGGCAGCCCAGCCTTGTGCTAAGTCGATGGGGCTGAACCGAAGTCCCGTGTTCCAGAACGAGCCGTAGCCGATACCGATTAAGGGGCGCCGAGCGACTTCGCCCCATAAATATTCCCAAAGGTCCGTTCGACCGGTAAAGGTCAGGTCGCCGAATATCAGTAAGGCGAACCTTTCGACAGTGACCCCAAGGCCCAGGAATACCCACCAAACGAAAGTAAAGCCAGCGATTATGGCAGCAATCAAAAACGATCTGACAAGGCCCTGCGCGCGCGCCACCACATAAGTTCCCGCCATCACGAACGGCGTGAGCACGGCGATGCCAAGGCTTGTTTTCGATTGCGTGAGCACCAAAAAGCCAAACCACAGCAACGTACCGCCGGAAAATACGATCCGCCATCGAGTGTGACGTGCGGTTGCCGCCGCCACGAACCAAACAATGTAGGCAACCAATGATACCTGTCCTGCGGTGTTCTTGTGCGGATGCATACCGACCGCCGCGCCATCGATATAGGACAGTCCCGGCAACGCGATCAGGCCAAAAATGTTAAGCGTCATGATCGCGCCGCTCAGCACCACCATGGTCCGAAAAAAGGCGCCCGGACTTTTGCAGGTCAGCGCCAGGCCCATGCCGACGATGGCGACCAAGATGAGTGCACCGGTCCGTCGAATGCTGAGATCTTGATAGGGCGCCCATAGAATGGTCGTGGTGATCCAACCCAGCGCCAGCAGGAGCGGCCAGGATCGCCGCAGCAGCCGTTCGGTATCCGCCCAATTGTTCGCGGCAATAGCCAGACTGACCGCCGCCATGACTCCCCACGCTAGCTGATTGCTTGTATCGCCGCCTGAAGTATCCAGGATCCCACTGCGCGAAAACGGGCTTAGGCCAACCACCACATAAAACAGCGCTGCGAACAGCAGCCAACTACTCCAGTGTGGGGACTTCCCCGGCGTGGATATCACAATATCGGATGACACGATTAGTCCGTATTTTACGCTGTTCCTGATGGCCGGAGAATAGACGACGGCCAGGCGCGATAGCGTTGGCAAAAAGGGGTAGAGTGGCCGAGTAAGTGGTATAGTGTGCACCGTTACTGCCAGGGTCGGTAACACCAATTCTCGCAAATTAGTGTTACCGGAGCCGAATTTGGGCTATGTCCGAATTAACCCAAATTGCCGCCTGAGTAGCACCTACGCCCGCCTAGTATAAATAGGAACACGCGCTAACCTTAGGGTCAGTACGTTAGAGCGATCTTTATTCACTGATTTGGTATTTCGAGATGATCCTCATAACAGGTGGCGCTGGATTCATGGGTGCTGCGTTGGTACGCGGCTTTATCGAACGGGGACGGAGAGTTCGTGTTCTGATCCTGCCGAATGATCCTTGTGAGAGCCGCTTGAACGGTTTGGATGTTGAAATTTGTTACGGAGATGTGAGCGACGCCTCGACTTTGGGTGGCGTGTTTGATGGCGTAAACACCGTTTACCATCTTGCCGCGGTCCTATTGGCGCCTCACCCAAGCATTTTCGAAAAGGTCAACGTTCAGGGCACGAGAAACATCATTGACGGCGCCGTAGATGCCGGCGTTAACCATTTTATATATGTTTCGTCCATATCCGTAACCTACCCATTTGCTACGGCCTACTCCCTTTCGAAGTGCGAAGGTGAGCGGATGATTAAGGCGCAAAGGGCGATGAACTATACCATCGTGCGGCCAACTTTGGCCTATGGTCCCGATGGCGGAATT
Source organism: Alphaproteobacteria bacterium (assembly GCA_003230015.1). Lineage (GTDB taxonomy): Bacteria > Pseudomonadota > Alphaproteobacteria > UBA6615 > UBA6615 > SZUA-147. The sequence continues at coordinate 19,185 of QIGO01000009.1, read as the reverse complement.
GAATTTCAACTGTTCATGAACACCCTGCTAAACCATACCATCGTACCGTTTGTAGGCCTTGGTCACGCGATGAAGAATCCGGTTCACGTCTCCGATATGGAGCGCGGTATGCTCGCTCTCCAAGGACGTACGGAGACCTATGGCAAGACCTATGCCTTTAGCGGTAGCGAAGAGATCAGTATGTGGAACTTCGCCAAGCTCATCCTCAAGCACCGCAAGGCCGGGCCGAAGCTACTTTTGCCCGTGCCAGTCTTCATGCTCCGGGCACTGGCCTTTGTCCTCGAGCGGACGATGAAGAATCCGCCGATTACTTGGCAGGGTATTGCCGGGCTTAGCCAGGACGCCAATCCGGATTGGCTTCCGGGCAAGCGGGATTTTGGCTATTTGCCGATTGGCGTGACCGAGGGGATGCAGAAATCCTTTCCCCTACCCAGTGACAAGGAGCGCTTCACCGGCGTTTCGGCGTCCGACGAGCCCGCAACGCACAGCTGAGCGTAGGCGAACTTTCTTTACCGTTTTCTACTGCCTGCGTTGGTAGGGGGCATATTCGCAATTCGCTATCGGGTCGGTTGCCAGTCGCGGGCGCCCGGCACGGATTTTGCCCAGCCTTCACGCGTGTTATGAGCGGCTCTTCCGCCTAAAGGTATAGATCTTCACGGCCACAAACTCGTTGATCTCGAGCAGTTCGTACGCCTGCTCCATTGTTTCGACCATGGTTCCCTGGTTCCGCCGGGCGAAGCCAGTGTTGAAATTCCATTCCCGGTTAATCATCAGCCGGACCACCTCTTTGTCCCCGGCGAGATTGTTTATCTGACCCAGGAAATCGTCGCTCCTCACCGCGACGAGGCCTGGAACCACACCACCCCCGTAACGCTCGGTAAGGGCTTCCTGCCCCCAGGCCAAGATCGTCACGCTTTCGGGTGTGGCGGTATCGCCGATATAGGCCATGGCCTCACGGTATTCGTCCCGGCGATGGGCTGGATCGACGAAATAGATCCACAGCGAGAACAGGTTGAGGATGATGAGCCCCGCGACCGGTGCGATTCTCCAGACCTGCCAGCCGGTCTTGGGCACGGCCAGCGGCACCAACAGGGCAATCATCGGCAGCATGTAGGACGCCCGGCGCGGCAGCCAATCGAAGTCCATCCCGAACATCAGCGCCACGCCCGTGATATAGGATAGCACCAGCATCAACGCGAAGCTCTGGGCCAACCGCAATTGTGTCAGGCTGCCACCCGGCCGTCCGCCACCAAAAACGAGCGTCCGTAAGCGCCAAACAATGGCCAGGACCACCGCCCCAAGGACCGCCAACCGCGGCCAAAGCGTGAGCACAACCTCCACCTTGTCGGCCCCCCGCAAGGTATCCAGGGGCGGCCCGAAAGTTTGGCCGACAATCAATCCAAACGGCACATAGCCCATATTCAGCAACGGGTTGGGCGGCCCCAGCACTGTTTTCGTCTCGGGCCAAACCGCCCAAAATCCGGCCATGACAACCGCCCCGCCGATCCCGGCGGGCAGCCATGTCATGAACCAGCGGCCTGGTCGTCGCCAAACGGCCAAATCCGCCAACGCCACCACCGCCAGGACGAACAGGGAGATAACGCTGCCCAGCATCATCGCCACGGAGGCCACCGTCAGCGCGACCAGATGCCGCTTCCGCAATCGCGGCGCCAAGGTCGCCTCTGTATAGGCCCAGAGCAGCAGCGTCGTGAGCAGGATCATCAGCGCGTAGGGCCGTACCTCCTGGCTGTAATAGACCGCAAAGCTGCTGGTACCGGCGAAAGCGGCCGCCCACAGGGCATGCCGGTCATCAAAGGCGCGCCGGGCTGTGAGAAACAAGACCACCGTGGCGCCAAATCCAAACAGCGCCGAAAGCAGCCGCAAGGACAAGTCGCTGTCTCCGGCGGCTTTCTCCCAGAAATACAAGAGGAAAAAGTACAATGGCTGGGTTAACTGCCCGGGCCCCGCGTCAAGCAAGGCATCGAGGAACTCTCCCATTGTCGCCTGGCCAGCCAGTGCGATGCTATAGCCCTCGTCGAACCACAGGCTGTGGATTGTCAGTCCATAGAGCCGCAGACCCAGCGCAACACCCAAGACGAGGAGCACTAAGGCGATCAAGCCGGACCGCGGGGCCACGATTGGCCGGTCATAGTGTGAGGCAAGTGCCATCGGTGGAATCCTCGTCACATTGCCAAGACCTTTGGTCTAGCAAACATAGCCGAGCGGCTGCTTTGTGCGCACACGACCCGATTAGCCTATCCCGTCTTTGAGGCGGGAGATATCCGCCCTCTCGGATTATGCCCCACTCCTCGGAAGTAGCCCCGAGGACATACTGAGGAAGGCTGCCGCTATGCCTTCTGAGTTGCCTTCCTACACCTTTAACATAGCCGACGGCGTAACCAGGACGCGCCCTGGCGGTCGCCGATCTGTTGCACCAAGATTGCCGCCGGAGCAGGTCCCTTGGGGCCTGATGAGGTCACCAGAAATCCATGTGCGGAATATTCGGTTTTCAAGGTTTTTCGGAGCCGGGCTTGTTACGGCGCATGGCGGACATCATGCACCACCGCGGCCCCGACGGCGAAGGCTTCTTCGAACACGGCGATTATTCCATGGGCATGCGCCGGCTGAGCATTATAGACCTTGAGGCGGGTGATCAGCCGATTTTCAACGAGGATCATAGCCTTGTCGTCTGTTTCAATGGCGAAATTTACAATTACGTTGAATTAACCAAGGATCTCAAGGCCAAGGGCCATATCTTTCGCACCCACGGCGACACGGAAACGATCGTTCACGCCTATGAGCAGTGGGGCATGGATTTTCTCGGCAAACTCAACGGCATGTTTGTTTTAGCGCTGTATGACCGGCGCCGGGGCGAGTTGATTATTGCCCGCGACCGGGCCGGTCAAAAGCCGCTGTATTATTATCATGACCACGGCCGCTTCCTGTTCGCTTCCGAGGTGAAGTCGATCCTGGAGTCCCAGCATATTGAAAGAGCCTGTAATATCAATGCGATAGACAGCTATCTTGGGCTCCGCTACACCCCTCAGCCCCAGACAATGTTCAAGGATATCAGCGTCTTACCCGCCGCCCACTACCTCCGCTTGGCCAACGGCCAGGCTGATATCCAGCGCTACTGGGACATCCAAGTGCCGGCGGTCCCGCCTCGCTTGTCCCGCGCCGACTGTCTGGCCGCCTTTGACGAGACATTTACCGCCGCCGTTCGCCTGACCCTGCGCGCCGATGTACCCGTCGGTGCCTATTTGAGTGCCGGTATCGACTCCAGCCTGGTCGTCGGCAAGATGAGGGAATTTTCCAACAATATCAAAACCTTCTCCCTCGGGTTCGATTCCCCCATAGACGAGCTTCCGGAGGCCCGCGCCCTTGCCGCGAGGTTCGGCTGTGACCACCACGAGGTCGTATGCGTGCCCGACGATCTGGGCCTCTTGCCCAAGGTTTTATGGCACCTCGAACGCCCCATCGGTGACGTCCTGGTATTGGCCTACTACAAGCTCGCCGAGGCAGCCGCGCAGCATGTCAAGGTCGTGCTAAGCGGCGAGGGGGCGGACGAACTGTTCGCCGGATATTCCTTCCACAAGATCATTCGCTGGACCGACACCTGGCAACGGCTGGTTCCTGGCGTTCTCAGGCGCAACCTAGCGCTTCCCATACTCGAGGCACTGCCTGTCTCGGTGCTGAACAAGCTCTTTAACTATCCTGCCTACCTCGGCAACAAGGGTAAAGCGCGCGTAATCGAGTATCTCCGTCATTTCGGTGACCGCAGCCTGGCCCAGAACTATGTCTATCTTCGCACTTTGTGGGAATGTAACGAGCGCCGGGATGTTTATACAGATCGGTATAGATGTCTAGCGACTGAGGCATTGGTAAAGGAGTCGGCAACGGCCAGCGGACCCCTGCTGGAGCGTCTGTTGAGGTTGCATTTCGATGACTGGCTGCAGGACAACCTGCTGTTGCGCCAGGATAAAAACACCATGGCCCACTCGCTGGAAATGCGAGCGCCCTTTCTTGACCATAAACTCATAGAGCTGGCCTTCCAAATGCCGCCCGGAATGAAGATTAGAGGGTTAACGGACAAATATATCGAGCGTCTGTATGCAAAGGGCGTACTGCCGCCGGATTCGGTAAAAAGGGCGAAGAACCCGTTCTATTTCCCTCTGGAATTCTTTTACAATAATCCACGGGCCAAAGAACTCGTTGCCATGACGTTAAATGAGAGCAGCGTAAAGAATAGAGGGTATTTCAAATACGAGTACGTGAAGTATCTAAAAGATAAAATGGACGCGCGGGAATTTGTCTACCTGAAACAAGTATATTCACTCGTAATGCTTGAATTGTGGCACATGGTGTTCATCGACAAACAGCGGCTCTGGTAATCGTTACTACTTTTGCGCCATTCCGCCTCCCTATTGCGACAGTTGGATTTTAGTGCCGCAGCGCTAGTCTGCCGACGATTCACGGCGGTTAGGGGAATCATTTTACCGCGGGCCGTTGCTAGCAACCGATTGAGAGAGTCTCATGGCGTCCGGGACAAATGCCATCATAATTGCGATTGTGATTACCATCGCGGTTGGACAGGTGCTCTTCAAATATGCCGCTAACGGCATCAAGTCGGCCGAGTATTTTTGGCAGGTCTCTGTCCTGGCGCCGCTTTTTACCGCCTTCGTGATTTACGGCTTGGCCACGCTCGCCTGGGTCTGGGTTTTACAATCGGTCGAGCTTAGCCGCGCTTATCCTTTTATGGCCTTGGCGTTCCTGCTTGTCCCGGCGGCGAGCTATTTTGTCTTCGGTGAACGCCTGGACGCCCGTTATGCCCTTGGCATCCTGCTCATTAGCGGGGGCGTGGTGCTCGTCGGCCGATGACCGTTCAATTTGCAGAAACCCACGACATGACCGGGGAAATCAGCATCGCCGTCTTCATACCGGCATACAACGCTGCCAAGACCCTCGGCTGGGTGATTGAGCGTATTCCGCAGAATGCCTGGGACGTGGTCGAAACCGTGTTCGTTGTCAATGACGGCAGCACCGACGAAACCGCCGCGACGGTGGAGGAATTGAGCCTTATTTACCCGAAGGTCGTCCTTCACTCGTTGCCCCGCAACCAGGGTTACGGCGGCGCCGTTCGCAAGGGCTTGGAATTATGCTTGCAGGCCGGCACCGACTTTGCGGTCTGTCTTCATGCCGACGGCCAGTATCCGCCGGAGAAGATGCTCGAATTCGTTCACTACATGCGCGACAACCGGGTCGATATTCTCCAAGGATCTCGCCACAAGGACGGCACGGCCCTTGCGGGCGGTATGCCCCTTTACAAGAAAATTGCCGGCAATTGCCTGACCTGGCTCGAAAACAAGGTCTTTGGCCTTAGCCTCACGGACTACCATTCCGGTTACATGCTCTACAGCCGCAAGGCCGTCGCCGATTTGCCTTTGCAGCAGCTAAGCCACTCTTTCGATTTTGATGTCGAGGTCATCGCCGCCTCCCGCCGTCGTGGATTGAAGATCGACGAGCAAGCCATCCCGACCCACTATGGCGAAGAGGAATCCCATCTCAACCCTATCTCATACGGGTTCCGTGTTTTGCGTGTGTTGTGGCGCTATATGCGTGGATATTATGATCCCCGCTGAGGCCGAGGCCGTCGATATCTCGATCGTGATCTGCACCGTCGATCGTTTCGCCTTAGCCGATCGCACGATTGAGTCCGTTCTTCGCCAACGCATCCCCCTTGACATGAATGTCGAGTTGATTGTCGTCGATAATTCCTCTGCCGCCCTGTCGCGCGAGCGTATTGAGGCCAGAGCCCGGACCAGCCCGTTGCCCTTGCGTTATGTCCATGAGCGCCGGCCCAACATCTCCCACGCCCGCAATGCCGGGATAGCGGCTGCACAGGGCGGCCTGGTCGCTTTCCTCGATGATGACACGCAAGCCCAACCAGACTGGCTGTGTCATATGATCGATGTCTTGATAGGCAATGACGGCGATATCGTCGTCGGCCCATCCTATCCGGATTTCGAGGGCGGCAAGGCACCGCGCTGGGATTTCGACGGGCGCTATTATACCCGTGATCAGTTCCTCCCCGACGGCGCCGAAATTACCCACGGCGCCACCTGTAACATCCTTATCAGGCGCAACACTTGTTTGACCGACACTCCCGTTTTCGATCCCCAGTTTGGCCGTACCGGCGGCGAGGATAGTGACTTCATTGCCCGTCAGGGCAAGCGCGGCCGCCGCATCCTCTGGTGCGCCACCGGTGTTGTCACCGAGTTCCAGCCGTTCGATCGTATGACGATACAATTCCGCACCAGGCGTTTCTTCCATACCAGCCAGACCCATGTTCGTGTCGCTTTAAAGAACAGCGAGAGTCGCTTGCCCACAGCCCTTCGCCACATGGTGACGGGGCTTTTTCAAGTGTGTCTTTTTTTCATTCCTTATCTGCTCTCAAGTCGCATTCAGGCTCCCGCCCTTGTCAAGGCGCGATTCTCGTTCGCAACCGGTCTCGGCAAGTTGTCTTGGCCTCTCCATCGGCCAAGTTATTAGAGCCATATCCGTTCTAGCCGATATGTCTGATCCGCAAAGCTATGCGTCAAACATCAAGCCGGAGCATCCCAGGGCGAAAGCCGGTACGCGACTCCTGGTCGAAAACCATGCTCTAATTGGTTCACGGATGGAATAAACCTCTCGCTGCGGTGTTTACAAAGCGGGGACGTCGATCGTCTCGACTTTGTATATACACACAGGGGAGCAAGAAACATGCGAACACTTCACGGGTTGAGTCTAGGTTTTGTCCTGGTCGTCGCCGCAGCTGCCGTTACGCCGGCTGTTGCGACGGACGGCGAGAAAATGTCACATGCCCATATGGGCCACGTTACCACGGCATGGGGCGACACGCCCGACGGTATGGGGTTGCTGCCGACCGCCGCCGCCGAAGCGGAAATTGCAGCACTGCATGCTGGCCTCGCCATGCAAAAACCCGCTGACCTTGGGTGGCTGCAAACCCACGCGCGCCACATATTGCATGCCGTTGATCCATCTGTCGAAGCGGCGGGACCTGGACTGGGTTATGGTGTCATCAAGGCTGCTGGCGGCGCCGCCAAACACATCGATCTTGCCGCCCAGAGCGACGACGCCTCGGACAATATTCGCGCCCACGCTGTTCATGTCGGCGCATCGACGCAAAACGCTGTGGACAGGGCGAACGAGATCGTCGCCCTTGGCCTGCAGGTCATCGCCGCCGAGAATGCTGCGGACGCGGCACCTCTTGTGGAACAGATCGCATTGCTGGTCGACCAGCTTCTCTTGGGTGTCGACGCCAACGGCGACGGCGACATCACCTGGCAACAAGGCGAGGGCGGTTTGAACGAAGCGGCAAGGCATATGGGCTTCATGGAAGAAGGTGAGGGCATATCCTGAGCCAAACGCGACCGGCCGTCTCTCGGGGCGGCAAACTTGTTACAGCGCGTCCCGGGAGGGCGAATAACCGGTGGATCTGAGGCGGGCGATTATCGAGGAGATCCCCCGATTGCGTCGGTTTGCCCGTTCGCTGGTGAATGACTCGGGTGCGGCCGACGACCTGGTCCAGGATTGTTTGGAACGGGCCCTCGGTCGGCTGCACCTATTCCGCGGCAAGACCAACATCCGCGCCTGGCTGTTCACTATTCTTCGCAACTGTTACCTCAATCAGCGCCGTGGTTTCCAACGGCGCCCGCCGGAAGTCCCATTTGACGAAAGACAGGAATCGAAATTGGGAACGCTTCCCGAACAAGGACAGGGACAGACCATCCGCGATTTGGGGCAGGCCCTGGGCAGACTCCCTGACCAGCAGCGCGAGGTTGTTCTTCTGATTGGATTGGAGGGCATGAGCTACAGGGAAACCGCGCAGATACTCGACGTGCCGGTCGGCACTGTGATGTCGCGGCTGTCGCGCGGCCGGGAATCTTTAAGGGTTATGATGGGTGAAATGACCGCGCCCGATCCCATCACCGATGCCGAACTCAATGCTTATGTCGACGGCGAACTAGACGCCCGTTCGCGCGCCGGGATCGAGGTCTGGTTAGCCGGTGACGCTGCGGACGCCGCCCGCGTCGCCGCCTACCGTCAACAGAATGAACAGCTTCATAATCTGTTTGGCGCCATTATCGATCAGCCCATTCCCGCCGAAATGTCCGATTTGGTTATGCAGTCGCCGCCACGATATCGCCGGCCTGTCTGGATACCCATTGCCGCCGCGCTCGCCCTGCTGTTGGTCGGAGCGGCAGGCGGCTGGGGACTGCGTGACCAGCGGGCTGCAATCTCTATTGCCGGCCCACCCGACTATGTCGAGAGAGCCATTGGCGCCCACCTCGTCTATGTGCCCGAGATTCTTCACCCCGTCGAGGTCACGGCCAGCCAGGAGGACCATCTGATAGCATGGCTCTCAAATCGCCTGGGTCGTCCTTTGCGGCCTCCCCGGCTTGTATCGGCGGGGTTCCAACTGGTCGGCGGCCGGCTGTTAGCCGAATCGGGCTTGCCCGCCGCCCAATTCATGTACGAAGACGATTCCGGTCGCCGGATCACGGTCTACGTTCGTGCCTACGACGGCAAAGACACCGCATTCAGGTTCACCAGCAAAGGCGATGTCTCGGCATTTTATTGGATTGACGAGCCCTTTGCTTACGCCCTGACGGGCGGCATGCCGCGAGCGGAGCTGTTGACCATCTCACGTGCTGTTTTCGAGGACCTGACCCAGTAAGACTAGCCGGCGAACCGTCGCTATTTTGCCCTTTTCTCACGCAGCGGGTGCGGGTAGACCAACGGCTCATAGCCGGGTTTGACCGCCAGTTGATAATCGCGCCCTTCTGCCACCAATTTCGGCGCATTCGTCTGGCGCGACCAAAATTCCGCCTTGCGGACGGGCCGGCCATCGACTTCGTTACCCCAGATCCAAAGGTCGCGGATTTGGTCCTTTACCGGATATACCATGCTGTCCTTGTAGCGCTCGACCAGCAGCAGCACGCCAAGCCCGACACCCCACATTCGGTTATTGAAGATCACACCGTCGCCACCCCGCACACCGACGCCCGCCCACCGCTTCACTGAGTTGCGGATCGTATTTTCATAGATCTCGTAGCTGCGCGACCCCCGCGGCCAAGCGGCCAGGCCATGGGCGTCGATAGCCGCCGCGTCAGGATAATTGTCGACGATCCGATTGTAGCGGAACACATAACGCGCGCCGTTATTGGCCGCCACTGTATGGCGAGTGCGTTCGAATAGATTATCCTCCATCACCACCGCGTTAACGGTGCCCAATTCCAGCGGCGTGTCCCAGCTATTCTGATCCCCGACGACCTCGACGCCATAGCCCAGATTAGGATGCCAATTGTCGATGAACTCATTTTCATAGATCACCCCGCGGGCATTGCCCCTGGCACTGCCGGCGTTGCCCTGCATTTGAATCCCGGCCCGCGAGAATTTGGTAAATCGGCTATCGTAAACCTGAAAGTCCAGGCACCGGCCCTGCAGATACAGGCCTTGGTCTCGTACCGGCCCGGGTTTCTTGCTGTCACCCTGAATGATACGGCCGCGACCTTGTAGGGTAATACCGGAAAAGGTGAACGGCTCCCCCGTCGCACAATCGACCGTAATCATCGCCTTCCATTCGCTCAGATCGTCGCGCTTCACCAGCATCGTCCGGTCGCGCCCCATCCCGCGTATATTGATCCCGTCCGGGGCAAAAACCTGCCCGGTGAAATCGAAAACCCCGGCGGGAATAACCACTGTATCGCCGGGTTGTGCGCGGTCGATGGCGGCCTGCAGATCCTCGGCGGATCCGCTGGCCGCGGCGATTGTATCCCCTGGCGCGTCCGCGCCCAGCGGGCTCGAGAGCGCCGTAAGCCCCGCTGCCAGCAATAGCGTTCCGATCGATTTCATGAGTTGCCTGCTCCATTTGCTATTTGAGCCGGATACCCGGCGCCATTCTTCCCGCTCTCCAACGGTCCCGTGGCCGCCAAATTGCGCATATACCGACGATAGATGTAAATCACATAAACAAGACTAACGGCCTCGCCCAGCCCAACCCCGGCAACGCTGTATTGAAACCCTAAAGTCAGCGCCAAAATGGTCACCGAAACCAGGCTAACCACCGCACCCATCGCTGTTGCAAAAGCCAGACGCTTGAACTGACGCATCGATTGTAGCGGTATGGAGAAAAGCGCCCGCACCGCGAACAGCAGTGAGACCGCGGCCCATAACACCACGATGATCTCCATATCCTCATATTTGCCGGCATAGAGCCGTATTTCTACTTGATCCCACAACAGATACAGCAGCGCCACGAACGCCATGTAGCCTGCCAGGACCGCCCCCAGGGAAAAGCGGTTGGTCATGACAATCTCGCGCCTGTCCCGTCGCCCCACCGCCCGCGCCAGGAAGGGCCGTGTAATCATGCCCCAGGCCTGCAGGACCAGGCGCATGGGGCCAAACAGAACGGCACCTGCCGCCAGTGCGGCGAAGACCGCCTCGCCGAACGCCGCCGTGACCACCAAGACATGGGCTCGCGACTGCAATGTGGCTGTAACAACCCCGGCGAGGGCCCAACGGGCATCCCGCCAGACTTCGGCATAACGCCGCAATATCCGGCGCCGTAGAGTGAGCCGCAGGGCCACTTGAGCGACCCAGAAGCTCAGCAGCGTGGCGATAACATTTGCAATTGTGAGAATCCAAAAAACCGTTGCCGGCACGATCATGTCTGGCGCGAACCATAATAAGACGAAGACCGTCGACCCGACGGTCACATATGTCACATCGCTGACCGCCACCCTGGCCGGCCTCAGTTGCGTGAATAGATAGGACCTGCCATAGGCGCGCAGCAGTTGGCTGCCCATGAAAGCACCCACCCCCAACGCGGTGAGCAGTGGGTATCGAGCTTCGCCGAACACCGCCAATCCGAAGACGATACCGCAAATAAGCGCCGCTACGGCCATGATGGCGCTGACCGAGGACAGCATGATCTCTGTCAGCACTCGCGGCGCGCGCCGATGCATAACCGGCACATAGACGCTCAGTGGCGCGTTGACGAGCGCGTTCTGCAACGCCTCTATCGTCAGCGCCAGGACCAGGGTTAACGCGAATATGCCATAATCAATCGGTGCCCAGGCCCGCAGCAACGCAACGTTCAGTGCGAAGTTGAGCAGGCTCAGCAGGCCTTGGTTGCAAAAGGTTAAGAGGTATTTCTGAAGCATTAAGCCACACGAGAAAAACACCGGGCGCCAACAGCCGGCTCCTGCCGCCTGCCGTGCCATCGAGCAAGCCGCGAAACTATCACGCAAACACCGCCAACGGCCTTGCCTAAGATGGAGTATTGCCTTGGCTATTCGACGCTGCGCCCGATCGGTACCCGGCGTCACCGCCCTGTCGTGGTGACCTACACCGCAATAGCGCTGGACCTCTGGGCGATTTTAACAAATCCTTCCCTGGTGGGCGCTAGGGCTTCGGGTGGCAAATCGCGGATTTCCGGGGCCAGCCCCGCCGATATCCAAAATGCCCCAACGAGTTTACCCCTTTTTGCTGAGAGACCCTACTTCTGAGAGGCTAGATGAGCCGCTGAAGTGGCCTCATAATTCCCGGAGACTTGCCACGAACGCGGTGGTCCGCGGATATTAGCGCGGGCAGAGGGAAACGACCCCGAGTCATTTAGTTAGTTGGCGTGGATGTGATCGCCGGAGAGGGAATTTGCCCCATGAAGTCCAAGATATTACGTCGTCTTGCCGTATTGGCGGTATTGGTTCTGGGTCTGGCCGCCTGTGTTCAGCGGCCGTCGGTCCTACCTAACTCTGCGCCCGTTTTGACGGTTGAACAGCCGGCGCGTCCGGGGCGTCAATTTCCCGTCCAAAACGGTGATCAAATCCAAGTTATTGTATTTAATCAGCCTGATTTGTCAGGCGAGTATATTATCCCGGTGGATGGAATAATTTCGGTACCCCTGGTCGGTACCGTGACTGCCGGCGGCAGCACGGTCCAACAGATCGAGGCTGAAATTATCCAGGTCCTCAAGGGTGGCTACCTTCAGGATCCAAAAGTATCCGTCAGTGTTATAAGATACCGTCCGGTTTCTGTCATCGGTGGTGTCAACAGCCCGGGCAATCTTGAGTACCAACCGGGCATGCGCGTGATTGACGCCATCGCCGCGGCCGGTGACTACTCGGCCGAAGCCATTCTCACCAAGCAGCCGTTTGTAATCCGAGCGACCAGCGCCAATCGCGCGAAGGAGATCGCGAGCGTGAACGATTTCATTTACCCGGGCGATATTATTGAAATCCCGGCCAATCGCATACGCCGGTAGTTATGACAGTCCCCTCCCAAACCGGTTCGGATTTCTCCGGGCAGGGAGATATTTCAAGTGATATTCAGGAGAGCCGTACCGTGACCACGATGAAGTCGTTGTCTCTGCTGCCGAACCTCCGGCGGGCCGAGTCTGCCAAAGCCAATGCCGGTATTGAGCTTCCCGAGCTCATTGCCATCGTCAGGCGCCGCAAATGGCTCATCGGCGGATTAACCACGGCCATTTTCGCCGGCGCGTTGGTTGGCATCATGTCCCTCACCGAGCGCTTCAACGCCACCGCCTCGTTACTCATTGAGCCCAGCGCCCGTGCCGCCTTCGATGTCAGCGATCTTGTGGCCGGCTTCTCGGTCGACGCTGAGGCGATCCAGAGCCAGATCGAAATCATGCGCTCCCGGCGTCTTGCTGGCCGTGTCGTGGAGAAGTTGGAGCTTTGGAGCCATCGCGAATACGCCGGCGAAGAAGCCGGCGCTGGTTTCTCCCTCAGTTCGATCTTGCCGGTCGCCGTTGTTGATGCGATTCCCTTCCTAGCCCCCAAACCGGCAGAAGTAATTTTCGAGAGCGAGGCCGACCGCCGCGCCCGTTTGGTCAGCCAGTTCCTCAGGGCAATCAACATTTCCACTGCCGGCCGCAGTCGGGTTGTCGACATAACTTTTGAGTCCGAGGATAGGCTGCTTGCCGCTCTGGCGGCCAACACGGTGGCCGAACTCTACATCGTTGATGAGCTTGAATCCCGGTTTGAGGCCATCCAGGGCGCCACGACCTGGCTCAACAACCGTATATCCCAGTTGCGCGATCAAGTTGCGTCCTCCGAGCGCTCTGTTGAGGAGTGGCGCAGTGCCAACGGCATTGTCGAAACCGCGGCCGACGGTGGCGGCACCGTCATTCGTCAGCAAATCACCGCCATCAACGGCCAACTCGCCATCGCGCGTTCTGACCTGGCCGAAGCCCAAGCCAAAGTCGCTGTGATTGAGCGTGCCAGCAACAGTCCCATCGGTGTCTCTGCATTACCCGACATTATCTCTTCCTCCACCGTCCAGCTGTTGAATGCGCAGGCCGCCGATATCCGCCAGCGCCAGGCCCAGGGAGCGGCTGAATTTGGCCCCCTCCACCCGGTCATGGTCAATTTGGCGGCCGAACTCGAAGCCATCGACCGCCAGATGTCGGCCGAGATCGGCGTCATCTTGGAGGGCACGCGCAACCAGCAGCGCATTGCCAGCCGCCGTGTCACTGAGCTTACCCGCACCCTCGACTCCCTCGACAGCGATAGCGCCCGGCAGTCCGGGGCCCTGGTGCAACTCGCCACCCTCAAGAGTGTCGCTGACGCCGACCGCCTGCTGCTCCAGAACTTCCTCGAGAAATTCAATATTGCGGAATATACCGACGCCGGCCAAGCCAACGCGCGCATCATTTCGCCTGCCGAGGTACCCTCGGTCGCCTCATACCCGAACCGCAAGTTGATGGCCGTTGTCTCACTCGGCTTTGCTTTGGCCTTTTCTCTGGGCCTCGCCTTTATCCTGGAGCGTTTGGAGGGTGGTTTCCGCAGCAGCGAGGAGATCGAGAAGTCGCTCGGCGTGCCGGGTCTCGGCTTGATCCCCGAGGTTCGCAGCGTCCCTGGTTTCAAGCGGGTTTTGGAAGAGGTTGTTCTGGACAATCCATTGTCTCACTACGCTGAATCCTTGCGCCGCCTTTACACCACGGTCTTGTTGCAGGAGGGCGATCCGAAGAAGTCCAGCATCGTCTTCACCTCCGCCATGCCCGGTGAAGGCAAGACCACGGTCGTGGTCGCCCTCGGCCGCGTTGTGGCCGCCATGGGCCGCCGGGTTGTCGTCATCGACTGCGACTTCCGCCGCCCGCGTTTGCACAAGGCTTTGGGCGCCAGCACCAACGGCCGCGGCTTGATGCAGCTGCTTCTTGACAATGACGAAGTAAACGACGTCTTGGAGGAAGATCCCCGTTCCGGTTTGCATTTCATCAAGGCCGGCACCGACTTCGTCCGCCCCATGAACCTGTTGGAGTCGCCCCGCTTCAGCGAGGTCCTGGCGGAATTGCGTGAGCGCTATGACATTATCCTCATCGATGCCCCGCCCATCCTGGCCGTATCCGACGGCCTGATGCTGGCGTCTCGCGCCGACCAGACAGTGATCGTCGCCAAATGGCACGATACCCAGCGCGAGGCGATCGGTGCCACGGTCAAGCAGATCGCTGAGGCCGGTGCGAACATCGCCGGTGTGGTGCTGAACAATGTTAATGTCAGCAAGAACAGCAGCTATCGCTACGGCGACTCAATGCTCTATACAAAACAGTTCAGTAAGTATTACACACAATAATCGACGACTTGTTGGCGCGGGGCGCGACCGCCGGTCGCGCCCATTCGTCTGTTACCCGACGCCTCCGGGCGGGAGAACGCATGGCTCATATTGTTCCGGTCATCCTGTGCGGCGGATCCGGGACCCGTCTTTGGCCGGTTAGCCGGCAGCGCTTCCCCAAGCAATTTCACGACATCGGCGGTGAGTTCACCCTGGTTCAGGAAACCGCCCGCCGCGCCCTGACCGCCAGTCGCGCCACCAATTTCTTGTCGGTTACCCAAGACGTTTTGCGCGAAACTCTGGCCAGCCAGATCGGCGCCCTGGCGTTGCCGGCCCGCCATCATATGCTGCTTGAGCCCTCGGGCCGAAACACCGCCGCGGCAATCGCCTTCGCTGCCCTCTATGTCGAGCGGCATCTCGATGGCGGCATCCTTTGGGTCTTGCCCTCCGACCATGTCATCAACGACGAGGTAGCACTTTCCCAGGCTCTCGAGACTGCCGTGGCCGCCGCCCGGGCCGGCCGCCTGGTGACTTTTGGCATCCGTCCCGACCGTCCCGAGCCGGGCCTTGGTTACATCCGGACCGGCGCCCCGCTGCCGCGGATTTCCGCCGCCCATGACGTCGAAGAATTTGTCGAAAAACCGACCATGGCAGTGGCGGCGCAATATGTCGACAGCGGCAATTACTTGTGGAATAGCGGCATGTTCGTCATGGACGCCCGCACATTTCTTACCGCGTTACGCCGGCACGCCCCGGCGATCGAAACCGCCACGCGTCAGGCCTTCGCCACCGCTGCCATAGCGGATGACATATGCACTGTCCAAGCTGATATGTATGGCGCCATACCCGCCGCACCCATCGATAAGGCGGTTATGGAAAAGGAGCAGGCCATAGCTGTCGTCCCCTGTGATTTGGGCTGGTCCGATGTCGGCTCGTGGCAGAGCCTGTGGGACATCTCTCCCAAGGACCCTGACGGCAACGTCTGCATCGGCGATGTTATGGTAGCCGGATCGGCCCACAGCTATTTCCGGTCTAAAGGTAGACTGCTTGCCGCCGCTGGCGTCGAAAATTTGGCCGTGATCGATACCGGCGACGCGATTTTGGTTGCCAATCTCCACGACCATCAGTCGATCCGCGAACTTGTCTCAAACCTCCAGCAGCATGCCCGGCCGGAGGCCCAGGCTCCCTTGCGCCATGATTTTGCTTGGGGCTCGCGAGAACCCCTTAGAGAAGCCCCTGGTTACGCCCTCCATGAGTTTATTCTAAAACCTCTGGCCACTCTCCAGGTTCCGGGTGATTGGGGCGGCCAGTCGACCCAGTGGACAGCCGTTTCCGGGTCGGTGTCGATCTTGGTGGCTGGTCAGCGCCATCGCCTGACGGCGGGCGCAACGGCCACCGCCGCCGCCGGGCAAGCCGTTGTCATCGAGGCCGGATCCCAGCCGGTCACGCTGCTCGCGATAACCGTCGATCCAGGGTGGCAAGGCTAAGACAAACCAACGCCACACCGGCGAAATCGGCCAACAGCTCGACCAGATCCGCACCCGTGAATTGCCCTTGCACGGACCACTGCGCCACTTCACCCGCCAGCGCCGTGCCCATTACATAGGGCAAAACCGTCCAGGGCCGCGCCCTCGAAACCCAAAGGCAGGCGAGGGTCAGCAGCGCGAACCCGGCCAAATGACCGAACAGGTCGAGCGGCTTTTGGCCAAACCGCACAGCCTCGACCGCATCATGAAACGGTCCGCCGCCATGGCTCTCGCGTTCGCCTGCTGTTGGCGCCAAACCTTCCTGACCGTCTTCTCCCGGCATCGGTTCCGGCCGTTCCTGCGAACCGGTCGCTGTGACATCACCGGAGAGATCGACAAAACCCAGCGGCGTCAGCGGCGCAAAGCGATTGGCACCCAGTTGCGGTATCACTTGCACCAGCGACAGCGCCAGCAACAGGGCCAGCACCGGCTGCCGCCAACCCGCGCCGCCCCGTCCGGCCAGCAGGCGTCGGCTTCCCCACAGCGCCGCGGCGGCCCACCCGGCGATCACCAGCAGGCCGGTGGCGCTGTACCAGCCGGCTTGCTCTGCCGCCCTAAGGTCGAGATTGCGGACACTAACGCGCCCGGCGACCCCGGGCAGTTCCACCGACAACTGCATTTCCGCCATACCGGGCAATATCTTGAACACCGCCTGATAGTCGCGCCAGTCGCCGCTCCCCTCTCGCGCCGCCAGCACATGGCTGTACTGGATCATCGCCTTCCCATCTGCGTCGCGGCCCACCAGCACGACACGCGCTTTCTGCCAGAACAACGCGCCTTGGGCAGCACCCTCCGGCTTGATTTCGGCGCTGAGCCGCAGATAGTCAAAGCGCTGAACGTCGGCCAATCGGCGCGAAACCACGATAAATTGATCAGTATCGGGCTGCTCCAGCGTCATTACGCCACCCTGGGCGCTCACTTGACTGCCGGCGGGCCGCACGGCCCACCCGACGAGCCCGGATCGAAAATCCAGGTTGGACAGCAATATCTCGCTACCGAAGGTAAACCTCGTCTGCGCCAGCCCAACGCTACCCATCAGCAGGGCGGCGAACAGCAGCACCAGCCAGCGCCCCTTTGGTAGGCTCACCCGTGCCACTCCCGCCGGCACAATAGATCAATTGGCATATCGACTTTGCGGCATTGTGTGGATCACACGCGCTGTGTTTGCGGCAGCAAGCCAACGGTATAGTCGAACCATATGACAGCATCGCAGCGCAATATATTGATCGTCGGTGCTTCCTCCAGCATCGGCGCCGCCGTCATCGACCGTTTCCTGACCGCCGGAGACAGGGTCGTGGCCACCTACAATGCCAACCGGCCTGAACATACCGCGCCGAGGCTCGGATGGGCCCAACTCGACGTCACCGCCGGGCCCGCACGCGACGCCTTGGTTAACACGGTTATCGCGCCTCTGGGCAAGCTGGATGTGGTTTTGCTCCTCTCCGGATTGCTGCCCGGCAAGAACCTGGCCGCATACGATCCGGCACTCGCCGACCGGGTGCTCGCCGTCAACTTCACCGGCCCGGCACTGCTCCTCCAACAGCTGCTGCCTCATCTGGGTGAGGGGTCGAATATTGTATTCATGGCCTCTGTTGCCGGTCAGCGTGGCAGTTATGACCCCTTTTACGCCGCCGCCAAGGGTGCCGTCTTGCCTTTTGTCAAATCCATGGCCAGGGCGCTGGGACCCCAGACCAGGATCAACGCCATAGCACCGGCTCTGATTGCCGACACGGCCATGTATCACGACATGGCGCCTGAGACGCGTGCCAACCACCAAGCCCAGACCCCCACCGGTGATTTTGTCCGGATCGGTGATCTCGCCGCCCAGATCCATGCAATCACTCAGCCCCACTGGCGCAGCCTTAACGGCGCCTGTATTGACCTCAATGGCGGTTCCTACCTCCGATGATCCTTGCGCCGGCATTGCCCAATGATGGCGGTCAAATGGCATATCCAGGATCCATCTTTGAGTGAGTACTTATGACATTTTGACCGTGTCATTGCCGTGGTTCAATATTCTCTGGTGAACCAAGCAATCACCGCGCAGCAAGATTAGATAGATATTAGAAATCAAGAAAATGAGCGTTTTATCTGTGCCGGGCTTGGTGAAAGCCATGTCGGTGCACCCGATACTTAGGACCAAAAAAACATGGATCTGTCTATTCACCCGACCGCCTCTATAGAGCCCGGTGCGGTTGTCGGCTCCGGCACGATAATCTCCGGCGGTGTTTATATACAGGCGCCCGCCGACATCGGCCGCGACTGTATCGTCGCGGAACATTGCACCATCGCTGGCGCGGTCCGTGTGGCCGACCGGGTTGAGATCGGATCCCACGGTCATCTCTGTGCCGGTGTTGCCATTGACTCGGAAGTCCTCATCGCTCCCGGCGTTGTCTTCACCAATCATCGTTATCCCCGCGCCGGCGCTCCGGTTGGTGCCGACGGCCGTCTGCGCCCGACACGGGTGCATACGGGTGCGAGCATTGGGGCCCGCGCCGTGATCGGCTGCGATCTCGAAATCGGCGAACATGCGATGATCGGCATGGGTGCGGTCGTCACCCGCAACATTGCCGCCCACCACATTGTCATTGGCAGCCCGGCGGGCCTTGCCGGATTTGTTTGCCGCTGTGGCGAGCCATTGCTCCGCTTTGACGGCAATTTTCCGATCCTCCATATTGACCTGGCTTGCCTCGCCTGTGAGCGCCATTATTCAGTACGAGAGGGCAATGTGACGGAGCGCCCGAACCTGCGTAAGATCATCCCATTCGGTATTCAAAACCGCAGTTAAAGCGCGGCCGGAAGGGTCCAAGTAGGAGCACATTAGCGCCGGAAAGAACGCTAGACTGTGATCAGTATCACGGGCACGCGTCGTTCTCACGGATAATGATGTCGCGAGCGTAACGCATCCACATACTTCGCCATAAGTTGGCATCGAACGGACTTTACGTTCTTGATGACTGTGCTGTTGTGGGCGCTGGCCCTTGCTGTGATTGTCCTGTCTGACCCGGCGCTGCCGGTTTAGCGC
>QIGO01000217.1 GCA_003230015.1 Alphaproteobacteria bacterium | reverse complement strand
ATATTCCCGATATTCGAACAAATGCACTCCTATTGCTGCGAAAATTGTCTTCATTTTGATTCCCGCCAGACTTCTTCAGCAGCCTGCTAGCTTGTTGTTTTGACGCATTTTCTTATCGTTCAAACGGATCCGTTTGAACGGAAAAAGCTCTAGAACGCTGAAAGATCGCGCGCTCAAAGGAGTGTGACCGCGGCGAGGCCGAGGAAGGCGACGAAGCCGATCACGTCGGTTACGGTGGTCAAGATTACGGCCGAGGCGATGGCGGGATCAATGCCGGCGCGGTCCAACAATACCGGAACGGCGACACCGGTGAAGGCCGCGGCGGCCAAATTTATGATCATGGCGAGCCCAATGATGGCGCCAAGGGCGGGATTGCCAAACCAAACCCAGGCAATCATGCCGGCGAGAAGGGCAAAAAGGACACCGTTGATGCCACCGACGACGACTTCCTTGCCGATGATACGCATGGCGTTTGCGGGTGTCAGCTCTTTCATGGCCATGGCGCGAACCGCGACAGTCATGGTCTGGGTGCCGGCATTGCCGCCCATGGAGGCGACGATGGGCATCAGAATGGCCAGTGCCACGATCTGCTCAATGGCCGCATCGAAAAAACTAATGGCGATGGAGGCGATGATCGCGGTGCCGAGGTTGACCAGCAACCAGGAAAAGCGCGAGCGGGTGGTATCGAGAATATCGCGATAGAAATCATCGACGGCGACACCGCCGAGATGCATGAGATCCTCCTCATGCTCGTCATGGATCACGTCAACTATGTCGTCGATGGTGATGACGCCGACAAGCTGGCCTTCACTGTCGAGGACAGGGGCCGAGACCATGGCGTATTGGCGGAAAAACAGGGCGACATCCTCTTGGTCCATCTCGAGAGGAATGGCGTGCATTTCGGTTTGCATGATGTCGCTGACGGCAACCGGGCGGCGGCTACGCATCAGACGGGAAAGGGGTACGAAACCAACCGGTCTACGGGCCTCGTCGACGACATAAATATCGTAAAAGTCACGGGGCAAGTGAGCGGCCCGGGCGCGCATATAGTCGATGGTCCCGCCGACGCTCCAATCGGAGGGCACGGTTACCAGATCGCGCTGCATTAGCCGGCCGGCGCTTTCCTCGGGCCAGCTCAACGCCTCTTCGATTAGGGCTCTGTCCGAAGGCGATAGCTGACGCAGAACCGCGGCGCGGTCGTCGTCCTCGAGATCCTCGATGACGTCCAGGGCGTCATCGCTCTCCAGCTCGGTAATCGCCGAAGCCAGCTCAGTGCTGCCAAGGACCTCGACGATCTCGGTGCGTACGGCCTCGTCGAGATTAGTGAGAATCTCGGGATCGAGGCGGCCGCGCAGAGCATGGGCGAGCCGGCGGCGGTTGTCACCGCTCAGATCTTCGAAAAGGTCGGCAACGTCGGCGGCGTGAAGCGGTGCGATCAGCCGATCGACCGGCCGATCCCGGTCCAGGGCGGCTTCGACTTCATGAACAATGTCGGGCGAAATGCGGTAGGAGCCTTCCTCGGCACCCTCGCCCGGCGATGTGACGTCGGTGTCGAGAAGGTCGTCGTTGTTCATGAACCCTGGATCTTGCCGGCATGCTGGGCACTGACGGCGGCAAAGGCGGTCATGTTGAGGATGCCACGACCCGTTACAGACCGGTTGAGGATGTAAGCCGGCCGGGCGGCGCCGATGAGGATCGGGCCAACCGCCAGGCCATCGGCCAGTTCCTTGAGCAGGTTGAGCGCGATGTTGGCGGCATCGAGGGTTGGCATGATCAGCAAGTTGGCCCGGCCCTGGAGACGGCTGGCGGGAAAGATGGCGTCGCGAATGTCGGGGCGGACCGCCGTGTCACCTTGCATCTCGCCTTCGATTTCAAGATCGGGGACGCGGTGATGGAGTATCCGTGTGGCCTCACGCATCTTGGATGCGGATGCGGTGTCCATACTGCCGAAGTTGGAGTGGGATAACAGGGCTATCTTCGGTGTGATACCGAAACGCCGCACCTCGGCGGCGGCCATGATTGTGATCTCGACGATTTCCTCGACGGTCGGGTTCGGGGTCACATAAGTATCGGCAACGAAGAAGATGCCCTTGGGCATTATCAGGACAGATACGGCGGCAAATTCATGGGCATCCTCGTGCAGCCCGATGACTTCGGCGACGTGGGACAGGTTGGGGCTGAAACCGCCCTCGACGCCGCAAATCATGGCGTCAGCCTCGCCGCGCTGAATCATCAATGCGGCAATGACCGTGGCAGTCGTCCGTACCACCGTGCGGGCATCGCGGGGGGATTTGCCCTTGCGCCCGACGAGCGCGTGATAGAGCTGCCAATATTCGTTGTAGCGCGGGTCATCCTGCGGATCGACCAACTCGCAATCGACACCAGGGCGGAAACGCAGGCCGAGACGGGTAATGCGCTGATCTATGACATCGGGGCGGCCAACCAGAATCGGTACGGCGATGCCCTCGTCGAGGGCGTTCTGTACCGCGCGTAAAACCCGCTCATCCTCGCCCTCGGCATAAACGACGCGCTGAGGATCGCTGCGAGCCTGCTCGAACAGGGGTTTCATGAGCAAGGCAGAGCGGAAGACGAAGTCGCGAAGCTGCTCCTCATAAATGTCGAAATCGGCGATGGGCCGGGTGGCGACACCCGACGCCATGGCCGCACGGGCAACCGCCGGCGCCAGCTTGACGATCAATCGCGGGTCGAACGGGCGGGGGATGAGATATTCCGGGCCGAAGCTGTCGGGCGGACCGCCATAGGCGCTGGCCACCACCTCCGAGCCCTCTTGCTTGGCCAGATCGGCAAGGGCGTTGACGCAGGCGATCTTCATTTCCTCGTTGATGGCGGTGGCGCCAACGTCGAGGGCGCCACGGAAAATGAAAGGGAAACACAGGACATTATTGACCTGGTTGGGGTAGTCGGACCGGCCGGTGGCGATAACGGCGTCGGGGCGTATCTCGCGGACGATTTCGGGGGCGATCTCGGGCGTCGGGTTGGCGAGCGCCATGATCATCGGCTTGGGGGCCATGGCCGCGATCATCTCGGGCTTGAGGACGTTGGGCGCGGAAAGGCCAAGGAAGATATCGGCGCCGACAATGACCTCGGCCAAAGTGCGGGCGCTGGTCCGGCACGCATAGATACTCATTTCGGGGATCATATGCTCGGTGCGGCCGGCATAAACGACGCCGTCAATGTCAGTCAGGATGACGTTGGATTTGGGCAGGCCCATGCTGACCAGCAAATTGACGCAAGCCAGGGCCGCGGCACCGGCGCCCGAGGTGACCAGTTTGGCCTCGGCAAGGGTCTTGCCCTGGACACGCATGCCGTTCAATACGGCCGCGGCGACGGTTATCGCGGTGCCATGCTGATCATCATGCATGACCGGGATTTTCATGCGCTGACGCAGGCGACGCTCGATTTCGAAACATTCGGGGGCGCGGATATCCTCGAGATTGATGGCGCCGAAAGTGGGCTCGAGGGCAGCGACAATATCGACAAAACGCTCGACATCGGTCTCGTCGACCTCAATATCGAAAACATCGATACCGGCGAATTTCTTGAACAAGACGCCCTTGCCCTCCATCACCGGTTTGGAGGCAAGTGGGCCGATGGGGCCGAGGCCGAGGACGGCCGTGCCGTTGGTGATAACCCCGACCAGATTGCCGCGGGCGGTGACGGTCGAGGCCTCGGCGGGATCGGCGACAATGGCCTCGCAAGCGGCAGCCACGCCAGGGGAGTAGGCCAGCGAAAGATCGCGCTGGGTGGCCAATGACTTGGTGGGCACAACCTCGATCTTGCCGGGTCTGGGCTCGCGGTGGTAACGCAACGCTGCGTCGCGCTGATCCTCGGCCATGGGCCATCCTCCGATGCTGTTGCCGCCATCGAACCCAGCGCTCGCCAGCCCTGGGAACGCGGCCCGCGCTTGCCTTCGCCTGTGCGGCGGCATACCAAATGAAGCGGACGATCACAAGGCGGGACGCACTCGATGGGACCGGTGGCCTGGAAAGTATCAGACGGTTTGGTGCCCTATCGCGAGGCGGTGCTGATGATGGAGGACCGGGTGGCGGCGATCCGCGCGGGCGAAGCGGGCGAAATGGTGTGGCTGCTGGAACATCCGCCGCTGTACTCGGCGGGCACCAGCGCCAAGGAGGCCGATCTGCTGACGCCGGAGCGGTTTCCTGTTTTCAAGACGGGACGGGGTGGTCAGTACACCTATCACGGACCCGGCCAACGGGTCGGCTATGCGATGCTGGATCTCAAACAACGGGGCGGCGATATCCGTCTCTTCGTGCGGCAGTTGGAGGAATGGATCATTCTAACTCTGGCGCGCTTCAACCTGCGGGGAGAAAGGCGCGAGAACCGCGTCGGCATCTGGATCGCCCGAGACGGAGCCCGGGAAGACAAAATCGCGGCGATCGGTGTGCGGGTGCGCCATTGGGTGAGTTATCACGGCATCTCGATCAACCTGGACCCGACTTTGGAGCATTTCAACGGTATCGTCCCCTGCGGTATCGATCCAGCGCGCTACGGGGTGACCAGTCTGGCAGCCCTGGGGTGCCAGGTGACGATGGCGGAACTGGACGCAGCGCTGAAGGCGAGTTTTGTCGAGGTGTTCGGGGGTTGAGTCCCGGTTCAGGCCGTAGGCCGCTGGTGAAAGCCCTGGGCTGGGGTCAGGCCAGCGTCCTCCGGGGTGTGGCCGAAGCGGTCTACGGTATCGACGCGGGCCATGGCCGGGCCTTGCCGGCAGCTCGCCACCATGTCCTCAACAGCAGGCTCGGGACCGGCAAAGACCGCCTCCACCGTGCCGTCCCGGCAGTTGCGGACCCAGCCGCCGAGGCCGAGGCCGGTGGCCGTCTCAACGACCCAACCGCGGTACCAGACGCCCTGGACACGGCCGGCGACGACAACACGGACGATGGTCGCGGTCATGCTCACTCGAACTCGATTACCTGCTGGTCGACCATCAAGCTGTCACCCTTGGCGGCGTGGATCGTCTTGACCGTGCCATCGCGTTCGGCGCGCAAAATGTTTTCCATTTTCATGGCCTCGATGACCGCCAGAGTGTCGCCGGCTTTCACCACCGCGCCGGATTCGACGGCGACGGAGACAAGCAGGCCGGGCATTGGCGAGAGTAGAAAACGACCAAGATCGCGCACCGGCTTGGGTGGCATGCGGTGCATGAGATCGGCGATATGAGGCGGCAACACCTCGAGGCTCAGATAAGCGCCGGCGTGGGTCAAGCGGTAGACACCATGGCCCCCGGCGACCTGGACGACCGCGGTTTCGCCGTCGATATGAGCAGTCAGCAGGCGCCTACCGGGTTGCCACTGGGTGGACAGGGACATGCTGCCGCCCGGGTGTTCGATGACGTAGCCATCATCGGTTGGCGCAACCTCGACCGGGTGTTCGGTATCGCCGACGCGGACGATCCAGTGGTTTACGCCGGAGTCTTGTGCCGGTGCACCAATGCGGCGGGCGCGGGCGGCGGTGACGGTGTGGATGAGGGCGGCGACGGCCACCAGCCGCGTGGCCAGGGGCTTGGCTACCCGGTGGGGGGCAAAGCCGTCGGGATATTCTTCGGCGATGAACTCGACACTGAGCCGGCCGGCGCGGAAACGGGGATGATTGACGAGGGCGGCGAGGAATACCGCGTTACTGGTCACGCCGCTGACCACGAAGCGGTCGAGGGCATGGGACATACGGTCAATGGCGGCGGCACGGTCGTCGCCATGGGTAATAAGTTTGGCGATCATCGGATCGTAATAGATGCTGACTTCGGCGCCCTCATGGACGCCGGTATCGACGCGGACTCCCTGCCCCTCCACCGGCGGGCGGAAGCGGGTCAGCCGGCCAATGGACGGCAGGAAACCGCGGACCGGGTCCTCGGCATAGAGGCGCGCCTCGATGGCCCAGCCGGTTGTCCGTACCTGCGCTTGCGTGAAGGGCAAGGGCTCGCCGGCGGCAATGCGGATCATTAGTTCAACCAAATCGAGGCCGGTGACGAATTCGGTCACCGGATGCTCCACCTGCAGGCGCGTGTTCATTTCAAGGAAATAGAATTTTTTGTCCCTATCGACGATGAATTCGACCGTGCCGGCACTTTGATAACCAACCGACCGGGCCAGGGCGCAGGCCTGGGACCCCATGGCGGCGCGGGTCGTCTCGTCAAGAAAGGGCGATGGCGCTTCCTCGATGATTTTTTGGTGGCGGCGTTGAAGGGAGCATTCGCGCTCGCCCAGATGGACAACCGTGCCGTGGCTGTCGGCGAGAATCTGGATCTCGATATGGCGCGGCTGCTGGATGTATTTTTCGATGAAAACACGATCATCGGCAAAGGAAGACAGCGCCTCGCGGCGGGTGGCGGCAAAACCCTCGCGCAACGCCGCCTCGCCGGCGGCGATGCGCATGCCCTTGCCGCCACCGCCGGCGGCGGCCTTTAACATGACCGGGTAACCTATGGCAGCGGCGGCGCGCGCGGCTTCATCTTCGCCGGTGACCTCGCCGTCGTGGCCGGGCACCGTGTCGACACCGGCTTTTTTGGCAAGCCGCTTGGCCGTAATTTTGTCGCCCATGGCGGCGATGGCCGCCGGCGGCGGGCCGATAAAGATGGCGCCGGCGCCGGCAACGGCCTCGGCAAAGCGGGTGTTCTCGGACAGAAATCCGTAACCGGGGTGGACGGCATCGGCGCCGGTGGACTCTATGGCCGCCACGATCCGGTCAATCCGGAGATAACTTTCGGCGGCCGGCGGTGGGCCGATTTCGACGATTTCGTCGGCCATGCGGGCGCTGAGAGAGTCGCGGTCGGCGGAGGAAACAACCGCAACCGTGGCAATATTCATGGAATGGGCGGTGCGGATGATCCGACAAGCAATCTCACCGCGATTTGCAACTAAAATCTTCTTGATCAACTAAAATGCCTCCCGTGACCATATATAGCGCGCCGGGACATTGTTGCTCCCAACCTGCAGTGAGACTAGCCTGATCATATGAATGCTGCCACCGGTCCCGGTGCCCAAGGCGCCCATGCGATGAATATGAAGCGGCGCTTCCGGGTGCCGATCGCGGCGGCCTTGGTCGGCGGGGTGGCATTGCTGCTGCTGGTCGCCGTGGGCAGCGTCTTGACCATCAGCCAAGTCAGCGCCCAGCGGATTGCCTTGGAACTGCTTGGCGACAACGCCGATATCGGGCTCGAGCTGCTGGAGACGCGGGTGCGCGGCCAGCTCGAACCAGCGCATGTCCTGGGTCTTCAACTGGCCGAGATGTTCGCGGACGGCACTGTCGACCCTAGCAATCGCCAGCAGTTGGAAGACACATTCCGCGGGGCGCTGGCCGCGGTGCCGCAGGCGACCGCGCTGATCTTCATCGATTCGAACTACCAATCCTACCAGTATCCGCCCACTCTCGGCGCCCTGGACGAAGTGGTCGCCGAAAGCCAGTTCGCTGCCGGTTTGCAGGGCATGCTGGATAGTGCCGCGGGCATAGAGAAGATGATCGCCGGGGCGCGGGATATGGAGGCGGACTTTATCTGGATGGCACCGGTATGGGTGCAAAGCCTGGACCAGCCGGTGCTGTTCCTGGAGGTGCCCATAGGCCGCGGCGACACATTTGGCGGCGTGGTGCTGGTGGTGGTGGCGCTGGGCGAACTCTCGCAATTCCTCAAGGATCTGGAAAGCCGGGACGCGACGCGGGCCTTCGTGCTCTATGGGGGCGACCGGGTGCTGGCCCACCCGGCGCTCTTCGACACGATGCTGACCGCCGGCGAGGCCAATGAAGTGCCGTTGCCCAGCCTGTCGATGTTCAACGATCCGGCACTGGCGTTCCGCGATTCCGGTACCCGGGCGATCCTCGATATCGGCGGCAACGACCGCCGCTATTCCGACGCCTATGAACTGGGCGAAGACCTGGTCATCGTCAGTCAGCTATCGGACTTCGGGCCCTGGGAGATCGGCCTCAAGCTGCGCCGTGCCGTGCTTGACGAAGAACTGGCCCGTATCCGCCAGGTGGCTGTCGTCGGGTTGGCGATCCTGGCCATCGCGGTGGCACTGGGGTTGCTGCTCGGCCGAACCTTGACACGGCAAATCGGCGGGCTGGCGCAAGTCGCCAACGCCTTGGCGACCCTCGATGTGGATCGCGTGGCGACATTACCGGACTCGCGGTTTCGCGAATTGGCCAATGCGGCCAGCGCCTTCAACAAAATGACCAACGCGATGCGCTGGTTCGAAACCTATGTGCCGAAAACACTGGTGATGCGGCTGCGCCGGGACGGCGAAAGCGTGACCCAGTCACAAGACCGTGTCCTGACCATCATGTTTACCGATATTCGAGGTTTTTCGACGCTGGCCGAGCACAGCCCGGCGGCGGAAATCGCGCAGATGCTGAATCAGCATTTCGAAATGCTGACGCGCCGCATCGAGGCGGAAGGCGGCACGGTGGATAAGTTCATCGGCGATTCGGTGATGGCGTTCTGGGGCGCGCCGGAGCCGA
Source organism: Alphaproteobacteria bacterium (assembly GCA_003230015.1). Classification (GTDB taxonomy): domain Bacteria; phylum Pseudomonadota; class Alphaproteobacteria; order UBA6615; family UBA6615; genus SZUA-147. The sequence continues at coordinate 13,619 of QIGO01000217.1, read as the reverse complement.
TACCCGACCATGGGGCGCGGGCGTTGGCGGCGGCGCAGGCCATTCAACAGGCGGTGCGGGAAGATAGCGACAAACGCCGGGCGGCCGGGCAGCCGGTTGTCGCGGTGCGTATCGGCCTGCATACGGGACCCGTCGTCGTCGGCAATATCGGCCCGCGTTCGCGCGTCAACTACACCGTCGTCGGCGATACCGTGAATACAGCGGCGCGGCTGGAAGCGCTGGCCAAGGAAATCGGCCCGGAAGACGATTGCGTGGTGCTGCTGTCAGGCGAAACGGCCGCCGCGGCGCCAGAGGATATCGAGTTGGAAGCACTGGGCGCGCGCGCTATTCGCGGCCGCGACGGGGCCGTCGAGGTCTACCGGTTGGTGAACTGACGCCGCCGAGGCTAAAGCGGGATGTTGTCGTGTTTCTTCCAAGGGTTCTCGAGCGCCTTGTCCGCCAACAATGCGAGGGCGCGGGCGATGCGCCGGCGGGTGCTGTGGGGCATGATCACGTCGTCGATAAAACCCTTCTGCGCGGCGACGAAGGGGTTGGCGAATTTCTCGCGGTATTCGGCGGCGCGCTGTTCCATACGCTGGGGATCGTCACGGTCTTGGCGGAAGATGATCTCGACGGCACCTTGCGGGCCCATGACGGCGATTTCGGCGGTCGGCCAGGCATAGTTCACATCGCCGCGTAAATGCTTGGATGACATGACGTCATAGGCGCCGCCATAAGCCTTGCGCGTGATCAATGTGACCTTGGGCACCGTCGCCTCGGCAAAAGCGAAAAGCAGCTTGGCGCCGTGTTTGATGATACCGCCATGCTCCTGGGCGGTGCCGGGCAAGAAGCCGGGGACGTCGACGAAAGTGACAATGGGAATATTGAAACAATCGCAAAAACGGACGAAACGCGCGGCCTTGATGGATGAGTCGATATCGAGACAGCCGGCAAGCACCATGGGCTGATTGGCAACGAAACCCACGGTGCGCCCGTCAAGGCGTCCGAAACCGATGATGATATTGCCGGCGTGGTCGGGTTGCAGTTCAAAAAAATCCTCCTCGTCCACGACCTTGTGGATGAGTTCCTTCATGTCATAAGGCTTGGCGGGATCAGCGGGGATGAGGCTATCCAGGGATGGCTCGGCGCGGTTGGGGTCATCAGCGGTGGGCAAGACCGGCGGTTGCTCGCGGTTGTTGGCGGGCAGGAAATCGAAGAAGCGCCGGAGCTGGCGCAGGGCCTCGATATCATTGTCGAAGGCGTGGTCGGCGACACCGGATTTGGTGGTGTGAGCGCCGGCACCGCCAAGCTGTTCATGGGTGACCTCCTCATGGGTCACCGTCTTGACGACTTCCGGGCCGGTTACAAAGAGATAAGACGTATCCTTGACCATGAAAATGAAGTCCGTCATGGCCGGGGAATAGACCGCGCCGCCGGCGCAAGGGCCCATGATCATGGAGAGCTGCGGTACGACGCCGGAGGCCATTACGTTGCGCTGAAAAACCTCGGCGTAACCGGCCAGAGATCCGACACCTTCCTGAATGCGCGCGCCGCCGGAATCGTTGAGGCCGATAACCGGCACGCCAAGGCGAACCGCCTGGTCCATGATTTTGCAGATCTTGCCGGCGTGAGCACTGGACAAGGAACCGCCAAAGACGGTGAAATCCTGGGAAAAAACGAAAGTCTTGCGGCCGTTGATGGTGCCCCATCCGGTGACCACGCCGTCACCGGGGATGCGCTGGTCAGCCATGCCGAAGTCGGCACAATCATGCTCGACGAACATGTCCCACTCCTCAAAGGAACCCTCATCGAGCAAGGCGTCCAGGCGCTCACGCGCGGTGAGTTTGCCTTTTTTGTGCTGCGCCTGGACGCGCCGATCGCCACCGCCCTTGCGGGCCCGCGCGCGCCGCGCTTCCAGCTCGTCGAGGATGTCCTGCATGCCGCCCTCCAGCGCTTGTTCCAGACAACGGAGATAACAGCTTGCGAAGCGTCAAGCCAGGGGCGCTCAATCGGCCAGCAGGGTGAAAAAACGTCCGGCGGCCTCGATATCGGACGCGAGGCCCTGGCGAGCCTGCCGGGCTTGCTCATCAACGCCCCATTGTTCGGACTGGAATGCCTCGTCGATCTGGCTGGCGGCGAAGGCCTGTGGGGGCGTCAGACGACCATGGGCCAGGGCCAGGGCTATGATCAAGGATCCGGCGGCGGCGGCGGCGGTGCTCAAGGCGGCCAGTTGGAAATCGTCGAAGGCATCGACAGCCTCGTGCAAGGCATCGAGGCTCGCCTGGTTTTGGGTCACGGGCAAGACGCCCTGGGTGACGCTCAAGGGAGCGTCGAATCGTTGTGCCGCCCAATCGAGCAGCGGCTGCCAAACCGTGGCTTGGCGTTCGACCAGGCCGGGCGGGGCCTCGGCGCGATAACACAGCAGATCGGTGGCGGCATAACCGACGATGGCTCGGGTTACCGCCGGCCGCTGCGGGCCCGCGCGGTCGAGTGCGGTGGCGGCGATGCGGGTCAGGGGCATGGTCTCGGGCTCGATCTGCTGGTCTTGCGCGGCCCATTCGTCGGCGATTGCCTGGGCCAGTGCTTTGGTGGGCACGGAAATGGGCGCGCGCCCCGGGGTGAGCAATGGGCGCGCGTCCAGGGTGACCCTATGACCGTCCGGTGTGGCGACAATCGACGCCAGTCTGTAGAACCGCCGCAAGTACCTAGTTACCAAGTAGACCCTTGAGGCCCCTGCCGAGGCCCTCTATGGCATCCTTCACATCTTCGACCGCTGAGGGCACTTGCGTGGGAACCTGCGCGGCAGCCGGCTGTTCGGTGGCCGCGGGCGCCGCGGAGGCGGTCTCGACACATGAACTATCGCCGGCGCCAAGATCGCCCAAAGCTAACAAGGCGGCCGGCGGGAAAAGTGTCGCACCGAGGAGCCCGCCGATTTTGCGCGCGGCGGCCAACTCGTCCGGCTTAAAGGTCGGCGCGGCGAATGTGCCGCCGACCTTGATCGGCACCGCGACACTCAAGGTCGCCGATTTCGACTGCGGGGTAATTTCCATGGCGAGAGACTCGTCGCCAAGATTTAGACCACCGTCGCCGATGATGCTGACAAACTCAGTGTCCATGAGCAGGGCGCTGGTGCCAACGCCATCCTCAAACTGGAAGTTGGCGGCAAGACATTCGAGTACCGTCCATTCTTCCTTGCCACCAAAGAGCGTCCCGACGATGCCGCTGAGGCCGCCGATGAGTAAATCAAAACTCTCGGTCTTTGCCTGGCCGTCCTCCATCACCAGGCGCGCATAACCGTCGAGACTCGCCATAATGGCGGCGACAGACTCGCCCTGCCCCGTCAAATCCACGTCGAGAGCGCCGGCGCCGCGCAAGATATCGAGTGAGGTGGCCTCCTGAACGAGGCGGCCGATGTTTAGCTCCGGGCCCTTGAGGACGAGGCTGAATTGGGGAATCTCCGAGCCGCCATCAAGACCTAAACTTCCGGTAAGTCCGGTATCGGCGATGGAGGCCGCGAATGGCTCAACCGACAGGGTGCCGTTATCGAGGGCGATTTCCACCGCTATGTCATCAACGGCGAGAGCGGGGGTGATCAGACGGGCAATGCTTATGGCCACGTCGGCGTCAATGGCCAAGAGCCCGGCCAGAGGCAGGGGATCGCTGGGGAAGACACGCCCGGCGCCATCGGCCGCGGCGCCTGCACTCTGTGCGTCCGCCGGGGCCGCGGTTGCGTCGGTTGCCGGCGGGGGCGGCAGGAACTCGGTCAAGTCTATCTGTTGCGCGTCCAGCGTGCCCGAGATGCGTGGCCTGACCCCTTGGGTCGAGGCTTCGATGCGACCGGAAAGATCGGTTCCGCCGAGTCGAAATGCAAGATCCTCGAGGGCTATCGCCGCTGGGCCACCGCGCAGGCTGGTGGAGAATTCAAGGGGGCCTGCCTGGGGCAAGCCGTCGCCTACCAGGGCCGTCAAACCGGACAAGTCATCGGCGTTGACAGCGAGCCGCAAGTCGATGCCATCACCCTGGGCCGGTTTGGCAACCCCGCCATTGAGTTCGACGGCAAAACCGAGCGCGTCGAGGGTGAGAGCGATGGGGAAAGGCTCGTTGCGGATCAGCGCGTTGGCGGCCCCCAACTGACCCGAAGCGGTGATTGGAATTTCGTCCAACGTGGCCGCCAGGTCCAGCTTCATGGGGGCGTCGGGGCCGTCGCCGCGCAGGGCCAGCTTGTCCAGCTTTAGGGAGCGGGTCTGGCCGGAAACGCCGTCGCGAAAGGTGAGCGTGACATTCTGAATCTGGACATCTTTTAGGATCGGCAGTTTTAGGGCCTCCGCCGCAGCGGCCTCGGACGGACCCTCGCCGCCGCCTGCGCCTTCCCCTTCGGACTTGAACTGCCAGTTGGCGAGACCGCTGGCGTCGGTTTCAAGCAGGATTTCAGCACCGTCCACGAGGAGGCGGTTGATCTGGATGGTGCCGCCGATGAGCGGCAACACGCCAATCTCAACTTCGAGGCGGCGGAGCTTGATCATTTCCGGGCCGGTGCCCCAGTCAGCGTTGGACAGGGTCACGTCGTTGAGGGAAACCGAAGTGGCAAGGCCGATGTCGAGGTCGATATCGCCACCGATGACAAGATCACGGCCGATCGCCTTGCGGACCTGATTGGCGATACGATCCTTTTGGTCGTTGGGGTCGATGACAAGCACCGCCGCAACCGCCGCAACGACAACCGCGATTATCAAAATCGCCAAAATTTTGAAAAACCTGCGCATGTGGCCTCTCCTCACCGGGTGGTGGTGTGCGTTTCAAGAGCCGCCGGAAGCTCCGAAAAATCGTCGATTACACTTGCCGCGCCGGCATCTTTCAGTTCGGCGGGTCCATGATAGCCCCAAGACACGCCAACGGCGGTGACGCCGGCATTGTTCGCCATCTTTATGTCATAAATTGTATCGCCTATCATTATTGTGCGCGCCGGCCGAACACCGGTTTCCGCCATGGCGCGCAGCAACATGTCCGGGTGCGGTTTGCCATGCGCGGTGTCAGCAGTCTGCACTGTTGCGAACCTATCGTTCAATGCGTGGGCGGCCAGCGTCGCGGTGAGGCCGCGGGTGCCCTTGCCCGTCGCGATCCCCAATAACACACCCGCATCGGCAAGTGTTACCAGGACCTCCTGGGCGCCCGGAAATAGCGGCGCCTTATGGTCGCCATCGGCGTCGATGCGGTGGGCGGCATCGCGGTATCCGTCTACCAGCGCGGCGTGTTCATGGGCCGAAAGGTGAGGCGACAATTGGGCGATACCTTGCTCCAGGGGCAGCCCGATGGTGCGCCGAATGGCGTTGGCGCCGGGCGGGGGCAAATTCAGGGCACGCCACGCGGCGGTCATCGCGGCAATGATGGCATGTTGGCTATCCACCAAGGTGCCATCGCAATCGAATACGGCAAGGCGACTGGGGACGTCGTTCAGGGGGCGGTTCATTTGCGCTTGCCGGGTTCGTTGGGCGCCTTGTCGGGGAGTCCGAGCATAGACCAGCTTTGCGCCATATGGCCGGCCAGCGGGGCGGTGACCCGCAAGGCCTTGCCGGTGTCGGGGTGGATAATGGATATGGCGCGGGCGTGAAGATGGAGGCGATTGGCGAGTCCGCCAAGACGGGCCTCGGCGCCGCCATATTTGCCATCGCCAACGATCGGCGTGCCGAGGGTCGTGCAATGGCTGCGAAGCTGGTGAGTGCGCCCGGTCAGGGGGCGCAGCTCAAGCCAAGCCGCTCTGTTGCCGATGGCTTCCAGGGTGGTGTATTCCGTGATCGCGGGCTTGCCCGCGTCAGGGTCGCTGACGACACTTTCACGCCCGTCACTGGGCCGTTTGGCCAGGGCGACATCGATACGCCCTTGGGCGGGCCGGGGGACGCCCGCGACAAGGGCCCAGTATATCTTGCGGGCATCGCGGTTGCGGAAACTGGCGGCCAAGCGAGCCGCTACCGCGCCGGTGCGGGCCAGCAACAAGACGCCGCTGGTATCCTTGTCGAGGCGGTGGACAAGCCGTGGGCGATCGGCGCCGAAGCGCAAAATATCGAGCATGCCGTCGAGATGACGGGAAGTCTTGCTGCCGCCCTGTACGGCCAAACCGGCCGGCTTGTTGAGGGCGATAATGTGGTCGTCCTGGTAGAGGATGGCGTCGAGGAGTTGTGCCCTGTCTTGTTCGGCAATTTTGGGCCGGGGCCGCGCGGCGGGCTTGTCGCCGACCGTCAAAGGCGGGATGCGGATGGTCTGGCCGGCGGCAATACGCAAGCCGGCCTTGGCGCGCTTGCCATCGACGCGGACCTGGCCGGTGCGCAGCAATTTGGCCAAATGGCCGTGCCCAAGCGTCGGGAAGTGGCGGCGAAACCAGCGGTCCAAGCGGAGATCGCCCTCGTCCTGGGCGACCTCGCGATGATGGAGGCCACTCATATGATGACCATGCGGACGGCACGAAGGCCAAGGAACAGGGCGCCAACGGAGAGCAGCAAGGAGGCCGCCATATAGCCGATGGCGGTAGCGGCCTCGCCACGCTCGATAAGAACGACCGTGTCGAGGGAAAAGGTGGAGAAGGTGGTAAAAGCGCCAAGCATGCCGACAGTCAGCAAAGCGCGGACCTCCTGGCTGGGGGACCAGGCCAAGGCCATGGTCTCAATAAGCACGCCGAGGATAAACGAGCCCAATAAATTGACCACAAGGGTGCCCCAGGGAAAATCGCGGCCGAGCCAGGTGGCAACCTGAAAGGTCACATAGTGGCGGGCAACCGCGCCGAGTGCGCCGCCGGCAGCAATGGCGATAATGAGTTTCATGTGACCGACCTGCCCTCGTGTCAGATTTGCGGCTCTATTGGTGAGAAAGCCCGTCCCCGATTTGGGCCTAGTCTATACAAATTGCAGCCTCGGAGACGAGCCTGGGCTAATCGTCGCCGCCCGGGTGCGCGCGCAGCTTTTGCCAGTAATCGAGGCGACGGCGAATCTCGCGCTCAAAACCACGGTCGGGCGGGTCATAGAAGGTCTGACGCGCCAAGCCGTCGGGAAAATAATTCTGGCCGGAGAAGCTCTCCTTGGTATCGTGATCATATTCATAACCGGCGCCGTAGCCGATATCCTTCATGAGCCGGGTCGGGGCGTTGAGGATGTGTTTGGGCGGCATGAGCGAACCGGTCTCGCGGGCTGAACGCATGGCCGCGGCAAAGGCCCGGTAAGCGGCGTTGGATTTGGGGGCGGTCGCCAAGTAGACAACACATTGGGCAAGCGCCAATTCGCCCTCCGGCGAGCCGAGCCGCTCATAAGTATCCCAAGCGGCAAGAGACTGGGGCAATGCCTGGGGGTCGGCGAGCCCGATATCCTCAACAGCCATGCGTACCATGCGGCGGGCGATATAGCGGGGATCCTCGCCGCCGGCAAGCATGCGGGCGAGCCAATAAAGGGCGGCATCGGCGTCCGAGCCGCGGACGGATTTATGCAACGCACTGATCAGGTTGTAGTGGCCATCCTGGCTTTTGTCATAAAGGGGGGCGCGGCGCTGCACGGCTTGGGCCAAGGCCGCGGTATCCAGCTCTGGCCCCGGCGGCGCGGCAAAAAGCTCCTCAACGAGATTGAGCAAGAAGCGACCGTCGCCGTCGGCCATGGCCTTGAGGGCCGTGCGCGCCTGCGACTCCAGGGGCAGCGTGCGGCCGGCAATATTCTCGGCGCGGGCGAGAAGCTGCTCGAGAGCGGCGGCGTCGAGGCGCTGGAGGACCAAGACCTGGCAACGGGATAGCAGGGCGGCGTTAATCTCGAAGGACGGGTTCTCCGTGGTGGCGCCGATCAATGTCACGCTGCCATCCTCCACATAGGGCAGGAAACTGTCTTGCTGGGCGCGGTTGAAGCGGTGAACCTCGTCGACAAATAACAGGGTTCCGCGGCCGTCCTGGCGCCGCCGGCGGGCCTCCTCAAAAATTCGGCGGAGGTCGGCAACGCCGGAAAATACGGCCGAAATGGGGGTGAATTCGAGGGCGGATACGTCGGCGAGCAGGCGGGCAATGGTGGTCTTGCCGCAACCGGGCGGACCCCACAGGACAAGGCTCGCCAATCTGCCCTGGGCGACCATGCGGCCCAAGGGTGCCTCGGGATTTAGAATGTGGTCCTGACCGACGACTTCATCGAGGGTGCCGGGCCGCAGGCGGTCGGCCAAGGGCCGTGGCGCCTGGGCCTCGAACAGACCACCCTGGGGGCCGCCGCTCACCCAGATACCGCTATGGAGAGCAAACGGCCGTCGCGGCGGACACGTATCTGCCAGCGTGACGAGCGCTCGGCCGTATGGCTGCGTAAATCGGCCACATCCGCGATCTCGGCGCCGTTTACCTCAACAACCATGTCCAGGGGGCGCAGACCGATACGCGCGGCGTTGCTAGACCGGGCAACCTTGGTCACAACAACGCCTTTGGTCATCGCCGGCAGGCCCAACTCCTCGGTCACAGCCGGCGAGGCATTGACGACCGTGGCGCCGGCCAGAGGCTGAGGTCCGGCCAAGAGGGTGCTGTCGCGTGGCGGATCCTCGGGTGCTGCGGCCAATGTGAATGACAGGTCCAAAGAGCGGCCGCGGCGAAAAACCGCCATGGGTACAGTGGCGCCCAACTCGCCGGTCGCGAGGCGGAAGCGCAGCGTCTCCAGGTCATCGACGCTACGGCCGTCGAGCGAGGTGACGATGTCGCCGGGCTGCAAACCGGCACGTGCCGCCGGCCCGCCAGGATAGACCTCGCTCACCAATACGCCGATCGGCCGATCCAGGCCCATTGCCCGGGCGATATCAACATTCACCGACTGGCCGGAGGCGCCGAGCCAAGGGCGTTCGATGGTGCCGGGCTTGCCGACGCTGGCCAAAACGGTGCGAACCATGTTCGCCGGAACGGCAAAGCCAATGCCCTGGCTACCGCCGCTGCGGCTGAAAATAGCGGTGTTCACGCCGGCGAGGCGACCGTCCATGGTGAGCAGCGCGCCGCCGGAATTTCCCGGGTTGATGGCGGCGTCGGTCTGGATGAAAAAATTGAAATCGGTTATCCCGACATTGGTTCTGGCCAGCGCGGAGACGATGCCGCTGGTGACCGTTTGGCCAACGCCGAAAGGGTTGCCGATGGCCAATACCAGATCGCCGACCGCGATATCGTCGCTATCGGCCAGGGTGACGTAGGAAAGGTCCTCCGGTGCGTCTATTCGCAACACGGCAAGGTCGGTGCGCTCGTCACTGACGACGACCTCCGCATCGAACTCGCGGCGGTCGGCGAGGACCACACGGATGGCCTCGGCACCGGCAATGACGTGTTGGTTGGTAACGATAAGACCTTTAGGGTCGACGATAACGCCCGAACCGAGGGAATTCACCTGGCGCCGGCGGGGGGACTCGAATCCCTCGCCAAAGAACCGCCGGAAGAAGGGGTCCTGGAAAAGCGGTGCCGCCTGGCGTTCGCGCACCATGCGTTGGGCGAACACGTTGACCACGGCCGGGCCGGCTTGCCTGACCAATGGCGCAAAAGACAGGGTTATCTGGGCCTGATTCCGGGGTACTTGCCGGTCTTCAGCGGCATTGGCGGGGCCGACGACGAGCAGGCCAAGGGCGACGGCAAGTGGGAGGAGTATTCGTTCTAGAGTACTCATGGGGCTATCCAGGCTGGGACCGGGCTTCGTCGCTTGCGCTCACTTCATGTGCTCTAGCTTGTTGTTTTAACGCATTTTCTTATCGTTCAAACGAATCCGTTTGAATGGAAAAAGCTCTAGCAGAACGACAAGGGCCGCCCCCAAAAGGAGCGGCCCAATGATTTTGCTGCTTGGGCCCCGCTAAGCAGCCTCGGCCTCCTCGTCATCGCTGATCTGGACCGGGCCGGAATCCTGACCCTTGGCCTCCGTATCACGATCGACGAACTCGATCACGCCCATGGGGGCTGAGTCGCCGTAGCGAAAGCCAGCCTTGAGGACCCGGGTGTAGCCGCCGGGACGATCCTTGTAACGATCGGCCAAGACGGAAAACAGCTTTCCCACCAGCTTGGTGTCCTTGAGGACCGACAGAGCCCGGCGACGGGCGCTCAAGTCGCCGCGCTTGCCCAAAGTGACTAATTGCTCGACCACGCGGCGAAGGTCTTTTGCTTTTGGCAGCGTGGTCTTGATCTGCTCGTGCTTGATCAGCGCCGCCGCCATGTTGGCGAACATCGCCTTGCGGTGGGAGCTGGTGCGGTTCAGTTTACGACCGCTTAAACGATGGCGCATATTCCTCTCCTGCTCGTTGCCGACGCCTAAAAAGGCTCCTCGAGCTTCTTGGCCAGGTCTTCGATGTTCTCCGGCGGCCAGGTGGGGATCTCCATACCCAGATGCAAGCCCATCTGGCTCAGCACTTCCTTGATCTCGTTCAAGGATTTGCGGCCAAAATTCGGCGTTCGCAGCATCTCGGCCTCGGTCTTCTGGACCAGGTCGCCAATGTAGATAATGTTGTCGTTCTTGAGGCAGTTCGCCGAGCGAACCGATAGTTCGAGTTCGTCGACCTTGCGCAAAAGATTGCGGTTGAAGGCGAGATCTTCCTCGGCCTTCTCCTCGGGCTGAGCGGCCCGCGGCTCCTCGAAATTAACGAAGAGCTGAAGCTGATCCTGGAGGATGCGCGCCGACAGGGCCACCGCATCCTCAGGCGTCACGGCACCGTTGGTTTCAATCTGCAAGGAGAGCTTGTCGAGATCGGTACGCTCGCCAACGCGGGCATTGCCGACCTGGTAGGAGACCTTGCGCACCGGCGAGAACAGGGCATCCACCGGGATTAAACCAATGGGCGCATCGGCGACGCGGTTCTGGGAAGCCGGCGCGTAACCCTTGCCGTTTTCAACGGTCATTTCCATGACCACCCGGGTGCCCTGATCGAGGGTCATGATGACATGGCCGGGTTCCATGATGTCGATGTCATGGCCGGTTTCGATCTGGCCGGCGGTGATCTCGCCGGGACCGGTGGCCGTCAGCGACATGCGCTTGGGGCCTTCGCTGTGCATGCGAAGGGCTATGGCCTTGATATTGAGCACGATGTCGGTGACGTCCTCGCGGACGCCCGGTATGGAGGAAAATTCGTGCAAAACGCCCTCGATCTGGATCGAGGTCACCGCCGCGCCCTGTAGAGAAGACAGCAGGATGCGGCGCAAGGCGTTGCCCAGCGTCAGGCCAAATCCACGCTCCAGCGGCTCGGCGACAAGAGTGGCCGCGCGGCTAGGGTCATCACCGGGGGTGATTTCAAGCCGGTTGGGTTTAATCAGCTCCGTCCAATTTTTCTGCAATACGGTCATATGTACCTCAACGACATTCGCCGCCGCTGCCTCGCCCCCGCTTCCTGGCCGCGCCGGTGATGTCACATTGCCTGGCCGAACCCTTGATATCAGAGGGTTCGGCATATGCCTGGCGCTGGGGAAGCGCCGGCATGGATGGGTTAAACGCGGCGCCGCTTTGGAGGGCGGCAGCCATTGTGAGGGATCGGCGTCACATCCTTGATCTGGGTGATTTCGAAGCCGACAGCCTGAAGCGCCCGCAGAGCCGATTCGCGCCCTGAGCCCGGTCCCTTGACCTCAACCTGGAGGACTTTCATGCCGTGCTCCTGGGCCTTGCGGCCGACACTCTCGGCCGCCATCTGGGCCGCGTAGGGCGTCGATTTCCGCGATCCCTTGAAACCCTGACTGCCGGCACTGGACCATGCGATCGCATTGCCCTGGGCATCGGATATCGTAATCATTGTATTGTTGAAAGTCGCACTTACATGCGCCACACCAGAGGTAATATTCTTACGCTCCCGGCGGCGTACGCGACCCGTCGTGGCCTTCGCCATGCTATCCTATTCTCACTCTCGTGTTGTTACGCGCCGTCAGGCCTTCTTCTTGCCGGCAATTGGCCGTGCCTTGCCCTTACGGGTGCGGGCATTGGTGTGGCTGCGCTGGCCACGTACCGGCAGCCCCTTGCGGTGCCGAAGCCCGCGGTAGCAGCCCAAATCCATCAAACGCTTGATATTCATCGCGACATCGCGGCGGACATCGCCCTCGACGCGGTAGTCCGCGCTAATGGCCTCACGAACGCGGATAACTTCGTCTTCGGTCAGGTCCTGGACCCGGCGCGCCGACGCAATGCCACATTTGTCGCAGATCTCGGTCGCCTTCGTGCGGCCGATACCATGAATGTATGTCAGTGATATCTCGACACGCTTATTGGTCGGGATATTCACACCAGCGATACGCGCCACCCTGCGAACTCCTTGGTTGCATGCAGCCCAAAAGTCACTTCTGGAAGGTTTTCCGAGGCTGGCGGATTATAAGGAATACCGCCACACCGTCAATAGTTTAACCCTAACCCAGAATCTTCACAATCTGACGGTACACTTCGTCGATGTCCGCCATGCCATCGACCGCCCGTAGAATCCCCTTGGCTGCGTAATAGGGGAGAATTGGGGCGGTCTGCTCATTGTATTTGTCCAGGCGCGCCTGGACGGTCTCCGCACGGTCGTCCGTGCGGCGCTTAAACTCGGTGCCACCGCAGATATCGCAGATACCCGGCTTGGCCGGGCACTGGAATTTGTCATGGTAGCCGGCCCCACAGCCGGCGCAGGTATAACGGCCGGAAATGCGTTCAACCAGGGCCGATTCGTCAACCTTGAACTCGATAACCGTATCCAGCGTCAGAGACTTCTGCGCCATCATGCGATCCAGCCCTTCGGCCTGGACGACGGTACGGGGAAACCCATCAAGGGTGAAACCTTTGGCGCAGTCGGGCTGGGCAATGCGCTCGGCGATGATGCCGATCATGACATCGTCAGGCATGTATTCCCCAGCATCCATGACCGCCTTGGCGCGCTGGCCCAGGGCACTGCCCGAGGCCACCGTGGCGCGCAGCATGTCTCCGGTGGAGAGTTGCACCATACCGCGATCACGCTGCAATTTCTGGGCCTGGGTGCCCTTGCCGGAGCCTGGCGGCCCGAGCAATATGATGTTCATCCACGGCGGCCCTTAAGACGTGACTTCTTGATCAGCCCCTCATATTGATGGGCCAGCAGATGGCTCTGAATCTGGGCGACCGTATCCATGGTCACGGATACGACGATCAGCAGACTGGTACCGCCGAAGAAAAACGGAACACTGAAGCGCGAAATCAATATCTCCGGCAACAGGGCCACCAAGACCAAATAACCGGCACCGACGACAGTCAGGCGACTGAGCACGTAGTCAAGGTAATCGGCGGTGTTCTTGCCCGGCCGAATGCCGGGAACAAAGCCGCCGTTGCGCTTGAGATTATCGGCGGTGTCCTGGGGATTGAAGACAATCGCGGTGTAAAAGAAGGCAAAAAAGGCGATCATGGCGGCGAACATGATCAAAAATAGCGGCTGACCACGGCCAAGGTAGGCGCTGACGAAACTCAGAAAACCGCCGCCGGCGCCACCTGAAAAGCCGGCGATTGTCGCCGGGGTGAGCAATATAGAGGTCGCGAAAATCACCGGAATGACGCCCGAGGTGTTGAGCTTGAGCGGCAAATGCGTGGCCTCGCCGCCGAACATGCGGTTACCGACCTGGCGTTTAGGATACTGAATTATGATACGTCTCTGGGCCCGTTCAATAAAGACGATGAACGAGATTACCGTGAACACCATGATGG
>QIGO01000152.1 GCA_003230015.1 Alphaproteobacteria bacterium | reverse complement strand
GAGCAGGTCCCAAGGGTTTGGCTGTTCGCCAATTAAAGTGGTACGTGAGCTGGGTTTAGAACGTCGTGAGACAGTTCGGTCCCTATCTGCCATGCCTGTACGAGACTTGAGAGGAGCTGCCCTTAGTACGAGAGGACCGGGGTGGACGTACCTCTGGTGGACCGGTTGTCGCGCCCGCGGCATAGCCGGGTAGCTAAGTACGGAAAGGATAACCGCTGAAAGCATCTAAGCGGGAAGCCCCCCTCGAACTCGCTTGAGAGCCGTGGAAGACCACCACGTTGATAGGCCGGGTGTGGAAGTGTGGCAACACATGAAGCTAACCGGTACTAATCGCTCGATCGGCTTGATTGCATTGCCCAGCTTGTCTGGGCTGGTCGTTCGCGTGCAGCGGCAAGTCCCGCCCCGCAAAAGACGTTTGTTATTGCAGTACTTGTGGTTAAGAGAATCAGGAAATCGCGAACCGTTGCGCATGTTTGTGTGACTTGGTGGTTATAGCGAGGAGGTAACACCCGATCCCATTCCGAACTCGGCCGTGAAGACCCTCAGCGCCGATGGTACTTCGTCTTAAGACGCGGGAGAGTAGGTCGCCGCCAAGTCTTGCAAGCATGCGCACCAAAGCAACCTATCACGATGATCACAGGGGTCCGACGTGCCATGGCGCGGGGTGGAGCAGTCCGGTAGCTCGTCAGGCTCATAACCTGAAGGTCGTAGGTTCAAATCCTACCCCCGCAACCAGCTCTCACCGAACGGACCGGTCGCTCTCATGGAGCGGCTTCTCTTTGTATGCGCCCATGCTCAGGATGAACGACTAAGGTTTCTTCTCGGCTAAACAGCCGACTCGAAGCATTGATGAAAAGAGTAGGCGTATGCGCGCAACGATAGTGGGCCCCGACGGTAAATCACGCTGTCGCTGGTGCGGTGCCGCGCCGGAGTTTCTCGACTATCATGATACCGAATGGGGTTTCCCGGTCAGGGATGATCATCGCCTGTTCGAGAAATTGAGCCTGGAGAGTTTTCAAGCCGGACTGAGCTGGCGCACCATCCTCGCCAAGCGCGAGAACTTTCGCGCGGCGTTCCATGGTTTCGATTTCGACAGAATAGCGCGCTTCACCCAGCGCGACCTCAATCTCCTGCTCGAGGATAAAGGCATCGTCCGCCATCGCGGCAAGATCGAGTCGGTCATCAACAATGCACAACGGACCCAGGAACTCGTCAATCGGGAGGGTTCGCTGGCGGCCTTTATCTGGCGCTACGAACCAGACATAGAGCAGCTTGCGAAACCGCAGACGGCATCGACTTCCGCGGCATCGCTCGCCCTGTCGAAGGACCTGAAAAAGCAGGGCTGGAAATTCGTCGGGCCGACGACGATGTATGCTTTCATGCAAGCCATGGGGCTGATCAACGATCATATAGAGGACTGCGTGATCAGAGCCAAAGTTGAGCACGCGCGCAAGAATTTCAGGCGACCAGGGCGCTGACGTTCGATCTGCCGACCAAACAAAGCAGGTCGCCTGGGACTCGCGCCAAAACAAGACTCTAGAACTTACCGTTGCTATTCGCTGCTTCGCTGGCTGGGAGGATTGCTGAAATCACGTCCCAATGTTCGGCGATTTTTCCGTTTTCGACCCGGAAAAGGTCATAGAAGGCGCTAGCTTGATTAGCTAACTCGCCCTCGGAAATCACCAGGACGAAATTTCCCTCGCCAAGTAATTTATGGCGCTTGGTAATCTTCATCGTGATACCGGCATCTGCCAGCGCTTTCAGGCCGGCACTAAGGCCGCTCAGGCCATCGGCGATATTGGAATTGTGCTGGATATAATTGTCGCCATCGAAATAGTCCGGCAATTTGTCGAACGCGCCGCCTATCAGCACCGTGTCGATGAAATCACCCACGAGGGCCTTGTTGGCTTCCGTCATGTCCAGGTCTGTCACCTCGACCGGACCGTCGGTTTGTGTCCGGCCGGAGGGATTTTTCGCCGCCACGGGCGCCAGGTTATCCCAATGTTCGACAATCTTTTCGTTTTCAACCCGGAAGACGTCGAATGCGACGAGGGGCGTTTCCCCAAAGCCCGTATAAATACCGTGTACAATCCCCATATCGCCATCGGCGAGGACCCGGATCATCTCGTATTTGAATGCCGGGTTGCCGACGATCGCCGCGTTGGCCAAACTTTTCAGGGCTTCCAGGCCTGTTGGAACCCTTTGATTGTGCTGGATGTAGGGTTCCGCAAAATAGGTATCGATCGCATCGACATTCTTCTCGATCATCAATTCGGTCATTGCGGCGGTGACGATTTCTTTCGTATTTGCGCCATGAGCACCGCTCGAAACACTGAATGAGACGAGCACGGCGGCGGCGAGAGAGTGCAACTTCATTTCTCTGCTCTCCTGTTATTCGAGCCTTCAAATGGTGGCCTCGAAGAGCGTGCCATATTGTCAATGGCTGCATAAGATGGTTTTATTCGCATAGATAGTTCGATGAAATAACGGAATAACCATGCTCAATCACCTCCGCGCTCTGGCGGTTTTCGCCAGGGTCGCAGATGCAGGATCGTTCCGCGCGGCAGCCAAACGGCTGGGCATATCGGCCTCTGTGGTTAGCCACCATGTGACCTCTCTGGAGCGCCATCTGGACACGCCGCTGATCTACCGAACCACGCGCAGGCTCAGCTTGACGGCCGCCGGGGAACGATTGGCGGCCTCCGCGCAAGCCATGCTGAAGGCGGCGGAGGACGGTTTTGGAGAAATCGGCCACCAGAGCCCGAACCCCACGGGAAGTCTCAAGATTACCGCACCGGCGGTGCTGCAATATGCGCGTTTCGTCACCCGGATTTCGACCTTCATGAAGCGCTATCCCAAAGTCGAAATATCGATTAATTTCAGCGACAGACGGTCCAACATCGTCGAAGAAGGTTTTGACCTGGGGATACGTGTCGGGCAGTTGAAAGATTCTTCCCTCATGTCTCGCAAGCTGGCCGAAGGCAGGTTGATTGTATGCGCATCCCCGGACTATCTGCGCGCCCGGGGAAGGGTCAAGAACCCCGGCGACCTTGAAAATCTGGAATTGATAAATATCGTCGGCGTGCCGCCAAGCATCACGCTGACATCCAGGGGCAAAAATCCAGCGGAACAAGTGGTCCGCATGTCACATCGTATATCCGTCGATTCGGGGTTTGCCGGCCGGCGTATGGCCGAGGAAACCTGCGGCGTTGTCATGTTACCGGATTTTATTGTTCGCGAGGCCATGGAGGCGGGTCGATTGGTAAGAGTCTTGCCAGGTTGGCAGGCGCCGTCTTTCGGCATCTATGCCGTTTGGCCGCCCAATTCCGGCCGCAACTACCTCAGAACAATGTTCTTGGATTTCATCGCTGCGATCGCCAAGACAGAGCCGGAAACGGATGGGCAAATGACCGAGCGATAACACGCGGCAGTCAGCGCGCCGATGCGGCCCGTATCACCCGGCATTCAAGCTGAACAAGACCAAAGTCATAAACCCTAGCAGCGCCATGTGTCAGGGGGATATCCGCTTCCAGAACCCCGAAGAGCCGCCGGCCACTGCCCAGCAGGACCGGAACAACGGCAATACTCGCTTGGATCCCCAGTTCACGATCCCGAATGCAATCCCTGTTCGCCATGATCCTCCAAGAGACGGACAATTCCGGGGAGAACGTCAACAGCCTCGAGGATGCCTGAGTAACGAACTCTTCCATGCAGGCGGGTACCGATGCTGGTTAACATCCGCCGCCCTTACGGTTTTATCCGCCACTCCGGTCGGTAACGGACCCGTCGTTCAAAGGATGCGGTACTTAGTGCCATTTTCACATATATACCAGTATAGTACCAATATGACATTTCGGCGTTGACTACCGGGGAACCGGTGTTCCCGCTTTCTGGAGATGAGATTGAATCAATTCGACATTATCCACCATTTGCGCCACAGGTTGGCCGGCGCCAACGATGAGCGGCCACTTTACCGCAAATTACGCGACGAGTTCGAGTCGGCGATCGGCGAAGGCCTGCTGGGACAGGGCACATACATTCCCAGCGAGCGGGCCCTATCGGTAGAGCTAGGGCTATCGCGGGTCACCGTTCGCAAGGCCATTGATGAGCTTTCCGGCCGCGGTGTTTTGATACGCCGGCATGGCTCGAAGACGGTCGTCGCAACGCGGGTAGAAAAGACCCTTTCGGGGCTAACCAGTTTCTCCGAAGACATGAGGTCCCGGGGCATGGAGCCCGGTGCGAAGTGGCTATCCCGCAAGATCACTATGCCTTCCCCGACCGAAATCATGGCATTGGGCATCTCGCCATCCGATCCGATAGTTCGCCTCGAACGCTTGCGGCTCGCTGACTCCGTTCCAATAGCTATCGAGCGCGCGAGAGTCCCACAAGCGATCCTGCCTTCCGCCGATCTGGTCGGCGAGTCACTGTATGCGGCCTTGGAAAGACTCGATGCGTTTCCCGTGCGGGCGTTGCAGCGGATGCGCGCCGGCGTGTCGTCCGCGCGTGACGCCGCCCTCTTGGAGTGCCGGGAAGGGGCGCCGCTCTTCATCGTCGAGCGGCGTTGTTACCTAGCCAGCGGTCGCGTGGTGGAATTCGCCGAGACCCGATACAATGGCGAAGTTTACGACTTCGTGACCGAGTTAGTAAGATAATACCAGTTAGATATCTCTGGTCGTTTGGTATTATTGTGGTATAGTCGCACCAAACCAGCCGTCCGGGGCGGATCGTGACGCTAGAGCAGTTTCGGGGAAAACTGATTGTTTCCTGCCAACCCGTCGTTGGCGGGTCCATGGATCGGTCCGATATCATCGCCGCCTTCGGCCTGTCGGCCCTAACGGGCGGGGCCGCCGGGTTGCGGATCGAAGGCATCGAGAATGTACGCGCGGTCCGGACGGTAACCACGGCGCCAATCATCGGGTTAACGAAACGCGACCTTGAGGGCAGTTCCGTTCGGATCACGCCCGCTCCCAGTGACGTCTATGCCTTGGTCTCTGCGGGAGCCAACATTGTCGCGCTCGATGCGACCCACCGCCCACGCCCCTGTCCGGTCGCCGATTTGATTAGCACGATTCATGCCGAGGATGCGCTTGCCATGGCGGATTGCGCCACGTTGGCGGATGGTCGCCACGCGCTCGCCGCCGGAGCGGACCTAATTGCGACGACCTTGTCGGGTTATATCGGGGACAAGGTCCCTGATGATCCGGATCTTGACCTGGTCACCGAATTTCGCCGGATCACACCCTTCGTCGTGGCCGAAGGCCGCTACCACCAGCCCGCGCAAGCCGCACAGGCGGTTGCGCGCGGCGCTTTTTGTGTCGTCGTGGGCTCGGCCATAACCCGGCCCGAATGGGTCACTGGGTGGTTCAGCGACGCGGTCGAGGCAGCCGCCGCCAGCGACTTGAAGACATGGGCATGAAAGAACCGAACAACATCCAACCCGGGAGGAAAAGATGAAACTTGCCGATCACCTAAAGTTCGCGGCCATTGGCATTGCGGCACTGCTCGCTACGACCGGCCCGACACAGGCTCAGGTCACGGTCCTCGGCTGGCCGGGCGGGCCGGAGGAAACCGCGTTGCGCGCCGCGGCCGAAGCCTATAACGCCATGGCCGATGTCGCCGACGCCGACAAGGTTGAACTGATATTCTTCGGCCGTGAAGGATTTTTCGACAAGCTACAAGCCGATCTTGCCGCCGGCACGGATGCCTTCGACGCGAACTTGCTGGCGACATACTCTATCGGGCGATACGCGCCGTTCATGGAGCCGATCGATCTGGACGCCGGCGCGGCCGAGGTCTATGGCGATTCAGTGCTCGCAACCATGCAGTTCGATGGGCAGCAATTCGGTGTACCGACCGATCTTTCTTTGCATTTCATGTACTACCGTAAGGATTTGATTGACGGACTACTCTCCGACGATGCCGCGAGGGCGCGATACTCCGAGGTTTCCATGGAGTATCTTGGCGAGGCAATGAGCCCAAAAAGTCCCGACGAGTGGACTTGGCGAGACTACGCGGCCACGGCACTCTACTTTAGCAAATCAGTGAACCCCGACAGCCCGACCCGCTATGGCACAGTGCTGCAGATGAAAAACTTGCTGTTCAACATGATGGTGTTCCACTCCCTGCCACGATCGTATGGCGGCAACTGGCTCGATGAATCCGGCAATGTCGTGGTCGATTCCGATGCCTACCGCACCGCGCTGGAACTCTACAAGATGCTCTATGATGCCGAAGCAACACCCAAGGATTCTCTTTCTTATGAGTATGCCGAGGCCAATGCCGCGTTTGGGGCCGGTCAGATTGCAGCCATGATGCAGTGGAACGCCGCCGCTGGCGATTTGATGGATGGAGAGAAAACACCGGCCGTAGCCGGCAAAGTAGCAGTAGTGGCGCCACCCTCGGGTCCAGAGGGGCGCTTTACCCATATCCACGGCCTCGGACTTGGCCTCAACAAGAACGCCAAGAACATGGACGGTGCCCGCAAATTCCTCAAATGGATGTCCACGTCCGACGCGGCGTTGATCTATGCCCGCAATGGCGGCGCGCCGGGTTTGACCGAAAACATCGTCGCCGAAGTAGCCGCCGAACGGCCCGATCTGGTACTGCTTGGTGACTATGCCTCGAAATACGGCTTTGTCATGCGTGGCGGTACATCGGCCAAAGCTCTCTCGGTCTATGAGCTTCAGGCCAAGGAGTTTACCGGTTATTGGGCCGGGCAACAGTCCCTCGATGAGGCTTTGGCCAAGACCAAGTCCGGTATGGAAGAGCTCTTGCAATAACCGGCACGGCACAGTCTTACTAGGGGTTTTCGTCTCTCGGCCATAGGCTCCTCGAAGGCAGGCAAATGGTGCGCGCCAGATACTTCAACGAAAACGCGGTTCTGGCCGCACCCATTGTCTTATTCCTGCTGGCCTTCCTGGGTTTTCCGGCAGTTGTCGACATTATCTACAGTTTCTCCGATGTCTCGTTCGAGAATTTGAGATCACCACGTCTGAGCGGCTTGAATAACTATGCCGCCGTGCTGGCCGATGACGATTTTTGGCAAGCGACACGCTTCTCCTTCAAATTTGGCGTAATAACCGCATTAGCCGAATGTCTTATCGGCCTCTTCCTGGCGGTTTTTCTGTCCCCGCTATTCAATAAGCGGCCATGGCTGCTGGCGATTCTAATGATGCCCATGATGGTCGCGCCGGCGATGGTCGGGCTGATGTATCGGCTGGTGCTGCATGAGTTTATTGGCCCATTGCCCCACTATCTCTATCTGTGGTTTGGCGACAGTCCCTCCTTTCTCGGCCCCGATACCGTGTTCACCACATTGCTGGTGATCGAGACCCTCCAATGGACGCCGTTCGCTTTGCTGTTGTTTTACATGGCCTATCAGGCAATCCCTGCCGAGGTCCGAGAGGCCGCATTGGTCGACGGCGCGAAATCGGTACGGATGTTCTGGTATATCGAGTTACCGCTGATGCTGCCGGTCCTGGGCATCGCATTTTTCATTCGCTTTGTTGACGGTTTCCGGGTGTTCGACAATGTGTTCGTCCTGACCGGCAGCGGCGCCGGTGGCTCCACGACCTCGCTCTCCATATACATTTATCTTGCGTTTTTCAGGTCCGGCAAAATCGGTAATGCCGTTGCCGCCTCGATGATACTTTTTGTCGTCGCATTGATCTTGCTCATCGCCCTGGGAAAACTAAGGCGTCGGATGGCCAGGGCATGAGCCTAACTCTCAATCTTCTACGCTGGTTAGTCTTTATAACCGCCGCACTGGTGATGAATTTCCCGGTTCTGTCGACACTTATTACCTCCTTGAAGACCAGTGCCGAGATCAGCAGCAATCCCGGCCTCTGGGTATTTAAACCAACATTCGAGAACTACGCGCTCGCCTTACAGGTCACCGAACGGCTGAACATCTTCGCCTATTTGGGCAACAGCCTTGCCGCGGCGTCGATCGGAGCCGTCTTGCCGATTATTTTGGCGTTTCCAGCGGCTTATGCCGTCGCCCGGCATGGTTATGGGCGGAATTTCTTGTTACCGGTAATCGTAAACCTGCGGACCATGCCATTGGTGATCTTCGCCATACCGCTTTACATGATGTACCAGTGGCTTGGCCTGCTCGATACCAGGTTGGGCTTGGGCTTAATATTGACAATAGTCAACTTGCCTCTGGCCTTGATGGTCCTGGTCAACGCAATTAGCGAGATTCCCGAAGAGCTGGATGAGGCCGCCAGAATAGACGGTGCCGGCATCGGCCACATCATCTTGCGGATCATCGCGCCGGTGTGCCGCCCGGCGTTAGCGACGACCGCCATATTTGGCTTTATCATGGCCTGGAACGAATTCCTTTTCGGCCTGATGCTGACCACCCGCGACGCTGTGCCAATGACCGTCGGCGCATCGTTCTTCTTCGCCGCCGCCGGCGGCGGCGTCCAATGGGGTGTTGCCGCGGCCGTGATGATTATTGCCGCCTTACCGCCCGTGCTGCTTGGTCTGGTGATGTATCGCCAAATCAGTAACTCCTTGACCGCAGGTGCGGTCAAGGGTTAGCCAAGACAGCGCGCCTATGCCGGCCGCGCCACCTGGTATTCGTGCTGAACGAATCCAAAATCATAGACATTGGTGGCGACATACGTCAGCACAATATCTCCTTCTAGAGGCCCGAACAGCCGTCGCCCGCTGCCCAGCAGGACCGGAACAACGGTAATAATAAGGGCGTCGATCAGGCCGGCATTGAGAAAACTCTGAATAACCAGGCCGCCGTCGATATAGAGGTGCTTCGCGCCGTCACCCGACAATCGCCGCACCAGATCGGCGGGCTTTTCCGATGAGGCGGAAACCCTGGCCTGCAATTCGCCGGGTATCTCAATCGCCGAGCCGGACAGCACCACGACAGGTTTTTCATCGTATGGCCACTTACCCAATGACATGACCTTGTCAAAGGTAAGCCGCCCCATCACCAGCACATCGACCGATTTCATGAACGCGGCGTACCCGCAGTCTTCTCCAGCCGGAACGGCGGCGCCGGCGGCATTAAGCCAGTCAAGACCGCCATCGTCACGAGCGATAAAACCGTCCAGGCTTGTGGCGATAAACACGGAGCACCGAATAGACATGTTCCCCCTCAACTTCCCGCACTCAGTGCTTGCAGTAGATTGGCACCACAGGATATCCCGGCCAACGATGGCTCCTGGCCCATCGTCCGGTCGGCGCTGGCCTAGTTAGCGTTGTTATGCGCTTGGGTCCAGAACCTGCTCGTGCGCTTTTTGATATTGCGGGCAGCGCCAATTGCATTCTTGATCAGTCTCTCATTGAGCGGGCCACGCTCGGTTGGCGAAGCAAGGCCGTCTTGATATGAGGATGGGTCACGCATGTTTTGCTTTTCGTCGTTGGTACCGACGTGCTTTGTGGCGTGAGCCACAAGATTTCATCGAACACCATCTTCCCGAGTGGTTTCTCGAATAGTCATAGAATGCCCAGCCACAAGTATCGAGCTGGCAACACTTGAATCGAGCCCAAGTGCCATTGACATTGCTAGTGTAGATGATCCCAACAAATGTCCCAATAACGTAGGTAATTCGCCCGCCCATAACTTCGAGTTTTTGCTCCCCACTCTCATACATCTTGTTGGTGAATCCAATTTTACCGATGAGCGCATTGAACTTGGCGACATGTATCTTCGATGACCGGTTGAGAACGAAGCCCCGCAGCACCTCCCGAAATTCCCGCAACGTCCTCGCCTCGTTTTCTGAAGGATCACTGCGCCAGTCCCACAAACCCGCTGCTCGCAGCCATTGTCCCGTCGCTTTTGCCGTTTCAAGATCCTCAATGCCCAGTTCGTCGGACCAGGTATTGAGAAATCCATGTATCGCCACGAGCGGTCCGGGAGCTGGTTTTCCTCCAGTTCGGTAATTCACGAGTACACCCAAGCGCAACGATCGACTAAACAAATAACCACTGTTTACATTTAGATGGTAAATGGCGCATGTTACCATCTATAGCGAATAGACAGTAACATGGCGTGGCGCAAATGGCGAAAATCTCCATCAGCATTGACGTTCCTGATTTGCTTCGAGCCGTCGATTTCTATTCGGCGGCACTCGATTGCAAGAAGCTTCGGGACCAGCCACCAAACATGGTTGTGTTGGCGGCGGAAAACATCGAAATCTATTTGCTCGAAAAAAAGTCCGGCACGAAGCCGTTGACGAACAACCCGTCTACGCGTTCATACGAACGGCACTGGACCCCGATACACCTCGATTTTTTGATCATGGACGTGCCGGGCGCGGTGACAAGGATTGTTGAGGCGGGTGGTACTCATGAAGGGGGTGAAAAAGGAGATTGGGGTGAGATCGCCTTTTGCGCCGACCCCTTTGGCAACGGGTTTTGTGTGATACGAGAATGAAATTTGAGTATTCAAAAAGGGCAGGCCCCGTGATCTTGTTGGCGCCCGCCGCCAAGCCGTTCTGACATTATCGGTCGGCGGGTATCCGCATCGATTTTTCCCGTGGCCAGCTCACCCAGACCTCACCCACATCGGCAATGCCCGCCAGTTCGTCGCCTTTGGCCAGCACTTTGATAACCTGGCCATGCCAGTCCAGCAGGCAGGTCACCGTCGCACCCTTGAATATCTTCTGGCGCAGGGTTGCCTGCAGTGCAATGACTGCCGCATCTTCCGGCCGTGCCATCGAAATCCACATGCTTTCCGGCCGCACGGCGACGCTCCCGCCACCTTCCCCCGAAGGCAGCCGCCCGCCATCGAAGATGTTGGCATCGCCCAGGAAACAGGCCGCGAACCGGTCAGCCGGCCGATGGTAGACCTCTTGCGGCGTGCCCTGCTGCACCAGCCTGCCATCCTTGAGAATGCCGATATGATCGCTGAGCGTCAGCGCCTCTTCCTGATCATGGGTGACGAAGATTGTCGTGATGCCGACCTCCCGTTGGATGCGCTTCAGTTCCACCTGCATTTCAACGCGCAGGGCTTTATCCAGCGCCCCCAGCGGCTCGTCCAGCAACAGCACGCGCGGCTGCGTGACAATGGCCCGCGCCAGCGCCACCCTCTGGCGTTGGCCGCCGGAGAGCTGGTGCGGCCGCCGCGCGCCCAGTTCTCCAAGCTGCACAAGGTCGAGAACGTCGGCGACCCGGCGCGATATTTCCTGCCCGGAGAGTTTCCGGACCCGCAGGCCAAAGCCGATATTCGCTGTTACATCCATGTTGGGAAACAGGGCGTAATTCTGAAACACCATGCCGATCTCACGCTTCTCCACCGGCACCTGTTCCATCGGCTCGCCGCCAATGACAACCGAACCGCGGTCGGCGGATATGAAGCCGGCGACGGTACGCAATAATGTTGTTTTACCGCTGCCCGACGGCCCCAGCAGCCCATAGAACTCCCCATCGGCGAAGTCTATGGAGACGTCGTCCAGGGCCTTTGTGGCGCCATAAATCTTGTCCACGTGGGATACGCGGATCTCCGCCATCAGCGCTCTCCGAACTTGGCGTAGCGGGCCACGACCACCATCATGGCCATGGAAAAAACGATGATGATGGTGGAAACCGCGTTGATCTCCGGCGTAAAGCCCTTGCGGATCGCCGAGTATATGAGCACCGGCAGGGTGACGTCGCCGGGCTTTGACAGGAAATAGGACACGACGAACTGATCGAAGGATACCGCGAAGGCAAACAGCGCCCCGGCGGTGACGCCCGGCGCGATCCAGGGCAGGGTGACGAAGCGTGTGACTTCCCAGCTGCTCGCCCCCAGGGACCGGGCGGCTTCTTCCAATTGTGGGTCGAATGTCCGCAGCCGTGCCGTCACCACGACAATGACATAGGGCAGCGCCAGCGCCACATGGCCGAGCAGCACCGCCCGCGAGCCCCTGCCAATGCCAATGGCGAAAAAGAAGATCAGCATTGCCGTACCGGTGATCAGCCACGGTATGGCGATGGGCGGAAACAACAACACTTGCAGAATAGCCTTGCCCCGGAAGTCATAACGAAAGAATGCAATCGCCGCCGCGGTGCCAAGAGCGGTGGCGATAATCGTCGTCACACTGGCGATCCAGATGCTGTTCCAGGCCGCATCGAGGATGGCACTATTGTTCCACAGCCGGGCGTACCAGTCCGTCGTAAAGACGATCGGCAGTTGATAAAATTCCGACGCGTTGAATGACATCGCCGCCATGACCATGATCGGCACATAGAGGAACACCAAAATCAGCCCCAGATATACCCGGCCCAGGCGCATGAGAATCCGGTTCATGGCCATTATTGCGCCCTCTTCAAGACCGGGCTAGCGACGGCCAGAATCAGCAGAACAACCGCCAGCAGGGTAAAGGACAGGGCCGCACCAAGCGGCCAATTGAACACCGCCACGAACTGATCCTCGATCACGGTACCGAAGAAAGTACCCGCCCGTCCGCCCAGAATGCGCGGTTCCATAAACGATCCGACGACCGGAACGAAAACCAGCACGCCGCCGGCGACCAGCCCCGGCAGCGACAGCGGCAGGATGATCCGCAGCAGGATGGTTCGCCGCGGCGCGCCCAGCGAACGCGCGGCATCGATCAAGCTGTCATCGATCGCCTGCAACGTCAGGTAGGAGGTCAGAATGACGTAGGGCAGATAAGAGTGAACCAGCCCGATAACCACGGCCGAGTAGGTAAACATCAGGTTCACCGAGACCTCGAACGGCAGCAGCTTGTTCAGTGTCGCATCGATCACCCCGTTGCCGCGCAGCACGATGGCCCAGGAAAAAATCCGCACCAGACTGTTGCTCCAGAATGGCAGGATGACAAGCAGGAACAGGGCCTCGCGCCAGCGGCCCTTGATCGTTTTGGCCAGCACATAGGCGCACGGAAATCCGATCAGCAAACAAAGAGCCGTCACCACCGCGCCCAGTTTCAGCGAGCGCCACAGCAGTTTTGAATAGAAGCCCTTTTCGAAGAACTCGAGATAGTTTTGCAGGACGAGTTGCCGGGCACCATCGCCAAACGGCCCCTCGCTCAGGAAGCTGAAAAACAGCATCGCCGACAGCGGCAGAAACACCGCCACCAACAGCCATAGATAGGCCGGCGAGATGAGCAAGACAGCGCGGAAATTGTCGCGCTGTCTTAGCGTGGCGCCCATCTTCACCGTCCTATTTCATGGCGTTACTGGCTATTGGCTTTCAACTCCTGCCACAGCTCGAGATAGGCCTTGCGGTTTTCTTCGGAAACCGGCTGCATGAACTGCACCCGGGCAACGATCTCGGCATTGCCGAGCACGGTGCGGTTGAAGGAATCATCCGGCAGCGCCGCCGCGGCCTTGGCGTTGGCGGTCGCCGGGGCCCCCTCGGCCTCCCACCTGACATAGAATTCCGGATCGATCATATAGTTGATGAAAGCGCGCGCCGCATCGACATTCTTGGACCCCGTGGGAATTGACAAGCCATCGAGCCAGCCGATGGCCCCCTCGTCGGGCACGACGAATTCAACGGGCAGTCCTTTTGCGATCGACCGGGCGGCGGAACCGCTCCAGTAGGGCGCCATGACAAAGTCCCCAGCCGCCATGAACTGGTTCCAATCATTCTCCGACGACCAGAATGTTTTTATCTGCGGCATCAGTGCGGCGAGTTTGGCTTTGACCGCATCCAGATCCTTGATGTCGTTAATGTCCTGACCGGTGGCCAAGGCCGCGAACTGCACCGACTCAAGCGCATCGTCGCGCCAGCCGATTTTCCCCTTATATTGTTCGTCCCAGAACACGTTGATCGATGTCGGTGTCGTCGGCACGGCGTCGGTATTGATGGCGAAGGAGGTCAGCCCCCAGGTCCAGGCGACGCCATAGACTTCGCCGCCCGGAACCAGGTCGGGGTTGGTGGCCATATTGGGCGCGATATCGGCAAAGTTCGCGATGCCACTGGTATCGATCGCCTGGATCAGCCCTTCCTTCTCGGCCTGACCGGTGAAGGCTGAATTTATCAGCACAACGTCATAGGCGCCGGGGTTGGTCCGCAGCTTGGTCAACATCTCCTGTTCGGAATTGAAATAATCATGGACCACACTGTTGCCGGTTTTTTCCTCAAACGCCTTCACCGCCCATTCCAGGTCCGTCCCGTAACCGTTCCAGTTGAGCACGCGGATTTCCGCGGCTTGTGCCCCGGCTGCTACAAGAACCGCCGTCAGGCCTGCCGCAATACTGAGTCCGAATTCCCTTTTCATATCTGCTTCTCCCTTGTCAGATAGCTGGTAACAGGTGCTATTGCGCACCCGGCTCTATACGGCAAAACCTCTTGCCGCGGCACTTTGCGCGCGCGCAAGCTGTTGGCCGAGAAAATCTCGTGTTTCCAAGTCGTTTGGCGCCGTTGCCGAGCCGCGGCGCAGGGTCGACAACGCCGCCGCCGCGTTGGCATATCGGGCGGCCTCTACGGGCGGGACGCTCTTGGCCAGTGCGGCGACGAACGCGCCAATATGGGCATCGCCGGCCCCGTTTGTATCGACGCTGTTGACGACAAAGCCCGGCAAGTAAACCGCCGGTTCTCCGCGCAACGCCAGCCAGCATCCTTCGGCACCGCAACGCACCACCGCACCCCGGCCATCGCCACTGAGCATGGCGGCGAGAGACGCGGCAGCCTGTTCGACCGGCGCAACCCCTGTCATCGCCGTGGCCTCGATTTCGTTCGCACTGATCCAGTTGGCTTTCGACACCGCCAGCCGCAGGCAAGGTGCGGCAATCCGTTTCACCGCCGGCGACGGATCGAAGACGAAGTTGGCGCGCCTCGGCAGGGACCTGAGCCAATTAAATAAGGCATCCCGGCCGCCTGCACTGGCCAGCGCATAGCCCGAAAGCAGAACCCAGTCGAACGCCGACGGGTTGATGGGTTCGAGCAGGCGCGGATCGAGAATACCCTCGGCGCCGTCCTTTGAGATGAATGTTCTCTCGCCCTGATCGTCGACGGCGACGACGCAACTTCCTTGATCGGCAAAGCTCGATGGCGGCTGCAACAATGGGATACCGGCGCGCCCGAGGCCCTGACGGACCAGGTCGGCGAACAATCCGGTGCCATGGGCGCCGCCATAGGTGACATCCATGCCGGCGCGCTTGGCCGCCACCATGGCATTGAAACCGCCGCCGGGCGTAATCATGCAGCTTTCCGCCAAGGCATCTTCTCCGGCCTTCGGTACTTGCGCGACGCGGTATACAAGGTCGATCACGATACCCGACATTTGCAGCAGGCCGCGCCCGCTCATAACACCGGCTCCACGGCGGGCATGTTCACGGCCCTTGTTCGCCGTACCTCAAGAAGATCGCGGACCAGTCCATCCATGGCCAAATTATTGACAATGTTCAGTGTCGCGACCTTGTCTTGCGGCAGCTTGGCAGCACCGCCGCATGCGCCGGCCATGGCGCAGGCAATGGCGCCGATGGTATCCGTATCGCCGCCGATATTCGCCGCGATCAGCCCCGCCTGCCACACATCGCCGCCGGTGGCCATGAAGATGCCAAACGCGGTCGGCACGGATTGGCGCGACGCGACATCGGTGCCAAGCCGTCTGGCGATCTCCACGCACGCCGATTTAGCCGGGCCACCGGCTGCAAGGTCCAATGCCAGGGCAACTCGATCGGCGATGGCAACATCGGGCTTTCCATGACCCCGGCACCCGCCTTCCCGCGCCGCGGCCAACGCCAAGGCGCTGGTTTCGCGCGGTGCGGCCCCGTCGATCCCGGCGCTGATCGTCGCCGCGACCGCCGCGGCACTGGCGATGGCCGCTGCTGTATTGTGGGTGATACGGCACACTGTCTCGACATGATCCACCAGCCGGGACAATGGCTCGGCCGGTGTTGCGATGCCCACCGGCGCGATCCGCATCGCCGCCCCGTTGGTATCTCCGAATTGGCCGGTTTCGCTGGCGGGCTGTCCCTTTAGCAGGGCCTCAAGCGCCCGCTTCGTTGACGGACCCAGCAAATCCAGCAGGCCGCGCCGCCTGATATCCACTTCCCACGCCATCAGCTGTTCGGCCCATCGCCGCTGGTCGAACGCGTCGGGAGAGGCGATGATCTGCCCGGCCAGCAGCATCGTCTGTTCAGTATCGTCGGTGATGCTGCCGGCCACCAAGCCATGTGAAACCGCATGGCCGGCGGCAGGGGCCACGAAGTCCGTTATCTCGCCATAGGTTGCAACGATTTCTTCGCGTGAAAGGGTTTGCGTTGGCATACCGAGCGCATCGCCCAGGGCGCCGCCAAGCAGAGCGCCCAATGCGCGGTCGGTCTGTCGATCCCTGTCCGCCCTGGCCATGCCTAGAACACCAAATGCAGGCCGAAGCGCGCCGGATCCAGGATACTGTCAACGAACTCAACGACAGCATCGTCCGCCGTTCGAGTCACGCGCCGCAGCCGCAGCATGGCTTCGCCGGGCGAACGACCCATGAGTAACGCGTCGGCTTGGCGCAGGGCGGGCAGAACCTCCGCCCATTCTTCGCCGTGATCGACAAAGCGGCCGGCGGCAATATGCGTTTCGCCAAGCGACCCATTTATCAGGCCCCGGTCCAGTACAGTGCCGAATGCCGCGCACCAGGGCGACCAGCTTCGCTCCAACGAGATGCCGACGCCGCTGTCACCAAGCAGCCGCAGCCGGTCCACGCAGAGAAATTCCGTCGCGCCAAGGTCGACAATACCGCCACGGGCGGGGCCGGGCCCGCGCGCGATCCCCAGGGTCCGGGTTTCGATTTGGCTGGCCGTCTTCGACAAGGCCCGCGTCCAGCCCAGGGCGCTATCGATCGACGCACCGTCATAGGTGACGAACGAGCCGATGCCCGTCCGCGTCGTGATAAGCCCTTGCCGCGCCAGCTGCTCCAGGCCTTTGCGGACGGTGTTGCGGCTGACCGAAAACCGGCGCACCAGCTCATTCTCACTCGCCAACCGGTGTCCTTTGGACATCCGCCCCGACTTGATTTCACGCTCAAGCGTCTGGGCGATCCGCAGCGACTTGGATATGCCGACTTTCTGCCTGGGCACGGCCCGCATCATTCCTGAACCTGTCTATACCTGTTCAGTATCCATCCTGGCTGAAAAATGTCAATCCACCGGCCTTTGGCCGGAGTCAGCGGCGAAGCTTGCCCAAGATCCGGCTCAGCGCCTGCAGATCCTTGCTGTCCAGGCCCGCGGCGAAATGCGTTTGGATGGCCGTTTGATAGGCGGGCCACATCGCGCGCAGCATCATGCGTCCGCTCCGGGTGATTTTCAGCACCTGGCCGCGCTTGTCCTCCTTGCTTGGCAGCCGCTGGATGTAGCCATTTTTGACCAGCCGTTCGATCAGCCGCGAAATGTTATACTGCGCCAGCAGCATTTTTTTCTGCAACTGGAAAGGCCGAAGGCCATCGGGCCCGGCTCGTTTCAACTCAAGCAGCGCGTCATACCACGACAATGGCGGATGGCCCGCCGCCTTCAAATCGGCCTCCACACGCGCCATCAGGCTTTGCGACACGCGAACGACGCGCGCCCACGCCGCGAAAGCCTCATCTGACGGTTCTTCTACCCTGCCTGACACCGCGCCATTTTGGCAGATGCAGGCGAACACACCAACAAAGCAACGAGCGGACCGTGTCGGGCCTTATGGGCCGAGCTATATCGATGCAAGCGCATTAACCTTGACAATGACGCAAGAGCATATACATGCAGTTGCATCAATGAGAGGCGCCATGTCAATCAACCCCGCGACCACGCTGACCCTCGTCAGCCACCATCTCTGCCCCTATGTGCAGCGCGCGGCAATCTCCCTGGCCGAGAAAGGCGTGACCTTCCAACGCGTCCATGTGGATCTTGCCAATAAACCCGGCTGGTTCGAGGCCTTATCGCCCCTCGGCAAAGTTCCTCTCCTGCGGGTCGTCCAAGACGGCAAGGAAACCATAATCTTTGAATCGGCCGTTATCCTCGAATATCTCGAGGAATCCCAACCAAATGCCCTCCACCCCAGCGGCCCCCTGGAGCGTGCCCGCCACCGCAGTTGGATCGAATTCGGATCGTCGATCCTCAATCGCATCGGCGCCTTCTACAACGCCAAATCAGACGCCGATCTGACGTCGCAAGCACAGGAATTATCGGCCATGTTCGCCAGAGTAGAGAGCGAGCTTACTCAGGGCCCGTGGTTTTCAGGCCAACATTTTTCTCTCGTCGATGCCGTTTATGGGCCGATCTTCCGTTACTTCGATGTCTTCGACCAAATCGATGACTTTGGGGCATTCGACGGCCTGTCAAGAACCTTGGCCTGGCGAAAAGCCCTCGCCGGACGGGCGTCGGTAAGAGGGGCCGTGGCCGCCGATTACCCAGAGCGCCTGCTCGATTTTCTGAGCAACCGAAAGAGCGCCATCGGCGCTCGGGTCAGCCCTCTCCCTCAGTCGGCGCGATAGAAGAACTGCTCGGTGCTCTTCAGGCTCGTCAGGGTCAGCACCACGAGCAGGGCGGCGATCACGTACAAGCCCGCCGCCGCCGCCACTTCGGGGGGTGGTGGGCCTCGCAGGCTGGCGAACATGGCGATCGGCAAGGTCTGTATGCTCACCGTGGACAGCAGCAGGGAAATCACGAATTCGGAGATGCCGAGCACGAAGACCATGATCGTGCCGGAGAGGATCCCCGGCATGATCCCCGGCAGGGTGACGAACAGGAAGGTTTGGACTTCCTCGGCTCCCAAGGTAGCCGCCGCCTCCTCCAGCCGTGGGTCGAGGCTCGCCAGGGAGGACGCCACCGAGAACATCAGGAAGGGCAGGTTGACGATCGTCACCCCGACCGAAATCGGCCACAGGGAGCCCAGCACGCCCGCCTTGGTGAAGAGCACCAGGAACGCGAAGGCCGATGCGATGAGCGGCGTCGCCACCCCCAGGATCATGTAGACCGCAA
The DNA here is from genome assembly GCA_003230015.1 of Alphaproteobacteria bacterium. Classification (GTDB taxonomy): domain Bacteria; phylum Pseudomonadota; class Alphaproteobacteria; order UBA6615; family UBA6615; genus SZUA-147. Next base: position 659 of record QIGO01000152.1, on the reverse strand, counting down.
AACCGAGCCGGAACCGGACCTTGTAGCGAACCAGGGCGATGGTTGCGGGAACGCCCACGGCCAGCGACAGCACGACCACTTCGACGCCGACGATGAGGCTGCGGCCGAGCGCGCTGCGAATAGCCTCGTTGCCCAGCAAGGCGCGGTATGGATCGAATGAGAGACTCTCGGGCGGGAAAGTCAGCCTTTCCCCGCCGCTCACCGACGCAATGATGACGATGAACAAAGGCACGGCGACGAGTGCGACGACGAAGATTAGCGCGCTACGGACGACGGGACCCATCAGGACTTCTCCGCCGCCGCGGCATAGCGCGCGCGCAGCCACAGAAACAATATCGGCGCCAATATCAGGGCCGTGGAGATTGCCAGCAGCACCAGACTGAACGCCGAGCCGAGATAGAGATTTTGCTGCAGCGTGTAGATATCGCCGATAACGTTGGCAACGAAAGGCAGCTTGCCCAATCCCAGAATCGCCGGCATGTCGTATTCGGCAATATTGAGCAGCAGCACGACCGCGGTCGCGGCGGCGAGGCCGGGCCAGGCCAGCGGGATCAGAATGTGCCGCCACACATGCATCGAGGAGGCGCCGAGGGTCGCGGCCACCCGTTCCAGGTCGGGATCGATACGGCGCACCGCCGGCAGGATCAAAAGCGCCGCCA
>QIGO01000219.1 GCA_003230015.1 Alphaproteobacteria bacterium | reverse complement strand
CGATTTCCGCCTCGCCGAGATGGGAGAAAGTCTCGGCGATGATCATGTCCACCCCGGCGTCCACGGCCCAGCCCACCTGCTCCTCGAACATCGCGCGGATCGCCTTGCCCGTGGCCTTGTCGTCAATATTATAGAGATTGGTGTTGCAAATATTGCCCGCCACCAGCGCCGGTTCGCCGCTTCCCTCTTCGGCGACTTCTTTCGCCAGCGCCAAGGCATGGCGGTTGAGCGGCTCCAGCAGGTCTTCTTTTCCCACCAGACGCATCTTTTCCCGATGCCCGTAATAGGTGAAGGCCTCGACGATATCCGAGCCCGCGCGCACGAACTCCCTGTGCAGTTGTTTGACCACGTCGGGATGTTCCAGCACCACCTCGGGCACGAACGCCCCGGCTTGCAAATAACCTCGGCGCTCCAGTTCGAACAGATACCCCTCCGCGCAAATAACGGCCCCTTCGTCGAGCCGTTCCAACAAACCACGCTTTGCCTTCAATCCAACCGCGACCATCGCCTACCTCCCTAAGAAAGACAGCCAATTGTGCTCAGAGAAAAAATGCGCAAACAACGTAACACTTCACAACAAATCGCAGCATCGGTGGTAAAAACACGACGGTCCGTGACAATTCGCGGCCTACCGGCAAAAAGCGAAGGCGGCCGCGGCACCCCCCGGCAAATCTGCTAGGGTCGCTCCACCAAGGCAGCCGCCGTCTATAGCAGCGTGCGGCAATGCGAAACGGGGGAGACATGGCCATCACCGATCCATCCATCAAGGCCTCGGACTTGCTGGTCAAGGCCTTGGAAAATGAGGGCGTCGAATATGTGTTCGGCGTGCCGGGCGAAGAGAATCTCGATTTCCTCGAATCCCTGCGCACCTCGAGCATCCGCCTGATACTGACCCGTCACGAGCAAGCCGCCGGTTTCATGGCCGCCACCTATGGCCGCCTGACGGGCAAGGCGGGTGTTTGCCTGGCCACTCTCGGTCCCGGCGCCACCAACCTCGTGACCGCCGCGGCTTATGCCCAGCTTGGCGCCATGCCCATGCTCATGATCACCGGCCAGAAGCCCATCAAGGCCAGCAAGCAGGGCCGTTTTCAGATCGTCGATGTGGTGGCCATGATGCGTCCCATCACCAAATTCGCCAAACAGATCGTCAACGGCAACACCATCCCCAGCATCGTGCGCGAGGCATTTCGCCTCGCCGAGCAGGAACGCCCCGGTGCCGTCCATCTTGAACTGCCCGAGGATATCGCCGCCGAGCGTGTCGCCGACGGACCGCTCTATCCGGCCACCTCGCCGCGGCGCCCCGATTGCAACCAGACCGCCATCGATGAAGCCATCGCCATGATCCGCGCCGCCAAACACCCTCTATTGTTGGTCGGCGCCGGCGCCAACCGCAAACGCATCATCCATGCCCTGGAGAATTTCGTCCGCCAGACCGGCATTCCGTTTTTCAATACCCAGATGGGCAAGGGCGTCATCGGCGGTTGCCATGATCGTTACATCGGCACCGCCGCCCTGTCCCATGGCGACTACCTGCATTGCGCCATCGACGCCGCCGATCTCGTCATCAACGCCGGCCACGACGTCGTCGAAAAGCCCCCCTTCTTCATGGAACATGACGGCAAGCGGGTAATCCACGTGAATTTCAGCCCCGCCGAGGTCGATGAGGTCTATTTCCCCCAGCTTCAGTTGATCGGCGACATCGCCTCCAGTTTCAGGCGCCTCGCCCACCAGCTCGAACCCGTGCCGTCCCACGATTTCAACTATTTCATGCGCGTGCGTGAAAGGGTCCTGGCCCATATTGCCGAAGGCGAGGACGATCCCCGATGTCCCCTGATCCCACAGCGCATTGTCGCCGACGTTCGCGCCGTCATGCCGCCCGACGGGGTCATCGCGCTGGACAACGGCACCTACAAGATCTGGTTCGCCCGCAACTATCTCACCAAACAGCCCAACACGGTCTTATTGGACAACGCGCTCGCATCCATGGGTGCGGGCCTGCCTTCGGCCATGGTTGTGGCGATGTTGCATCCCGACCGCCAGGTCATGGCGATCTGCGGCGATGGCGGTTTCATGATGAACAGTCAGGAAATAGAAACCGCTGTCCGCCTTGGCCTCGACTTGGTGGTGCTGGTTTTGCGCGACGACGCCTACGGCATGATCCGCTGGAAGCAGGCCGACGCCGGCTTTCCCGATTGGGGCCTTGAATATTCCAATCCCGATTTCGTGCAATATGCCCGCAGTTACGGCGCTTCCGGTCACCGGGTCACGGCGGCCGATGATTTTGCCCCTCTCTTGCGCCAATGTTACCGCGACGGCGGCATCCACATCGTCGAAACGCCCATCGACTACAGCGAAAACAAACGCGTCCTCATCGACGAACTCGGCGCCCACGCCAAAATCATCTGATCCCGGGCCTAATAGGAGTAATCGCGGCCCTCCTCTTTCGCCAACTCACGGGCATTCGGATTGGTCGAGGGCCGGAAAGGCACCTCAACCACCTCTGCCGGCACCGCCTCGCCCACATTGCTGGCATATTCATCGGGCAGCCAGACCGTCAATTTGGTCCCGATCTCTTTTTTCTCCACCGGCACCCAGGCCAGCGCGATATTGGTTTCCAGTTCCGGCGAGTACCAGGGCGACGTAACAAAACCGATGGCGTCTCCGCCATCTTGGTCCGACACCAGCCAGAAATCGGGCGCATAGTCGGTGATCGGTTTACCGCCCAGAGCGAGTCCCACCATCATCGTCTTGAACGGAAACCGCCCGGCGTCGATTTCCGCTCGCGCCGCTTCCAGTTTCGCCTTGCCGATATAGGGCGCGGTTTTCTTGCGCGGCACCTGATAGGCCAGGTTGCATTGAAACGGCAGTGTTTCCTGATCCATATCCTGGCCCCAGGACAGAATACCGGCGGCGATCCGCCGATGATGCGCTGGTGCGATCACTTTCAGACTATGGCGCCGTCCTGCTTCGAGCACCCCATTCCACATATCCTCGGCGTGGAGCGTGGCATCGAACAGATAGATCTCATAGCCCTTTTCGCCACTGAATCCGGTCTGCGAAACGATCACGTCATGGCCCGCGACCTGCCCGCGCATGAGTCCATAAAACGGAATATCGCGGATCTTGTCACCGAATAGATCGACCATCAGCGCTTCCGACTTCGGCCCCTGAATCTGCACCGGGCAAACATCGATTTCAGCGATCGAAACATCGAACCCCATGCCGATATTGACCCCCCGCAGCCAGAACTCCAGATCGCTATCCGACAGCGAGAACCAGAATTCGTCCGCCGCCAGGCGCAGCAGGATCGGATCGTTGAGGATGCCGCCTTCCTCGTTGCACAGAATCACATATTTGGCGTGCATCGGCTCGATGCGCGTGGCGTCGCGCGTAATCACGTAATTGCAAAAAGCCTCGGCATCCGGGCCTTTTATTTGGATCTGCCGCTCCACGGCGACATTCCACATGGTCACGTGATTGACCAGCGCCTCATACTCCACCATGGCCCCGCCATCTTCCGGACGCACATAGCCGCGCGGGTGATAGACCCGGTTATAGATGGTCGCGCGCCAGCAGCCGGCCTCGTGCGACAGATGCCAATAGGGCGACTTGCGCACCCGCGTGGTGATCAACAGCTCCACCGGCGTCGGCCCGGACTGCCGCAGGTTGATCGGCACCCGCCGGTCCGACTGATCCACCGAGCCCACTTGCCCATGAACACCTGCACCTGTGGCGGATTGAAATGGCATGAGGTTCTCCCGCAAGACATTGGTTGACAGCGGGCCACGGCCCGGCATTGACTTAAGACTGTCTCAGAAAACGCCGCTGAATTTCGTCAAAGTCGACCAAAAACAGCCCAGAATCGACATCAGGCTGCTGTTGCCCGTCTCTCTTCACGCGGCGCACAACCGCAATATTGGCGATAACATTTGCTGAAATGGGAGCCCGACACGAACCCGGTCGCCAGCGCCACATTCATCACCGACATGGAGGTCTGTTGCAGCAGCGCCCGGGCCCGGCTAAGCCGCATCTCCAGATAATAGCGGCTCGGCGTACAGCCGAGATATTTCTGGAACAACCGCTCCAGCTGCCGGATCGACAGGCCCACTTCGCGCGCCAATTCAAGTTGGCTCAGGGGCTGTTCGATACGCTCGGACATCCGGGTAATGCTCTCCAGCAGCTTCGGCTGACCGACCGCAAGCCGCAGCCGCAGGGCCATGCGCTGATGGGCGCCTTGGTCCCGGATCTGCTCATGCAGGAGTGCCTCCGAAATGGCTGCCGCCAAATCGCGACCATGTTCACGGATCACGAAAGCCAGCATCATATCCGCGGCGGCAAAACCCCCGGCACAAGTAAAGCGGTTGCGATCAATAACATAGATATCTTCTTTAACGTCGATCTCGGGGAACGCCTCGGCGAATCCCGGCAGGTTTTCCCAATGCACCGTACAGCGATATCCATCGAGCATACCCAGACGGGCCAGTACATGGCTGCCCGTACAGAGCGCGCCGATATTCGCTCCCAGTCTTTCGGTCCTGCGCAACCAGCCATGAACCTGGGCATCGGTCCAATGCTGAACATTGATCCCACCACACAGAATGACCGTCGAATATGGCGCCCCATTGCCGACAGATCGATGCGCCGCCACATCGACTCCGCTGCTCGCCGTCACCGGTTTCCCGTCTACGGAGATTGTGGCCCATTCATACAGCGCCTCTCCGCTCACATGGTTGGCCAGCCGCAGCACTTCCACCGCCGCCGAGAAGGCGCCCAGTGAGAAATCCGGCAGCATCAGGAATGCAAAATTCCGCCCCGGATCATAGTCGTTCGGCAAATCGGTGCTGCGCACGGCCCCTCCCCCTTTTGCGCAACCCGGATTGCATCAGATTTCGCGGGTCCGGTAAAGCAACCGAACGGCGCCGAAGCGGCTCGGTCAGGCCCTGAGACGCTTATTCTCAGGGTCGAACGGCGATTCAGGCAGGATTCTACAGGGATGCATCTTGCCCAGGATATCGATCTCCAATTCCCTGCCGGCCTCGGCGCAATCGGGCCGCACATAACCCAGAACGAGGCTCTTGCCCAATCGCCAGCCAAAACCCCCGGCCGTGGCCCGCCCGACCATCGCGCCCGTCTTGTCGAAGATCGGTTCGTTGCCGATCCCGTCGGCATCGACAATATCGCCGATCTCGACGGTGACAAACCGGTTGGCAAAGCCCCGCGCTTGCCAGTGGCCGAGGCCGTCCTTGCCGATAAATTCGCCCTTGTTCGGTTGCACGAAACGCTCGAGATCGACAGCTCCGTCCCGATCAGCCGATAGGATTTCTCGATCCGCAGGCTGTTCATGGCCCGGATGCCGAACGGCATAAGACCCGACGGCATGCCGGCCTCCATCAGCACATCGAAAATATGGTTCTGCATTTCAATGGGATGATGGATTTCCCAGCCCAACTCACCGACGAAATTGACCCGCACCACCCGGCACGGTGCCAACCCCACATCCATATGCTGACCCGACAGCCATGGAAACGCCCCGCTCGACAGATCCCCATCCGTAACCTGCTGCAGAATCTCCCGCGATTTCGGCCCGGCAACCACCAGCACGCCCATTTGCGTGGTCAGGCGGTCCAGGCGCACACTGCCATCCGCCGGCAGCGATTTCTCCAGATAGTCGAAATCGAACCGCTCCCACGCCCCCGCCGAGACCAGATAGAATGCGTCCGGCCCGTCGCGCATGATCGTGAATTCCGAACGCACCCCCCCACCGGCATAGAGCGCATGACAGAGGCCCACACGGCCGACCGTCTTGGGCAAACGGTTGGCAACCAGATTGTCCAGCCACGCCTCCGCGCCCGGCCCCGACACGAGGCACTTGGCGAACGCCGTCATATCGAGAAGGCCAGCATTTTCATGCACATTGCGGCACTCGTTGCCCACAGGCTCGAAGTAGTTGCTGCGCCGAAACGACCACACATCCCTGGCCTCGACGCCCGCCGGCGCAAACCAGTTGGCCCGCTCCCAGCCAAACAACTGCCCGAAGACCGCACCCCTGTCTTTCATGCGCTCATAACAGGGCGAGCGCCGCAACGGCCGCGCCGCCGGCCGTTCTTCATCGTGAAAATGCACGCTAAAAACGTTGGCATAGGCTTCTTCGTTTTTCGTCTTGAGATAGCTTTTGCAGGCATAGGCGCCGAACCGGCGCGGATCGACCCCCATCATGTCTATCGAGGGCTCACCCTCGACCATCCATTCGGCCAGTTGCCAGCCCGCCCCGCCGGCCGCGGTGATGCCGAAACTATGCCCTTCATTGATCCAGATATTGCGCAAATCCCAGGCCGGACCGATCAGCGGACTGCCGTCCGGTGTATAGGAGATCGGACCGTTGATGATGTCCTTGATGCCAACTTCCTCGAATATCGGCACCCGCTTCATGCAGGCTTCCACATGGGGCAGCAGCCGGTCCAGATCCCCAGGCAGCAAATCCTTCTCGAAATGCGGCGGCACGCCGTCGGCGAAACAAACCGGCGCCCCCAATTCATAGGGACCCAGCAGCAGCCCTTGGCGCTCTTCGCGCAGATAGTAGGAGGCGTCCGGTTCCCGCAATACCGGCAGCTCCGGCAGGCCCTGGGCGTGGCGTTCCACCAGGGCCGGATGCGCCTCCGTAACGATGAACTGATGCTCGACCGGAATCGCCGGAATATCGATGCCCACCAGGCGCCCGGTCTGGCGCGCATAATTGCCCGTCGCCAAGACCACATGCTCGCAAACGATATCGCCCTTGGCCGTTTTCACCAGCCACTCCCCGCCCGCCGTCTGTTCGATGGCGCTGACCGGGTTCTGCCGATAGATCGTCGCCCCCATCTGGCGCGCGCCCTTGGCCAGCGCCATGGTCAGATCTGCCGGCTGGATGTAACCGTCCTGGGGATGAAAAATCGCCCCCACAAGGTCCTCGGTGCGGCATAGGGGCCATAGCGCCGCCACTTCGCTAGGCGTCAAGAACGCCGTTTCGACACCTATGGTCCGCGCCGTGCCGGCATAGTGACGATACTCGTCCATGCGGTCACCGTTAGTGGCCAGGCGCAAATTGCCACATTGCACAAAACCCACCGGCTGCCCGGTTTCGGCTTCCAATGTCTGATAGAGCGCCACCGAATATTTGTGGATCTGCCCGACGCTATAACTCAGATTGAACAGCGGCAGCAGACCTGCGGCATGCCAGGTCGATCCGGCGGTAAGCTCGCTCCGCTCGCACAGCACCGCATCGGTCCAGCCTTTTTTCGCCAGATGGTAGAGCGTGCTGACGCCCACCACACCACCGCCAATAACCACGGCACGGGCATGAGTCTTCATCGCTTCCTTTCCACCCGGTTCAACCCACAGCGGCGCGTATCGGCGGCTTTCCTATTTATGACACCGCGCCGCGCCGCAAGAAATGCCGGATCGCGACACGGCCCGGCCAATTCCCGACATCCCCCACCTGCCACGGCCAAGCCCCGGCCCGGGGTTTCAAAATGCGGCGTGGGCCTTGAACGATCGTTCAGAATCCTATATTGAATAAACATTCATCAATCCTGGAAACTCACGCTTCAATGCCCTGGGAAAAGCAATTCGATATCGACGAGACCCTTGAGCGCGCCATGCAGGTTTTCTGGCGTCAGGGCTATCGGGCGACGTCCGTCAAGGATCTGGTATCGGCCATGGGCATCCATCCCGGCAGCCTCTATCCCGTTTATGGCAACAAGCGGGCCCTGTTTATCCGGGCGCTGCGCCACTATGAGGCCATGTTTCTCTCCCGTTTCGACGATTATGCGCGCGAGCATTCCCCACGCCACGCCATCATCGCCATATTTGAGGATATCGTTGCCGACGCCATGAGGAATCCCGACTATTCCGGTTGCCTTTTGGCCAATACAACCCTTGAACTCGCCCCCCATGACGCCGAAGTCGCGCGCATCGTCGCCACGGGCCAGGGCAAAACCGAAAGATTTTTCCTCGACCGCATCAGGGCCGGTCAGGCGTCCAAGGAAATCCCAGTCTCGGTATCCCCGACCCAGACCGCGCGGGTTCTGCTCGGCCTGCTCAACGGCCTGCGTGTCTTGGCCCGCGGCAAGCCCGAACGGCCTGTCCTCCAGGCCCTGGTACGCCATGCCGAGGCCTGTTTGGCGTAGTTTTTACAATTGTTTTGATCGCTCGTTCAAAATTCCAACAAAGGAGCAAAAATATGGCGGTAATTCATGCAAGCGCGGTCATCGCCGCCCCCATCGAGCAAGTATGGGACCTTGTCGGCGATTGGCCCGGCATCTCCAATTGGCATCCTTTTGTCGAGAAATCGGAGCTTGGCGACGGCCCGCCGGCCCATACCGCCGGATCCACCAGGATCTGCACCCTGGTCAACGGCGCTGCCTTGACCGAGCGGCAGGTCGAACGCTCCGATGAGCGCTTCATGTACGCCTATTCCATCACCGACGGCCCCATGCCCATGAAGAGCCACAAAGGGGTCGTCCAGCTACACCCGGTGACCGATACCGGCCACACATTTGTCGACTGGACCATCACCGTCGAGGCGGAAGACGAAGTCCTCGGCACCATTACCGCCATGTTCGAAGAGGCCATTCCTCTCGGGCTAACCGCCTTGCAAACCAAACTGGCCTGACATTCACGGGCCCGGGCCTTCACCCGTCGTCGGAACCATATTTGCCGCGTTGCTTCTTGAGCGCGCTGTGCCGCCGTTTACCCTCGGCGACCCTTCGCCGGGAGGCCAGGGAGGGCCGCGTCGGCCGTCGCTTCTTGGGTGGCGTCGCCGCCGCACGAATAAGGGCGACCAACCGCTGCAGGGCGTCATGCCGGTTCCTTTCCTGGGAACGGAACTGTCTGGCGGTCAGCACGATCACGCCCTCCCGGGTCATCCGGCTGCCGGCCAGCCGCGTCAATCGTTGTAACACCGCTGCGGACAAAGCCGGACTGTTGGCGGCATCGAAGCGCAACTGCACCGCGCTCGCGACTTTATTGACATTTTGCCCGCCGGGGCCGGGCGCACGGATAAACCGCTCCTCGATCTCGTCCTCGGACAGGCTAATGGACTCTGTGACGCGTATCATCGCACCGATGGCTCTATATTGACCTGAAGGCTGAGTTTTCTGGCACCAAGTCTAACCATTTCCCGCGCCAAGCGCTTCATGCACATCGCCCTGGCGCATTCAGCGCGGTGACCGTAGCATTGGCCGCTACCCCGATCACGGAAGTCTGCATTGGTCCGACGCGGGAAATATGGCCCTATTGTCCGCTACGGCCGATACAAACCGGAGGTGACTGGGCGCTAACCAGGGTGCTCTTGCCTCAAGAAAAGATCACGACGGAGGCTCGGAATGCCGAAATCCAAGCAACGCAAGCGCACCCGCCAGGGCGCTTCCAAACAGATGAAATGGGGCGGCACCCCGACCCGCGCCACGACCAAACTGAACTATGCCCTCTTGGCTGCTGCCGTTATTCTAGTCGGCGGCGGTGGCATTTTTTTATGGCAAACCGTCGTCGCCAGCCGATCGGTTGCCGCCCTCGCCCAACAAGGCCAGGCGGCACTGGCACGTGTCGTCACCGATCGCAACGACGGCCGCGGCCACTTGGCGATTGGCCAAAATCTGCGCTACCCCTCGCGCTACCCCACATCCGGGGCTCATTCCAGGCAATGGGTAAGACCGGGCTTTTACGACGAGCCCCAGCCCGCGACCCAACTCGTCCATGCCGCCGAACACGGCAACGTGGTGATCTACTATGGCACGCCCCCGGCCGAGGTCATCGACACCCTGGAAGGCTGGGCCTCGCTCTATGGTGGGCAATGGGACGGCGTCGTCGTCACCAAGGACCCCAGCCTGACACGCGCGGTCGTGCTCACCGCCTGGCGCAAACGCCTTGAACTCAACCCCTTTGATGCCGCCGCGGCGGCAGCCTTCATCGACGCCTTCCGCGGCCGCGGCCCCGAGAACAAAGTTCGTTAGACCGCAATCCGGCCAATTTAGCCAATCTTCGACATGGCCCAGCTGAAGGGACCTCGGCTAGCTCCGCCAAAGCAGCCTTGGCACGGTTTCCGCGTGCCAACGGTGACGCCGTTATCATCGGCGGCGGTTTTTTGCAGCTCTGAGGTTGCTCTCGAGCTCAAGCAGCTTGGATTTCAACGAGTCATCATATTCGAACCCGAGGACGGCATCATGCGCCGGCCTCCTATGTAAATCAGACACGTAAATCGTCGGCGCTATGTTGTCCGTGAATTGAATAGTGAACGAACACGGCGCAGCGGTCGGCCCAATATTGTCGATAGCGACGGCCAGTTCCAATTGGGTGCGCCGCGGGACTTGGCGGCGGAAGTCCGTGCCGTGGGCAAAGTCTAACCATTGTGGTCGAGGGGCAGGCCGAAATTCTGCGTGGCTTGATCGGATACACAGGTTTCGTCGGGTCGAACTTGGACCGCCCGGTCTGGTTCCAAAACCGCTACAATTCTCGAAACCACCGGGATATGCCCAGACGACACGCGGCTGTCGGTAATCGGTGACAACACATTGGCCGCGCGTTCCTCGAGCGTTGGCAGGTAGACTACGTCCTCGTGGCGGCGTCCGACCGCGTCGATTTTGTCCGGACCACGCTCCCGGTCCTGTCCGTTCCCAACTGCGGCCTTGGTCTCTATCGCGTCGGTTGACGGGGCAACTCACCGCGGCTGAAGGAACTCCGTCAATTCACGGACATTTACAGATAAGATGGTGCCCAGGGACAGAATCGAACTGCCGACACGGGGATTTTCAGTCCCCTGCTCTACCAACTGAGCTACCTGGGCACCGGCGGTGAAGGCGCGGTATAGGAGAAATACGGGCTATTGTCCAGGTTTCACCCCGGCTATGAAAAATTGCACGCCATGCCTATATTTCATCGATTTCGCCACCCTCGTCTGCTGACGATTCCGGTGTTTCTTCCGTTTGCACCCGGTAGTGGCCGCCCAACCACCGATGCAGGTCCAGATCGCCGCAGCGGCGCGAACAAAACGGTCGGTACTTCGCCGCGGTTGGCTTGCCGCAATTGGGGCAGCGGCTCTTGTCGGATCCTTCCGTCATCGCCCTGCCGCCTCGATTTCCACCCGCTCGCGCGGCCAACCGGCTTCCGCCACCAGGGTCACGCGCGTGCCGCAGCGGGCCTCTGCCATGCGCAACGCCGCCGCCATGGCACTTTCCTGCAGCGCCGCCACCACGTCCGGCGCCGCCCGCAAATTGGTGGCCGCCCGGGGCGCGGCCGCCACCGAGCGGATCAGCGCCCGCAAGGCCTCAGCGGCCACCCCATCGGCCCGCCTTTTGGGCTCACCCGGCGGCTCGAGCAGTCGCGAGGCCAGCGTATTGCCGCGCCGTCGCCGGGTCAGTTCCACCAGACCCAGACCGGTCATGCCATGGACACTCACCCCGGCCGGGTCACGTCCCAGGATATCACGCAGCGCCTCCAGAAAAACGCCACGGTCACCAGCCCGCTCAAGCTTCAAGGCGTCGATCACCACCATGCCGCCGATATTGCGCAGCCGCAACTGCCGGGCAATTTCTCGCACCGCTTGCAGATTGACATCCCGCGCCCCCCGGCCGGCACGTCCCCGGTGACTGCCGCTGTCCATATCGACCACCGTCAGCGCCTCGGTTTCATCGAAGGTCAAACTGCCGCCACCCGGCACGGCAACCCGCCGCGCCAGCGCTTCCCCGATGGCCGTCTCCACGCCATAGCTCTCAAACAGCCCGTCTTCCGGTGTTTCCAGCACAGTCTCGGCAGCCCCGGCCGCGACACGGCCCAGCACCCCGCGGTCATTGCTCACCACCCGAACCAAACCGGCCCCGTCAATCTCGCTCAGCAGCCGGCTCACCAGGTCCGGCCCCGGTGCCATCAGACCCGGCTCGCCCAGCCCCTGGCAACGCGCCAACAGAACCTCCCGCTCATCGCGCAGTGCGGCCATGCTCACCACCGGCCCTTTGCCGCCATACGCACCACCGGTGATCCGCACCGGCACCAGCGCCCCTTCCTGAACCAGCCGCTCGATCCGGCCGCCCCGTTCCCGCACCCCGTGGGCGTCCAGCGCATCCCGCGCCCGTAGGAACCCGTCCGCCGCCCCGCCCAGATCCACAAAGGCCGCATTCATGCCCGGATCGATGCGCCGCACCCGGCCGCAGATAACCGCGCCCACCGCCGATCCAAGGTCGGTTCCCGCCCGCTCATGCTCCACCTGCCAGACCTGCCCCGCCGCCAGCAGGGCCGCCCGCAACTCGCCGGGACTGGCCTCCAGCAAGAGCGTATCGCTCACCACCGCAAGCCAAGGCCTTGCAACATCGCCACACACTCGGCCACGGCCAGCCCGATAACATTGGCAGGCGAACCATTGATGCGCAGGACAAAGGCCGCGGCCCGGCCTTGTATGGCGTAACCGCCGGCCTTGCCGCGCCATTCCTCACCGGCGAGATAGCCGGCGATTTCCGCCTCGCTGAGCCGCTTGAATTGAACCGCCGTCGTGACCACCCGCACCAGCGGTTTCGCCCGGCCCGGCGCGACCACCGCGATGCCGCCAAAAACCCGGTGCCGCCGTCCTGAGAGCAGCCCCAGGCAGTACCGGGCGGCGGCCGCATCCGCCGGTTTCGGCAACACCCGGCGGCCCACCGCGACCACCGTATCGGCACCCAGCACGAAGGCATCCCGATGCTCTTCCGCCACGGCCACCGCCTTGGCCTCGGCCAGGCGCGCCGCCAGCTTGGCCGGCATCTCGCCGGGCGCTGCCGCTTCATCGATGTCGCTCGGTGCCACGATCGCCGGCTCGATACCCACCTGGCGCAGCAGCATCAAGCGCCGCGGCGACGCCGAGGCGAGAACCAGCTTTTCAGCCAGTACGGGTCTATCTGAGTGAGGATTCGCGCTCATTGGGCGCGAGCATAATGCGTTCGCAGAATTACTTGAACCGGAAGGTAATGCGGCCTTTGGTCAGGTCATAGGGTGTCATTTCCACATTGACCCGATCCCCGGCTAAAACCCGAATGCGATGTTTGCGCATTTTACCCGCCGTGTGGGCCAACACTTCATGATCGTTATCCAGCTTCACCCGGAACATCGCGTTCGGCAGCACCTCCGAAACAACGCCCGAGAATTCCAGTAGATCTTCTTTCGCCATACCTCTTCCATCAGTTGTGACATCGAATACGCGCCAAGCTGGCCGCATTATGGGCTCCATCGCCCTATCCGTGACAAGTGCTAATACCGCGGCGCTACCACCAACCACCGCCGTTAGGTCGCGATTCGCGCCACGATTTCCAACACTTGACCCAGATAGGCCTCAAGTTGCGCGGCATCGGTCTCTTGCAGCTGTTTCACCGAGATCGCCGAGCGAAACGCCTCCGGCGTCCTCGGCGCCTCGACCAGCAGCAGGTCGAGCAGCGGTTCCCGCAGCAATCCGTGCGCCGGATCCGTCGCCGGGCACGCCGGTTTGATAACATGCTCACGCAGCGCGACCAAGGCGCAACGCGCCTCTTCGAGGGTAAGTGGCATGGCTTCTTCGCTGCCGTCGTCCCAATCCAAGCTCTCCGAAGCCATCACCGCCCGCTTGAAGGCCATGACTTGATCGCCCAGCACCCCGCCCCGCCGCGCCCGCCGTTTTTCGCTGGCCTGGATAATTTCGATCCGCCGCACAATGCTCCGCACCACCCCATCCAAATCCCCGAAGCAATCTGGCGCATACAGCCTTTGCAGTTGCCATCCCCGTGCTGCCAGCGACACCTGTCGACGCCATCCAGAGGATGTTTCGGGCGCCGCATCCACCAGCCCGAGAATAAACGTCCCGTCCTGGAGCGGATGACGCACCCCGAGCAAGGCGCCGCCGACGCCGCAATCCGGCAGCCCCGCCACCTCGATCCCCCGCCGGGCGAGGGCCGCGCCAACAACCGCCAATAGCCCGCCCTCGGTTTGTGGTTCCGCCGCCGCCTCGCCGTCGGCCGCCGGCGCGCCGCCAAGATTCAGCAAATCCCGCAAGGCTCTGACACCCGGTCCGCTTTCGGCCCCGGCCAGCACATCCTGGGCGTCGATGGAGGCGTAGACCCCCAGCCGTTTCCGCACTGACACCACCATCCCGTGAATCGGCCGCCACCCCTGTGGACCATTCAGTCCGGGAAAGCTCTGCAGCAACTGGCCGCTGCTATTGGGTCCGAAGGTTACTGAGATCAGGATATTGTCCCGAGCTTCCCCGCCAGCCGCGGCCGCCACCCAGACGCGGACCGGCTCTTGTCCGGCCTCGCGCGCTTTCATGAAGGCCCGCGCCCCCGGCAGTGCCGCCGCCCGCCGCTGCAACTCCTCCTCGATCAGCAGCGCCTGTTTGCGCGTCATGGCGACCATGCCCAGCGACTCCCCCGGCCGTGCCAGCATATGATCGAGCGCCGCATCGACGATCTTGTCGGCTTCGGCGCGGTTCAAACCTCGGTCATAGGTCCCGCCCACCGGCACGGTCTCGACCATCGTTGGCCTGGGCGACGGCGCCAGAGAGATTTCACCGCCGTAGAAGCAGCCATTGATGAAACTGAACAATGCGTTCTGATCGCCGCCGTAACGGGTCTTCAGCCGTGGCCCTGTCGCCAGCCCGGCCCGTGCCGCCGCCAGCAGGTCCATCGCGCCATCCCCCGGCGTCTCTTCATCGCCGGGCATCTCGGCCCAATCGCCGACCACGATCAGCCGTCTGCCATGGGCCACGCTGCCCAGTGCCGTCGCGACACTCATCGGCGAGCCACAGTGAACAATGACCAAATCAAAGGTCACGGTTTCCGGGTCGAGCCGGCTCGCCACCTCCAGAGGCGTCATCATGAAACACGGTTTCAGCACCTGCAGCGCAGCACCCGACAGTTTCGGCGCCAGACCGCCCTTCATCTTCGCCAGCGCCTCGAACGCGCCAGCACCCTCGGCGGCGCCATAGGCCACCGCCGCGCGATCCAACTTATGGGCTATGCGCGCCCGCGCCAGTTCGTGCAGGGCGCGGTCATTTTCCATGAGGCTGTTGTGGAGGGCATCGAGCTGCCGCCCCCCCGTTGTCGCCAGCCGCGGCCGATCAATGAGTATGTCGCGCCCTAGAGCGTCAAAGACCAGCGCCTTGAAAGCGACGCCGATATTTTCCTTGGCCAGGCTGCCCTGCTCCACAAGCTCGCCCAGCCGCGCCAGTCCGGCCGCCTCCAACACACTGGCGGCGCGCAGATAATCGACCCAACCCGACAGCGTGCCCATGGCGTCAAGGGCGCGCGCGCCACGCTTGCGCACCGCGTCAAAGCTGCACGGCCTTTCAACCGCGACCAGCCACAGGTCTTTTTCCACATGCCCGAGCTCGGCAAAAACATCGAACGCATTATCCCAGGCTTGTTTGGCTTTGCGCACAGCCGCCAACTCACTGTGTAGATCCGCGATCCGGGTAGCGTCCCCTGACAACCAATCGGTTAGCCTTTCGGCGAACGGCACCCCTTTCAGCGCGCTGGCCATGGCGACGGTGTTTTGCAAACACCCCAACAACAGATCATTGGGCAGATCCATTGTGGCGGTGACACCGGCAGCAAGACCGGCGCCGCCAACAGCCCGCACCATCTCATCATAGTCACCCAGCAGGGCCAGCCCGCCGCGCATTTGCCCGACCGCGACGGACAAATCCGGCCGCAACCGTTCGAGCCCCGAGCCAACCCGCCGCGCCGCATCATCGATCTCAGCCAGGAGCATTTGCATTTTGTCGAATTCCTGGTCGCCATCACCGACGAGCTCAGTGACTTGCGGCCAAATCTCTAGCAGTTTCACCAATGCCTGGTGCCAAGGCGCAATCGCCTGCGGCAGCTCCGCCAGGGCCTGAATGTCGCCTTGTCTCAAGGTCAGCAACGCCTCTCCAGCCGCGCCGTTGCCGATCTCGGCCGTCCGTTGGCGCACCATCTGCTGCCATTCGAGCAGCGCCTGGTAAGCCGCAAAATCGGTTTTCATCCCTTGGAACCCCGCCCCCAGGGCCTGACGGTAGCCCACATGGCGTGAAAAGGCGGCCAGGTGCTCCTGATATGCCAGCAATCGTTCGAGACCCCGCTGCATCTGCTTGCGGTCCTGCCGCCGCCGCGAGCGCGCCACCTTGTGATAGACCCCTTTGGCGCGGCGCCAGTCGCCGCTGAGCGCCCGCAGCGCCCCGCCGCGCGCCAGATCCCGCGTCGCATGGGCCAGCACACGCGGATGCGGCGTCTTGGCTAGGTCATATGTATCCGCCAGCGCCCGCGCCATGCGTTGCAGAGCCTGCGCCTCTTGTTCCGCCTTTGCCAACGCCCCACCGAAATCGTCGCCCACATAGTCGCGTATCGGCAGCGCTTCCACCGGCGCTGCTTTTGCCAGCGAGATAACTGTCTGAAGTTGCCGCAAGCCTTGGATCGAAAGCGTGACCTTGTCCCCAAGCCGCGATGCCAGCGCGGCAAAACCCGGCGCTAACACCGCGATGAGGCCGGCCGCCTCGCCGGCAACCTGCCCCAGACGGCTCAAATCGCCCACCGAAAGATCCGCCAGCCCCAGCGCCTCGACCTCACCGAATATTTTGTCGAGAGCGGCGGCCTGCCCCGCCGGCAACCCTTCCAAGGTACCGAAGAAGCGGCTGCATTTATTTTCCAGCGCCCCGACCTGCTCCAGTTTGCCGCTCAGCGCGCGTAACTCTTTCCCGACCCCCTGATCCATGGCCCGGCCCAGCAGTTCGGGATCGAGCGCCGCCAAATCCTCCGGCATTGCCTCGAACAGGGATGCCAATGCCGCGGTGGTTTCCAGATCGCGTGGCATTGATATGCCGGTTAACGCGGCCAGGCGATCCAGGGCGTCTTCCACCGGCCCGGCGGTATTTTGCCAGGTCGTCAGGACATCCGCCAACGCACTCCAGTCGGACGGGGTGAGACTTGCCCTCGTGACCCCATGCCAGGGATGGCCGGCCGGCCCGCTTCCCGCCGACGACACATTGTCCAAGGCCCGTACGAACCTCCCCAGATCGGCCTCTGCCCGCGCCATGGCCGGCGCGTCCAGGGCCGCGGTATCGCCCATATCGACCCCCCGAAGAGGCGGCATCGGGTCTCCCAGCGCCTCCCGGTGCTTCAGGGCGCCAACCAAGACCTGGCGCGGCGTCAAACCGAGCCGGTTGCGGCCGCTATCCAGTCTCGTCCCATGTTCGCCCAATTCCTTCTGCCCGTCGGCGATCGCCTGTGCCGGGTCAACGGTCCCGCTAGGTTCGCGAAAATGGCCTAGCCGCTCGATCCGGCGCGCGATGTCGCGGCCGGTATTTGCCGTGCCCGTGGGCGAGGTGAGGCAGAAATCGCCCAGGCCGGCTTCGTCAAGCAACCGCCGCACGGCCTCGAGATATCGTGGTGCCTCGGCCACCAATAAGATCTTTTGCCCCTGCTCCATCGCCGCGGCAATCATATTGGCGAGAGTTTGCGAGCGCCCCGAGCCCGGCAGCCCTTCCACAACCAGGTCGCTGTCTCCCAGGGCAGCACTGACCCACGCCCGCTGTGCCTCATCGGCTGGATGTACCAGCAGCCGCTCCACATCCACCGCCGGCGGCACCGGTTCTGGTTGCTGTTCGCCACCGAGCAACCGTGCCACATTCGGATGCCGCCATAGGGGTTCCGCCGCGCGCCAACACGCCGGGTCGAGATCCCGCACCACCATCGCCGGGCGTAAATCGAATCTGCCGAGCACCACCTGGCGCAACACCCGTGCCCCGGTGGCATCGTCGAGCGCCTCCTCCACCCGGTCCAAAAAACGCGCCGGCGTCTCTCCATCCGCCGGACTGGGCAAGGCGCACCCATGCTTGCGCCGCAGCATGTCGTCGAGAGCCCAATTCCCCATCGCCGCGCCGCCGCAATAGGCGATCCGGGCCTGCCGCCCATGGCTTCGGTTAGAAATTTTCGATTGCACCAACCGCGCCGGTATGAACAGCAATGGCGCCAGCGCCGCCTCGCCCCCATCGGCATCCGGTAACGTCAGCAATCCATACACCAAATAAAGATTGTTGCCCGCGCCGCCGCCCCGTGTCTGATGCGCCAACCAAAGCAGCCACCGGTCATGTTTTTCCGCTGCCAGGTCCGTATGCGCGCTGCCGGCCGCCACGCCATCGCCTGATGCCGGACGCGGCAACAGCGCTACATCGTCACCGCCCAGCAGCGCCTCATGGAGTGTTTCGGCAGCGACCTCAAGTGTCCGCCACGATGTGCGCTTGCCTTGTTTAAGATTGAGCAGCGGCTCATTTGCCGCCATCGCCCCAAAGCGGCAACGCAGCTCGGCCAGCCGCTCTTCCAGCCTTGCCTCATCGCCACCGGCTTTCTCTCTGGAATCTGTTTTGAGCGAAGATGATCCCATGCCCGCGCCAACCGCACTCCCCAGTCTTCAGCCGCTTAGCCTTGCGCCAAATATTCGCACAAAAGATCAGTCATTCCCATTCGAACCGGCTAAATAAACCGCCGGCAGGCACAATTTCGTGCGCCGTTAGACCAACCGGGCCCTATGGAACACGGTGCGCCGTCGTCGCGGCAAGCGGCAGGGCGCCGCTGCCACTAATCCCGAATATGCAGAACGCAAAGTAAGGTGAACAGCCGCCGCGCCGTCGCCATATCCACCTCGATACGCCCATTAAGCTGTGCCATCAGGCGTTCCGACCCATCATTGTGCAAACTGCGGCGCCCCATATCCAGGGCCTCGATTTGCGCCAAACCAGCCGAACTGATGGCCTCATAGTAACTTTCACAAACCGTGAAATAGTCTTTGATGATCTTGCGAAACGGCAGCAGCGCCAGTTTCACTTTGCCCAATGGCACATTATCCTCGCCACGAATATCGAATATCAGCCGTCGGTCACGCGCTGCAAGACGCAGCGCATAGGGCCCCTGATGATCCCCGGCGGGGCGGAAGAAATTTTCCTCGACAAGATCGAAAATGGCCACTGCCCGTTCGCGCTCCACATCCGGGTGGTAACGCACGATGCCGTGGTCATCGAGAGTAACCGACACCAGCTTGTGCCGGCTGCCGCGCCTCCCCTCACTGCCTGTCTCAGCCACCACGGCCGCAATTGTCCCCTGCCATGCTCAACCGCAAACGGATCTCACACTGCCCGCTAAGAATAGCCTCTAAATCATTGTCAAAATTGAGGCTTCCATAAAATACTACGCCGCATCGCTTCGGTCCTGCACACCCTTGCGCAGCCTGTCCAGCCACATGGTCAGTTCGCTGGCCCGCGTCTTCAGCGCCGCCCTGTTCACCACCAGCCGGGAGCTTACCGCGCAGATCGTCTCGATTTCCACCAAGCCATTGGCCCGCAAGGTCGAACCTGTCTCCACCAAGTCGACAATGCGCCGGCACAGCCCCAGGCTCGGGGCCAACTCGATCGCCCCGTTCAGATGCACGCACTCCGCCTGCACCCCGCGTGCCGCGAAATGTCGGCGCGCCAGGTTCGGATATTTCGTCGCCACCCGCACATGGCTCCACCGGCTCGGGTCGTCTTCGCTTGCCAGCGCCGGCACCTCGGCAACCACCAGCCGGCAGCGCCCAATGCCCAAATCCACCGGCGCATAGAGTTCGGGATAGTCGAACTCCATCACCACGTCGCTGCCGCATACCCCCAGATGCGCCCCGCCGAACCCCACGAACGTCGCCACATCGAACGACCGCACCCGCACCAGGTCGAACCCCGGCTGGTTGGTAGCGAACCGCAATTGCCGGCTTTTCGGATCGTCGAAAGCCGGCTCGGGCTCGATACCCGCCTCACGCAACAATGGCATCAGCGCGTTCAGGATCCGCCCCTTCGGCAGAGCCATCACCAATGCATCATCCTTCGCCACAGGCGCTCTCCGCTTTCCGGCCATTGCGGGGGGCCGGGTTTCAGTCGCCGGGATGATCCGGCTTCCAGCTGGTCGGCCAGGATTCCCCCAGATCCTCTAAATGACACAGCAAACCGCTGGTTTCCAGGCGCACCGCCGCCTCACCGGAAAATGTCAGCACCACCGCCGGCCCATCGTCATCGGCCGCCTCCACGGCCAGCAGATTGAGAAAACCGGATTGACGGACCTCTCCGAGCCCGCGCATGCGTACACCGTCGACATTTTCGAAACACAATCCGCACAACACCCGTTCGGAGTGGCGGCGCGGTTTGTCCCCTTCGCGTTCCCAGCGAAATCGGTTGGCCACCATCATGAAGCGTTTCTCGTCCGCCTGATACGCCATGTCGCTCAGCGGCACCAGGGCATCTTGCAGGCACGCCGACACCACCGCGAGATCTTCGCGATCTTCTGCGCGAAGTTTCAGTGGCGGCGAAGGGCTCCAGACTTCCTTACCGCTCACTCCGCCGCCTCGACCCTTTCGATATCCGCGCCAACCCCCGCCAGTTTTTCTTCCAGCCGCTCATACCCGCGATCCAGGTGATAAACGCGGTTGATCAAGGTTTCGCCTTCGGCCGCCAGGCCGGCAAGCACCAGCGAGGCGCTGGCCCGCAGATCGCTGGCCATCACCGGGGCCCCGGTCAATCTATCGACCCCGCGCACCATCGCCGAGCCGCCATGCAGGTTGATATTGGCGCCCATGCGGCTCAGTTCCGGCACATGCATGAAGCGGTTTTCGAAAATCGTCTCGGTAATCATCGATGCACCTTTCGCCACCGCCATCAGCGCCATCGTCTGCGCCTGCAGATCGGTGGCAAAACCCGGATAGGGTTCGGTCATGACATCGACGCCGATCAGTTCGTGATTGGCCCGCGATACGAACACCCCGCCATTGCGTTGCTCGATCGTCACCCCGGCTTCCCGCAGCACCCCGGCAAGCGCGTCCATATGCTCCAGCCGCGCCCCCGCCAGGTCCAGCGACCCGCCGGTAATCGCCGCGGCGATGGCGTAGGTGCCGCTCTCGATCCGGTCCGCCATCACCTCATGGTCCGCGCCATGGAGCTTTTCCACGCCCTGCACCAACAATGTATCGCTGCCCACCCCTTCTATCTGCGCCCCCATGGCGATCAGGCATTCCGCCAGATTGGCGATTTCCGGTTCCCGCGCGGCATTTTCCAAGCGCGATTCGCCACGCGCCAGCGCCGCCGCCATCAGCAGATTCTCCGTCGCCCCGACGGAGACTTGCGGGAAAACGATCCGCGCCCCGGTCAGTCCCTTCGGCGCGGCGGCATGGACATACCCGCCCTCCACTTCAACCTCGGCGCCCAATTGGCTCAAGCCCTTCAGATGCAGATCAACCGGCCGGCTGCCGATAGCACAGCCCCCCGGCAGGGAAACCACGGCCTTACCCTCTCTGGCCAGCAGCGGCCCCAGCACCAGCACGCTGGCGCGCATCTTGCGCACCAGATCGTAAGGCGCCGTCACATTGTTGATATCGTCGGCGGTAAGCGACAGCGCCCGCCCGGCAAATCCGCCATTTTGCGCCTCCCCATCCAGCGCCACCCTGACCCCGTGCTGGCCCAGCAGATTGACCATCGTGGTGATATCGGCCAGATGCGGCATTGGCGCCAGTTTTAGCGTCCCTTCGGTCAGCAGGCTCGCCGCCATCAGCGGCAATGCCGCGTTCTTGGCGCCGCCAACCGTGATTTTGCCGTTCAGCGCGCGGCCGCCGCGAATTCGAATTTTGTCCATTGATTGAAGCCTATGCCTGTTTCCGCAGGGGTTCTGGATCGCCCAAATACCCCGGATTTATGTCGAGACAGTGACGTTGCGACCCCCGCAAAAAGTTACAATTTCGGCACCGTGATACCCCGTTGCCCCATATATTTGCCCGCCCGGTCCGCGTAGGACACATCCGGCGGCCCTTCGCCTTTCAGGAACAGAAACTGGCTGGCACCTTCATTGGCGTAGATCTTTGCCGGCAGCGGCGTCGTATTGGAGAATTCCAGCGTCACATGGCCTTCCCATTCCGGCTCCAGCGGCGTCACATTGACGATAATCCCGCAGCGCGCATAGGTGGATTTGCCCAGACAGATCACCAGCACGTCCCGCGGCACGCGGAAATACTCCACCGTTCGCGCCAGCGCAAAACTATTCGGCGGAATGATACAGACATCGACCTCGCGATCGACGAAACTCGACTCGTTGAAGTCTTTCGGATCCACCGTCGCCGAATCCACATTGGTGAAGATCTTGAATTCGCGGCTGACCCGCGCGTCATAGCCGTAGGACGACACCCCGTAGGAGATCACCCCTGCACGCTGTTGCTCATCGACAAAGGGCTCGATCATGCGATGCTCAAGCGCCATGCGCCTGATCCATGAATCCGGCATTACCGCCATGCCCAAGCCCCCTCGCCCGCGCGTGTTCCTAGAGTGTTTCCAGGAAAAGCGGGCACCGCTTTTCCGCCAGCAAACACGCCAAAACAAGACTCAAGGGTCTGGTTTTGAGTCCAACAAAACCAGACCCTTGGCATGCGTTTGTATAGGATGCGCCAAGCTGTCTCAAGCGGCCAGTAGCGTAATCTGACCGAGTATTGAGCGGCCTGCTGCTCAAGCCTCGCCCTGATCTTCCCGGTCCCCGTCAGCGTCTTCCTCACGCCGCGCCCGCGTCTGTGCCTTGCGTCTCTGCAGGTTCGCCCGCAGCGCCTGCGCCCGCCGCGCCTCGCGCTCCGCCGCCGGTACTTTTTCTGGTCCCTTATCGCCCTTGCTCATGGCTGGCCTTTCTCACCGGTGCATCTCAAACACAGCACCGCAACGAGAGGCTACCTCAACGCCGCCATAAGGCCTATATACCTTTAATGTCCAAGACAGCCCATCTCGCGCGACGTATTGACCAGGCCTTGGGCCGCGAGCGCGCCGACCTGGTCATCCGCAACACCCGCTTCCTCAACGTCGCCAGCGGTACCGTCGATCGTGGCGACATCGCCATTTGCGCCGACCGCATAGTCGGCACCCACGAAGATTACCGCGGCCAGGTCGAGATCGACGGCAAGGATCTCGTCGTCTCCCCTGGATTTATCGACAGCCATGTCCATGTGGAATCCACCCTGATCACACCGCGCCAGTTTGACCGCTGCGTCCTGCCCCGAGGCACCACCACGGCGATCTGCGACCCCCACGAGATCTGCAACGTTCTCGGCCGCGCCGGCCTCGAATATTTCCTCGACGCCAGCGCCCAACTGACCGTCGATCTGCGTGTCCAACTCAGCTCTTGCGTGCCGTCCACCGACCTCGAGACCGCCGGCGCCCGCCTTAGCGCCGACGACCTGTTGCCCTATCGCGGCCACCCCGCCGTCATCGGCCTCGCCGAATTCATGAACTTCCCCGGTATCTTCGCCAAGGACCCGGGGGTGCTGGAGAAACTCGCCGCTTTTGAGGGCGCCCATATCGACGGCCACTGCCCCCTGGTCAGCGGCCACGAACTAAATGCCTATTGCGCCGTCGGCATCCGCAATTGCCATGAAAGCACCAGCCTTGCCGAAGCCCGCGAGAAACTCGCCAAGGGCATGCAGGTGCTCATCCGCGAGGGCAGTGTTTCGAAGGATCTGGCCGCATTGGCCCCCATACTCGATACCACCACATCGCCTTTCGTGACTTTCTGCACCGATGACCGCAACCCCCTCGACATCGCCGAGGAAGGCCATCTCGACCATCTCATTCGCGGCGCCATCGCCGCCGGCGCGCCGCCGGTCATCGCCTACCGCGCCGCCACCTGGTCCGCCGCCCAGGGATTCGGCCTGCGCGATCGCGGGCTCATCGCCCCGGGATATCTTGCCGATCTGGTGCTGCTATCCGACGTCGAGACCTGCGCCGTCCACACCGTCATCAAATCCGGCAAACCGGTGGATGAACAAAGTTTCGCCCCCCTCGACGGCACCCCCACCCAGGTCGGCCGTGACTCCATCAAGCTAGACCCCATCACCGCCGACCTGTTGCGTGTCCCGGCGGCCGGTCCCACCGGCCCGGTCATCGGTCTCATCTCCGGCCAGATCATCACCGCACATCTCACCCTCAGCCTGCCCTACCACAACGGCGAGCGCCGGCCCGACCCGGCCCAGGACACCGCCAAGATCTGCGTCCTCGCCCGCCATGGTGTCAACAACAACATCGGCCGTGCTTTCGTCCGTGGTTTCGGCCTCCAGGGCGGCGCCCTGGCTTCCAGTGTCGGCCACGACAGTCACAATATCTGTGTCGTCGGCATGGACGACGCCGACATGGTGCTCGCCGTCAACCGCCTCATCGAACTCGGCGGCGGTTTTGTCGCCGCCCGCGATGGCGCCATCCGGGCCGAGCTTGCCCTACCCATCGCCGGCCTCATGTCCGACAATCCTTTCGCCCAGGTTCAGCAAGACCTCATCGGCCTGCGCCAGGCCGTCAAATCCATGGGCTGCCCCCTGGCCGAGCCTTTCCTGCAGCTCGCTTTCCTACCCCTGCCGGTAATCCCCCACCTAAAAATCACCGACCTCGGCCTCGTCGACGTCGACAACTTCCAACTCATCGCCGCCTAACGGCCAACGAGAGCCGCTTGCCCCCGGCCCAAGCCTATGGCATACCCCAATCCCAAGGCCGCCGTAGCTCAGGGGTAGAGCACACCCTTGGTAAGGGTGGGGTCGGGTGTTCAATTCACCCCGGCGGCACCATATCGCTCAACCTACCAGCAGGTAAAACCGCCATCGGCGAGAACGATGCTGCC
>QIGO01000206.1 GCA_003230015.1 Alphaproteobacteria bacterium | reverse complement strand
CGGCCTTTTGCCGGAGGACCGGTGCCTCATCCTGGCGCCAGCAGGCAGCGATATGGCGGTCGCTAATCCGGGTAAGTGCCGGCGACTCAGCCGTACATTTATTGATCACGAACGGGCAGCGCTCGGCGAAGCGGCAGCCAGAAAGGTCCTGGGTTAGGTCTGGCGGGCTGCCCTCAATGGGCACAAGCGTGCCGCCGCTGCGTTGCAAATCAGGAAATGCATTGTACAGACCCATGGTGTAGGGATGTATGGGCTCGGAGAGCACGGTGGCGGTGGGGCCGGCCTCAACAACCTGACCGGCATACATGACAACAACCTCGTCGCAGCTAAACGCGACGACGCTGATGTCGTGGGTCACGAGAATAACCGAAAGACCGAGGCGGACCTGTAAATCCTTAAAAGTGTCGAGCACTTGGCGCTGAACGATTACGTCCAGTGCGGTGACCGGCTCGTCGGCGATGATCAAACGCGGCTCTAACGCCAAGGCAAAAGCAATGGCAGCGCGCTGGCGCATGCCGCCACTGAATTGATGGGGGAAGTCGCGCAGACGCTTTCTATCGAGACCAACCATCTCAAACAAATCCACGGCACGGCGCCGGGCACGGCCGCGGTCGTAGCCGCCACGATCGCGCAGGATCTCGATGATTTGGGTCTCTACCCGATAGACGGGATCGAGGGAGTTCATGGCACTTTGCGGAATGAAGGCGATTTCGCGCCAGCGCAGTGCCACCATGTCGCGCTCAGACAGTTGAAGCAGATCCCTGCCATCGAAGAGAATGCGGCCGCCGGCGATGGTCGCGCTCTTAGGTATGACACGTGTGATGGCGCGCGCCGCGGTGGTTTTACCGCAACCGGACTCTCCAACCAGCCCAACGATATGACCCTCCGGCACATCAAAAGTCGCGCCGTCGACAGCGCGCGTGATGCCACGCCTCGTCGTGTAGTGGACCTGGAGATTCTGGATTGACAGGATGGACAGGGGATTAATCCCGCAGTTTCGGAAACAGGATTTCTTCGTAACCCCGGCTGATAAAAAATCCCGCGACAACGACCAAGATGATGCAAAAACCCGGTGGCAAAAACCAATAGTATTGGCCGCGGGACAGTGCCTGGCTGAGGAATGCATCTTGCAGCATGACACCCCAAGAAACGGAGTTGCTGTCGCCAAAACCAAGGAAACTGATACTGGCTTCCGTAAGGATCGCCCAACCGATGGCGATGGAGCCATAAAGGAAAGACAGGGGCAGAATATTCGGTGCCACATGTTGAAAGATAATGCGCGACGTGCTTGAGCCGGTAACCCGCGCCGCGTCGATGAACGCGCGCTCGCGAACCGTCAACACCTGGCTGCGAACGACACGGGCCGTGTTGGGCCAGAGCAGAATCGCCATGGCAAGAACAATGTTCCAGACGCTTGGATCAAGGAATGCCGCCAGGACGATCACAAAGGGTAGGAAAGGTATGCCGAGCGCGATGTCGGCCACACGCATGGTGACAACGTCCACCCAGCCACCAAAATAACCGGCCAAAAGACCCACCAATGTGCCAAGTGTCGCGACCACGAATGCCGCCGATAGCCCAATTATTAGGGCGCTTCGGGTGCCGAACACCAATTGTGAAAATATGTCCCGCCCCAGATTGGTGGTACCAAGAATATGTGGTTCAGTGAGTGGCGCAATATTGGCCGCCAGCTTACCGTCGGCGAACAGGATCTCCAGGGGATCGTAGGGTGCTATTTGGTTGGCGAATATAGCGACGAAGACAAAGACGGCATAGATCGCCACCCCAGCGAGCGCAAATGGATCGCGCATTGGCACGGCGACCAGGCTATGCAGCGCCGAGAGCACACGTTTTCTTACCGATTTGCGCCGATAGATGTAGGGCGCTAGAGCGAGGTCTTCAGTTGCGGCTGCCATGAGACACTCTCGGGTCCAGAGTATGGTAGAGCAGATCGGCGACGAAATTCATCGTTACCAAGACCAGAGTTATGAGCAGGAACGCGCCCTGGGCCAGAGGAAAATCGCTCGATGCGACGGCACCGACAAGCAGGCGTCCGAGGCCCGGCCAACTGAACACGGTCTCGACAACAACATTGCCGCCGACCGAAAGACCAATACTCAGGGCAAATGTGGTGACCACGGGCAGCAACGCGTTGCGCGCCGCGTGGCGCATGATGATCGCCCATTCGGACAGGCCCTTCATGCGCGCCATGGTAACAAACTCTTCCTGCATGACCTCGAGCATGTTGGAGCGCATGAGCAATAGCGGTAGCCCCTGCAAGTACAAAGAAAGGCTTAAGGCCGGCAGGATCAGATGCCAAAGGAAATCGAGAGATAGAAATCTCGCAAGTTCGCTGTCGAACTCAGCCCCGGCGGTGTTCGCCCCGCCAGAAGGAAACCAGCCAAGATTGAAGGCAAACACTGCCAGCAGGATCATACCGAGCCAGAATTCAGGTGCGGCACGGGTCGCCAGCACCGTGGGAATGCCCACGCCCTCAACCCAAGTGCCGCGCTTCCAGGCCAAATAGGCACCGACCGGGATGCCGAATAAATAGGCGATCACAAGTGCCCCCATAGTGAGGACAATGGTATTGGGAAAGGCGTTCATGAGCACCTCCCCCACCGGTTTGCGATAGAAAAACGACTGCCCCAGTTCGCCCTGAAGCAAGTTGCCCATATAAATGATGTATTGCTTCCACAGCGGCTTATCGAGACCGAACTGCGCCATCAATGCCTGTTGCTGCTCAATGGTGAAGTTGGTGTCGATGTAAGCGGCCAGGGGATTGCCCGTCATCAGCCGAAACATGAAGAACATGATGGTCGCTACTGCCCAAAGGACAAATACCATGTGCAGTAGCCTGTTCATCACACGCAGCATGCGGGCAACCCCTATGACCTGAGAAAAACCTGCGGCTTTACGGGCCTACGAGGGTTTCCTCCACCCCCTCGGGATAGTGCAGACGGCCATCTATCAACCTGTAGCCGGCATCTTTGAGTAACGCCTTGGCTTCCTCCAAATTCGCCGAAATGGCCAATGCGTCATCGTCGCGCCAAAAGGCCAGGGCTGTGGACACTGGCGAGTTGGCGACCTCGGCACTGCCGTTCCATGCTGCCTCGACCATCAGGTCGCGATCAATGGCCAGCGACAAGGCGCGCCGCATGGCAACATCATCGAACGGGGGCCGGCGCTGATTTACAGTGGCGTACTGAAAACCAATATCGGTGGAGGATACAATAGAGATATCGCCATCCTTGGCAGCGACGTCCTTAAGAATCTCCGGGTCACCGTTGTAATCGGCCAGGAAGTTGATCTCGCCGCTGCGCAGCATGCTGATCGTGGCTTCCGAATTGGAGACAATGCGGATTATCCAGCGATCGATTTGCGGTGGCGAGAAGTGTTCGGGGTTACGTGCCAGAACCACTTCCTCCTGCTGCTTCCAGCGGACGAACTTAAAGGGACCGGAGCCGATCGGAAGGTCCTCCTGATAGGATTCGGCGTTTTCCGGACGGTTGGCGAGATCGTCGATCACCGGCTGCCAAATGTGCTTGGGAACCAGGTTTACCTTCGCAAGCGACGATGTGAGGAACGCCGCCGACGGATTGTTGAGCTTAAAGCGGACCGTGCGGTCATCAATGATTTCGATAGATTCTATGTTCTTGACGAAGGGTTTGTACATCGGCACCTCGTCGCCGACATTGGGTACTTCGAACGAAAATACGACATCTTCCACGGTCACCGGCATGCCGTCATGCCACTTCATGCCTTCGCGTAAGACGACGTCAATGGTGGTTTGGTCGAGCCACTCAAAACTCTCAGCAGCCCATGGCTCAGCCAATCCTTCGGGGCTGATGCGGAGCAGGCGATCCCAAATCAACTCTGTGACCCAAGAATCAGTAGCGCCGCTAATGTAGAGCGGGTTGATGGCGTTGAGAGGGTCGGTGCTGTTTAGGATCATGTCTTTCTGGTCGCCCAGGGGCTTGGCGCCGAGGTAAGACCAGATGTTCTTGATCCCAAGACCGGACTGCTCAACAACAGAGTCATCGGCAAATATCGCATTGTCGAACGCGAATGTCCGTTTCGGGTAGACGAGGAACATGTTGGGCTGATCGCGAGCAAGAACAGCCTGCGCCTGTTTGATCAGGTCGCTGCGCTTATCCTTGTCGGTCTCGACGCGCTGGGCCTCGGCAAGTTTGTCAAATTCCTCACTCTTGTAGCCGATGAAATTGTAGCCACTCTCTGTCGTGGATGAATGAAACAAGTTGAACAGCAACTCATCCGGGTCGCTACGCTCCGGGCGGCCGACCATTTGCCACATGGTCATGTCCCATTTGTCGCGGTTGTACCAGACCAGTTCCGACTGCTGCAGGCGCGGCATGCCGCGTACCGTGACCTTGAGGCCAAGCTGGTTCCAAACCTGGGCAATCAATTGGGCCGCTTGAAAGGCCTGTGGATTGGCACCTTGGTCGCGGGCCAGCAAGGTTAAGTCGCGAATCTCGCCGACGTCGGCCATTGCCGGAGATGCCAGCGGCAGGGCTCCCACCGCAAATGCACTCACGCCGAGCGAAAGAGCGGTGAATAGAATCTTTCTCCTGATCATCATTCCCTCCTATTGTACGGTGCCCAAGTGCTGAGTACCTGTTCTGTCATCAAGGTTGTATGCCGGCCCTACCGCATCGCCGGATGCCACGGCTGGCGACAAAATCTTCAGGGCCGCCAATGCCGCCTTGGCCGGGTTGATGACCGGTATGCCGATCTCACCCGTAAGCTGGTCGTCGAGGCCCATGAAAGACATGCTCATGCAGCCGAGGACAAGCACGGATGCGCCATCCTGGCGAACAGCTTGTCGACCAACCTCAATAATTCGCTGAGCGGTAAAGTGCGGGTCTTTGGGTAGATCCAGCACACGGATCCCGGTTGGCCTTATCGATGCAAGCTCATCTGTCCGGCCGGCCTCGCGAACCTGAAACTCGTGCAGCGGGATGGTTTCATCGAGCAACGTGATAATGGAAAATCGGCCGATCCTGCTGGCCTGCCGCATCGAGGCTTGGCCGGGTCCGACGACCGAGATTCGCTGCTGTTGACGGGCGGCAGCGATACCAGGGTCGCCAAAACAGCCAATGATGAAAGCGTCATACCCGGCCCTCTCGGCAGCGCGGACGCCATTGAGCACAATTGCGTCGGCCGCGGCACTATGCTCCGTCGATTCGACAAATAGCGGGCCATCCGGGGCGTCCTGGACCACCACCTGCGTGGCGGGCTCGACCCATTGGCATAGCCGCGCTTGGCGGCGCGTTAACTCCCGGGGGCCAAGCGGCCCCTTAGACATGGGGCCAGGTACGAAATATTGCAGCCGCACCGTTCCCTCCCACTTTTTTTCATTCACCGAAACAACGTTTCAGCATGACTTAGTGTGGCGTACCGGCGTTGGTTAGGCAAACACATTCGATGCGTGCGGTGTCGCGGCCGGTTGCATGTTGCCGCAGCAGGGCATCTTGCATTCACAGAGAGCTGGGCCTAGCGTATTAAAACAGCGTTTTACTCAATAAAACCTGCCCGGGAGATCCCCAATGAAGGCCCTGGAAAAACAGATCCTTGACACCGTTTCCTTGGATGCGCCTTGGGCGCTGGTCGAGGAATTCGCGACCATGCCGCGGTGGCGCGCCGAGGATGTTAATCGTGCCGTGGACAGCCTGGCAAGCCGGCTGTCGTCCCTCGGCGTGCCTGTTACCGTGCATCAGCCGACGGTCTTTCTGAGCATTCCGCTGCGCGCCGAGGTCGCGGCCGGCGGCAAGGTTTATCGGGCAAAACCACCGTCGAACAGCCGCAGCGTGCCGGAAGGGCTTGCGGGGCCGCTGGTCTATTTGCGCTCTAACCCGAAGAACATCCGGTCCTATTCGCGCGACCTTGGAGACTTGTTTGGCGATAGTGTCACGTCTGAGGAAGATGCACGGGCTTTGGTCGCCGGTAAAATCGTCGTGACCGAGAGTTTCGCCAATCCGGCCAACACCAGCTTTTTCGAATCATGGGGGGCTCTCGGCATTATCGCCGTCAATCCGGGCAAAGACATACATTGGGGCACTTGCACGACCGTTTGGGGCACACCAGACCTCGATGATTTATCACGAAAGCCGAATATTCCAGCAGTCGCGGTCAACAATCCAGATGGCCAAGAGCTGATCGCGCTGGCGCAGGATGGCGGCTCAGCGACAATCGTCTGCGAGCTCGAGGAAGGCTGGTACATGCAAAAGGTGCCGGTTGTGGATATTCCCGGCACTGAGGCCGCGGACAAGTTCGTACTTGTGCACGGCCATCTTGATTCCTGGGACGTGGGTGTGGGTGACAATGCGACGGGAGACGCGACGCTGCTCGAATTGGCGCGGGTGCTGTGGAACAACCGCGCCAAGCTCAGGCGCTCGGTGCGCGTGGCCTGGTGGCCGGGTCACTCGACCGGGCGCTACGCCGGCAGCACCTGGTATGCCGATGCTTTCGCCATGGATCTGGACGATCATTGCGTCGCTCAGATCAATTGCGACTCACCCGGCTGCCGGTGGGCGACAAGCTATCATCAAACCACGGCCATGTCGGAAACAGCCGAACTGGTCCTTGGTGCGATCAAGGACGTGACCGGCACCGACGCCGTCACTAACCGTCCGCACCAGGCAGGTGACTATTCCTTCAACAATATCGGTATCTCGAGCTTCTTTATGCTGAGTTCGACGATGCCGGATGGTTTGCGTGAAGAGAAAGGCTATTACCGGGTCAGCGGGTGCGGCGGCAACATTGCCTGGCACACGGAAAACGATACGCTCGAGATTGCGGACAAAGACATATTGATGGCCGATATCAAGATTTATCTGCTTTCTATCTTGCGGGTTGCGAACGCCGACATTTTGCCCTTCGACTGGCGCAGCACTGCGAAGGATCTGGCGGCTACAGCCGAGCATTACCAAAACGCGGCGGGCGAACTCTTCGATCTATCGCCGACACGCACAGCTATTGGAGAACTTAGTGCGGCGCTAACGCGATTTTATGACCAACTGGATTGCGGTGACGGTGATGTCGCGGCGGCGAATGAGGTCATTCAAGGCCTGGCGCGCATTTTGGTGCCGCTCAATTATACGCGTGAAGCTCGCTTTCGCCACGACCCGGCCTACTCGGCACCGCCGCTGCCGACCTTAGCGGTCGCGGCGGCGTTGACGCGGCACCGGGAGGCCAATTTGGGCTTTGCCAAAACCCAGCTCATGCGCGGGCAGAACCGTGTTGTCGCGGCGTTACGCGAAGCGACGCGGCAAGTCGATGACGCGACACTCTGGCAGGCTGCTGAAAAAGTCGTGACGGGCTCAAAATGATCCAATTGCCGATGCGAACAAATCTACTCCTATTGCTGCGAAAATTGTCTTCATTTTGATTCCCGCCAGACTTCTTCAGCAGCCTGCTAGAGGCTGGAACAATCGGGAGGACAATCATGCTCAGCCCATTGGAGAATGAACTGCTGGCGGAAATCGGTATCGATTTCCCTTGGGCTCTGATCGAGACTTTTTCAACGATCGTTCGCGAGCATCCCGACAATTGTAACCGCGCCGCAGATATCATCGCGGAAAGGCTGGCCGGTCGCGGGGTGCCGGTCACCCTGTATGAACCGACGCTGCTGCTGAGCCTGCCCGGCGATGCCTCGGTTCACATCGGTACCACCCGCTTGCGGGCCAAGGCGCCCGCCATGAGCGTGGCCGCCCCCAAGGGCATCGACGCCGAGCTATTCTATGTGCATTCGCTGCCGGCAAGCCTGTTCAATTACTCCCGCGATGCGGCGGAATTGTTCGGTGCCGATTTCGTTGCCCAAGGCGGCGTCGAACGGATTGCCGGTCGTATTTTGGTGACAGAAGGTTATTCCAATCCGGCCAAGATTTCGTTGTTCGAAGATTGGGGTGCGGCCGGCGTGATCATCGTCAATCCGGGCGAAGACATACATTGGGGGTCGTGCAGCACGATCTGGGGCACGCCGGATCTGGATTCACTGCCGCGCAAACCAAAAATTTCGGTAGGCATCGTCAATAACCCGGATGGTCAGAAAATCATTGCGGCGGCCAAAGCCGGTCAATCCGGCAGGCTTGTGACCAATCTCGAGGAAGGCTGGTTCAAATCAAAGCTGCCGATGGTCGAAATTCGGGGCTCGGTAGAGCCGGAGAAATTCGTGCTGCTGCATGGGCATTACGATTCCTGGGGCGTCGGCGTCGGCGATAACGCGACCGGCGACGCCGTGATGCTGGAGATTGCCAGGGTGTTATGGAAGCACCAGGATAAACTAAAGCGGTCGGTGCGGATCGTGTGGTGGCCGGGACATTCTTCGGGCCGATATGGCGGCAGTGCCTGGTTCGCCGATCGATTCGCCATCGATCTGGACGAAAATTGTATCGCCCACACGAATTGCGACTCGCCGGGCTGCCGCTGGGCCACGAGCTATCGCGATGTCGCGCTAATGCCGGAAACGGAGGGCTTCGCCAAACAGGTGATCCGCGATGTCACGGGCCTGGAGGCGACGACGAAACTGCCTAACCGTTCGAGCGACTATACTTTCAACAATATCGGCATCAGCGGCTTCTTCATGGCCACGTCAATGATGCCGGAGGCGCTTGTCGCGGAGAAAGGCTATTATTTCTGCGGCGGCTGCGGCGGCAACATCGCCTGGCACACAGAGAATGACACACTGGAAATCGCCGACAAGGAAGTGATGATCACCGACAGCAAAATCTATCTGCTGGCGGTGTTAAGGCTGGCGAATGCCGATCTCTCGCCGTTCGATTGGCGCGCCGTTTCGAAACGCATTTGTGCGACCATCGATGAACGCCAGAGTGCGGCGGGCAATCGGTTCGATCTATCGCCGGCCCTAGCAGCCGCGCGAGTGCTGGATGACCGGCTTGCCACATTTTATGACGGGGCTGAATCCGGCGCGCTGGCGAATAACAACGCAAATGCGGTTATCGGCGACCTGGCGCGCATTCTGATCCCTATCGTATTCACCAACCAACCCCGATTTACCCATGATCCGGCCATGGTGGTGCCGCTGCTGCCCGCAATCGCCACTAAGCTAGACCGGTACGATACCGATATGTTGGGCTTTGCGCAGACGCAATTGTTACGCGGCCAAAACCGGGTCGTCGCGGCGTTGCGGCAAGCGGCGCGGCGGATCGAAATGGCCCTAGCCGATGGGCAGCGGGCGGGCGCGTGATGCGCGCAGGATGGTACGAGCGTACCGGCCCGGCCCGGGAGGTTATCACGCTCGGCGATATGCCGGCTCCGGACCCCGGTCACGGTGAAGTTAAGGTGCGGCTTTACGCCTCGGGCGTAAATCCATCCGATACCAAAAAACGCGCCGGATGGTTGGGTGCGACCATGCCCGCGCCGCGGATCATTCCCCATAGCGATGGGGCCGGCGTAATCGATGCCGTGGGCGCCGGTGTCAATGACGAGCGGGTTGGCGAACGTGTCTGGCTGTATAATGCGCAGCGTGGGCGGCCGTTCGGTACCGCGGCGGAATTTGTCGCGCTGCCGGCAGAACAAGCTATTCGCCTGCCCGACGGGGCAAACTTCGCCGAGGGCGCGTGTTTTGGCGTGCCGGCGCAAACGGCCCATCACGCGGTGTTATCCGATGGATCCGTCGGCGGCCAAACCCTGCTGGTCGCCGGTGCAGCCGGAGCCGTCGGCCATTATGCCGTGCAATTCGCGGCCTGGTCAGGGGCTCGCGTTATCGCGACTGTGAGCAGCGAGCAAAAGGCCGATCACGCCCGCGCCGGCGGGGCCAAAGAAGTGATCAACTACCGCCACGAGGATGTGACGGAAAGGGTCATGGCGCTGACGGACGGGGCCGGCGTCGAGCGAATTATCGAGGTGGATTTGGGCGCCAACCTGGCTATCGACAGCGCGATCATCAAAGCAAACGGGGTCATTGCTTCATATTCATCGACGGCGGTTCCGGAACCGGTCCTGCCCTATTATCCGCTGGCCCATAAAGGTGTTACCTTGCGGCTGGTGCAGCTATACATATTGCCGGAACCGGCGCGGGCGGCGGCATGCCGGGATATTTTGGCACTCGTGGAGCAAGGCAGGCTGATCAACACCATAGGCCGACGGTTCCCCCTGGCTGATTTAGCCGCTGCGCATGAGGCCGTGGAAGGCGGTGGTGTTATGGGTAATGTCGTCGTCGAGATAGGCTCGCCTTAGCGCCGCGACGGTGTTGTGAGCGAGTCCGCTGTTAAGAAGCGGGTTTGAGTAGTGATAGTTGGAATATCGCGGCCCATATTGCGGTGACGATTTTGCACAAAAGTTTCCTCAAGCATTTAAGGATGAGGCGCAGGTTGTAGCCGACGGCGCTCATGACGGCGTTGAACTGGTCGCCGAGGCGGCATTTGAGGAAGTTTCGGCCAAGATGGCTGTCGGTTTTGCAATGGCCGAAGGCGGCTTCGATGGCGGACCGCCGCCGCAATTCGCGTCTGATCTGGCCATGGACGCCGCGTTTCGGGCCCGATTTGAAGAACCGGGAGGGCTTTGTCGCATCGTGGCCACATAGCCCTTGTCGACATAGGCCCGCTCGATCTGGCGGCCGGTCAGCGCCTCGGTTTCCTCGATCACGTCCTTCAGGTTGTGGCCGTCGTAAGGATTGCCGGGAAAAGCCTTGGCAAGGAGGTTACTCAGAGGGGGACCGTGGTGCCAGTGGCACCACGTAAGCCCACGGAGAGACCGCCCTTACAGCGTTTGTTGGTGGTGGTGAGCGAGACCTTGACGCCGAACTCATAGGGTTCTTGGGCTGCACCGTGGTATCGAGGGTGACGCAGGCCAGATCGCTCTTCTTCAAGGCGCCGGTGTCGTGCGCGACCTTCAGGCTTTCGGCCAAAAGAATATCCAGCTTGCCGCCGATGCGCCTGCGCCAATGGCTCCTGCCGGAGCGCTCGTGCGGCAAGGCGTGCTGGAAAAACTCTTCGCCGGTGAAGTACTGGAAATAGGGGTCATGCACCCAACGATCCCAGACCTGTTCGTCCGAGAGGGCGTAGGTGTGCTTCAAAAGGAATATGCCGATCATGAAGCGGACAGGCTCCGCCGGACGACCTTGGTCGGAAAAACAGTCCGCCAGTTGCTCGTCGAGCCAGGTCCAGTCGATTTTGTCCGCCAGCACAACAAGCGCGTGTCGCATGTTGATGATCCGATCGAGGCGGGCGCGGAAAAGATCGTCGTGACGCGCTTTTTGCTGCTGTTTCGGTCGCATGGGATCCCCCGAATGGAACACCAACAGGGGATCACAAATGGGCCAGAAAAAGAATCCCAAATCGCAAGAAAACCACCGCCCAGCCGCCGCCTTCTTGCAAATCCCGCTATGTCAAATCAGTAAAACCGCAAGCCAGACCAATATCTTCAGAGTTCCTCACAGAGCACTGGTTCGAGGAGAAGCGTCTTGGACTCGGCCATCAAAGACAAGAGTCATTCGTAGTGCCGGTGACCCTGCCTCAATTGAGAAATAAACCGTGCGCAACCGGGTGCTCCGGCAGTCAGCGCACCCCGCCACCAGACACCTCGGTTCTCTCGGAGAACGTGGTTGTGGAAAACCGGCTATTGAAGGCAATGGGTTCGCAAGAACCCTGAGTCACTCGCCGTCATAGGTCAAAACGTGAAGCAGGTTAGACCGCGGGACGATGAAGTCCATAGCCGCGTAATAATAGTCCTTGTCGGGAGCAGTCGAGAACTGCTCTTGGAACCCGTTTATCTGAGTAATTACCGACTCTTTGACCGAAAACTCTATCGATCTCGGTGGCATTTTCATTCTGCCCAACGGTTCCTTGAATTTGTTTTTTCGCCAATGAACGACGTCATACGAAATGACAAACGGCTCCTTTTCGCCGATGGTCCTTAAGTTGATCCGTTCATGCGCAGCCAGGTTGATCAACGAATCGGCAACATCACAATCCTCGCTCGACAAGCCACGGCTCACGAGCTTGTCGAGGTGGTTCAGCAGGACCTGCTTCACCCAGCCAGATTCCTGATAGATTAGCCGGGCGCCGAAATATACGTTGATCCGCGTTGGATCACCGACATCGTTACCGTTCTCCACGAATCTCTCCTTAACCCTGGTGACCAGTTCCGCACGGCTATCGAACTGTTCGTCCTCTACTGCCTCCTTGAAGTCATCGAGGAACCGGAGGTATCCTTCTGGCCAATTGATGCTACGATCGGGATTGACGAATTCCAAAAAGAAGTCCGGCAGAGAGAAACCTTGGTGCCTTATGAACTGGAAAAACCATTTTTGAAAATTGAGAGCGAACACGGTATAGAACATGAAATTCAGACCGCGTATTTCCAAAAAATCCTCATACGAAAATGAATCCGTGGCGACCACGACCTCCTCGTGTTCGGCAAAGAACGTATCGTTGTGGGCACCGTAGTTGGTCCCCAAACACCGGTACTTTGTCTTCATGCCGTATTTCTTGCGGGCGTCTGGCCGATTCAATTGGATACCGTCCATTACGAACAAGTTATGGCACAGTACCGTATCGAACCCCCGTTTGACGGAGCGGTCCAGCAAGTCAACGAATAAGTCACGGGTTTCGTAAGGCAGGCCAAATATGAGCTCGGTCGTCGTCAAGATACCGCGTTCACTTGCCCAAGAAATCGCGCTTTCAATTTCGTCTTCCGTCACGTTACGCCGGTTGATGGCTTTGAGCGTTTCCGGGTTTTCGGTTTGCAGAGCGAGGGTCAGCCCGATAGAATTAATATCACCTAGAATCTCGATGACCGACCGCGACGTGTCGGTGAATCGTTTGTCGTTGTAGAAGAATACGTTGTGCGGAAAACCTAAATCCTCCTTGCACTTTCGGATGCACTCAGCGATCTCTACGTCCCTTGCCAGAATACCGAAATTCTCGTCGGCCAGAAACATGGTGTAGTGCGGCCGGTCCGCAAACTTTCTCGAAACGTACCGCAATTCTTCTTCGACCTGTTCAAGGGGATAGCCGCGCAATTTTCCGCGATTTTTTCCAGATACGCAGAAAGCACATGTGTAAGGGCAGAACCGAGATGTCTGTATTAGCGGCTGATAGTGCGAGTCCAAGAAATCGTCCATGAGGCCGGACAGGTAAGGTGATCCGAGCGTCGACAGGTCCAGTTTCAAACCCACGGGAAGCCCTGTGACCACCTGGTTACCGTCCAGAAAACTCACTCCATCGATGGGTTCCGAGAACACAGTCTTGCGATTTCCAAGTGCCCTTCGAACGATGTTGCTAAAACCTAATTCACCCTCATTGATGACGATGGCGTCGGCGTCGGGGAAGACTTTCGACAAAAATCTGTGTTGCTCGCGTTCGTCGCTGTCGATGCTGGGGCCACCGAGAATGATGATAACATCATCGCCGAACATCTCCCGCAGGCGGCCAATTACGTAACGATCTAGGTCCGTATTCCAATAATAGACCGACAAGCCAACAACATCGGGCGGATTTTGGGCCGCTTGATCCAAGAATTTTTCGGCACTCTTGAATAGGGAAACATCGACGTCGCCGCTGAATTGCTCCGTTGTATACTGCGCGACCAGGCCTATGCTCAGCGGCGTATAACGGGTGCTCAACGTATGGCGATTGAAGTAGCAGAAATCGCCAAACATCACATTCATACGCACGATACGATTTCCCTTTTCGGCGGATGTTCCCGCCCTAACCTTTATGCCCAAAGGCATACCGCCCTGGTTATTCCATTTCTTGCATCTATGACAGGATGTTTAGGGCCTTCGATAGCCATCTGAATGTATATGGAAGTATGGTTAAATTATTGTAAATGCCCTGCAGGCCGGGCTGCGGGGCCTCATACCCAGAGGTATCTCCGCCGGGGTGATCGTGGAACTGGCCACTCATAAGAACCAGGGGTCACGTCCCGCCATAATTTACACCATGCGGCGGGGGCGTAACCAAATCGGGCGATCAGGGGTCGATCCTGGCTGTCATCAGCGCCTGAAAACGATCCTCCCGCAGGTCGATATCGACTTCCTCGATGGCGCGGGCATCGGGACCACATAGCCAAACCATTACCGAGGCCGGAACCCGCGGATGGATTAGATCCGCCTGGCGGATGTGGGCCACCGGATTCATGCCCGAGGCGCGGATGGCGGCCTGCATGCCGGTATCCGTCGGGCCGATGCCGAGGGCGAAAACCTTAACGCCCAGGGATCCATATTCATGGTCGGTGGCGCGGGATAACATGGAAAGCCCTGCCTTGGATGTGCAGTAGGCACTCCAGCCCTGCATCGCCATGCGCGCCGCGCCGGAGCTTGCATTGACAATGACGCCTTTGGATTGAATGAGCTGGGGCAGGGCCGCGCGGGTGCAGCGCATGACCCCGTTGATGTTGACATCGATGCATTCCGTCCAAGCCTCTACATCGATTTCGGCCAACGCGCCTATGGGTTTGACGATGCCGGCATTGTTGATCAGGATGTCGAGGTGGCCACGTTCCCGCTTCACAACCTCGAAAGCGGCATCGATCTGGTCTTGGGCGGTGACGTCACAACAAAGCTCGAACAGCCGCGCCCCGTCACCCAACGACCGGACCCAATGGGGCAGCGGCTCTTCGACGAGGGAACCAGCGAAAACAGTGGCACCGGCGCGCAGTAACTCGGCCACCACTTCCACCCCAATTCCTCCTGACGCGCCGGTGACGAACGCAACTTTTCGCGCCAGGTCGGGGACGGGAATTTTAAGGGACTTAACCACGGGCGACCCAATATGCTTAATTGGCCTGACCAATTTGACTTACCAGCCGACCGGTTGGTAAGTCAAACCAGACAGCCCGCCGGGGTAGCGCGATGACTGGGAGCGGTTGAGAATGAGCAAGATTGCACGGGTCGATGCCAAGATATTGGCCTATCCCGATGCCAATGATTTCAACAATATCCGCCGCACCGTTCTTGTCCGTGTTGAAACGAGCGACGGGATTGCCGGCTGGGGCGAAGGCATCGCCATGTGGCCGGAAGCCTGCAAAGCAACGGCTCTCATCGTTGAAGAAGGCCTAGCGCCGCTGATCCTGGGTGAGGACCCGTCCAACCCGCGTGCCCTGTGGCGAAAAATGCGTGGCCAAACCTGGTGGTATGGCGAAGGCGGCATTGCCGGTTTTGCCTTGAGCGCGATCGATATGGCGCTCTGGGATATCGCGGGAAAGGTTGCCGGGAAACCGATTTACGAAATGCTTGGCGGGTTGTCTCATGAGCGGCTGCCGGCCAATGCAAGCGCTCACGTCAATAAGGCAACCATGGCGGCCTGCGTGGATGAGGCCGCCGGTTTCTTCCAGGCCGGTTTCAACAGTGTAAAGCTTGGGCTCGCCAAAAAAGGTCTGTCGGATATCGGCGGCAATCCCGACAAGGATGTAGCCTTTATCGCGGCCCTGAGGGCGGCTGTGGGGCCCGATAAGGAAATCCTGGTGGATATCGGCAACGGCGTGCGCTGGGATGTGGAGACCGCCATCGATGTGACCCGCCGGATGGGCGAGTATGGCATCGGTTGGATCGAAGAACCGCTCTATCCTACTGATTGGGACGGATACCGCCGCCTGAAAGCCGCCGTCGATGTGCCGATCGCCGCCGGCGAGCGCGAATGGACGGCGGCGGGTTACAAACATCTGCTTGAAGCCGGCATTGTCGATGTGGTTGGGGTCGATCCGGCACGGGTGGAAGGCATCACCGGTTTTAGCCTCGTCGATGATCTGGCCGGTGAGCATGAAAAGACGGTCAATGCCCATGCCTGGAGTACCGCCGTGACAACCGCGGCGAGCCTGCATCTTTCGCTGGCATCGCCGAATACGCGCCTGTTCGAACTAAAACCTTTCGAGGTGGCGGTTCAGCAGGATCTGGTCAGCGATCCGATCTGGCATGTGAACGGGTTCGTCTATCCCATTGGCAGACCTGGCCTGGGCATCAGTGTCAACGAGGATTTGGTGCGGCAACTGTCCGTTTGAAAGATACTTATGGGACCGGAAACGAGTGTCCAGATGGCACAATGCCCGTGCGGTTCGGGTCGCAGCTTCGATCGATGCTGCGGTCCGATCATGGGCGGAGCGCCGGCGCCAACCGCCGAGGCCCTGATGCGATCCCGGTTCACGGCGTTCGTTCGAGGCGATTTCGACCATATTGCAAATACCTACGCCAAAGATATGCGCGATAGATTCAAGCCCTCGGCGGCGGAAAGTATGGCGAACTCGGTGCGATGGATAAGCTTGGCAATTTCGGACACCAACGGGGGCGGCGAAGACGACGACACCGGCATGGTCGAGTTCTCGGCACGATTCAAAGAAGGCGGCAAGTTGAAGCTGCATCACGAGAGGTCGAATTTTCGCCGCGAAGAAGGGCGGTGGGTTTATGTGGACGGGATAACGAATCCGGAAGGTAGACCTCGCCGGCTCGAAAAAGTGGGGCGCAACGAGGCCTGTCCGTGCGGGTCGGGTAGGAAATACAAGAAATGTTGCGGGGCCTAGGGTTGCGGACCAGTAGCCATGGCGTCAGGCTGGATTGAGGGTTCTTTTGGGAGGAGGCAGGCGATGTCAGTGTATTGGCGGCACTCCGCGGGCGAGATTGCGGCACTGGTAAGAGATCGGCAGGTCTCGGCGGTTGAGGTGACCGAAAGCGCGCTGTCGCGTCTGGGCGCGGTCAACTCCAAGATCAACGCGGTGGTCGTGGAAATGCCCGAAGAAGCGCTCAGCCAGGCCAAGGATCTGGACGAGCGGCTGGCGCGTGGCGAGAGCCCCGGCGCGCTAGCGGGCGTGCCGGTAACAATCAAGGTGAATGTGGATCAGGCCGGCCACGCCACCACCAACGGTCTCAGAACCCAGCGCGACTTGATGGCGGATAGCGACAATCCGGTGGTCTCAAATCTGCGGAAAGCCGGCGCCATCATCATCGGCAGGACCAATACGCCGGCCTTTTCGCTGCGTTGGTTCACCAGGAATGGATTGCATGGCCACACAAGCAACCCGCGCGACCCGGCCCTGACGCCGGGCGGCTCGTCGGGCGGTGCGGCGGCGGCCGTGGCCGCGGGCATCGGCGCGATTGGCCAGGGCACGGATATCGGCGGCTCGGTTCGTTATCCGGCCTATGCCTGTGGCGTTCATGGATTGCGCCCGACCATGGGCCGGGTGCCGGCGATAAATTTCACCGCGCCCGACCGGCATATTGGCGGCCAGCTGATGGCCGTCTCGGGACCCATTGCACGCACTATCGCCGACCTGCGGCTGGCGTTGGGGGCGATGGCGGCGGAGGATCAGCGTGATCCCTGGTGGGTGCCCGTGCCCTTGGAGCTAGGCCCGGCGCGCAAGCGCGCGGCGCTCTGTGTCGCACCCGAGGGGCTCGCCGTGGCCCCGGAGGTAGAGGCGGCGCTGCGCGACGGCGCACGGCGCCTGGAGGCCGCGGGATGGGAGGTCGTGGAGCGTCCCTGTCCGCCGTTTCGAGAGGCGGCAAGACTGCAGGCCATACTTTGGATGGCCGAATACAGGCGCGGCGCCAACGAGGCGGTAGAAAGGGAGGGCGACGGCGATGCCTGCTTCGTTATCGAGCAAATGCAAACACTTTGCCCGGCGCCGGACCTGAATGACCTGCTGGATGTGCTGCAAAAGCGCACGAGCCTGACACGGCAGTGGCAGGAATTCCTGGCCGAATTCCCCATCCTTATCTGTCCGGTTTCGGGTGAACTGCCCTTTGCCGACCAGTTGGACGTGGAATCGCCGGCCGCGTTCGGCCGCGTGATGGCGGCGCAGTTGACGCAAATCGGCCTGCCGCTGATGGGCCTGCCCGGACTCACCGTCAGCACCGATTTGGTTGGAACGGCGCCGGTGGGCGTGCAGTTGGTCGCCGGGCGATTTCGCGAAGATATCTTGCTGGACGCCGGTGCCGCGATCGAAGCCGGCGGCGTGCCGGACGCCCCCATCGACCCGCTGTAATCCGAGCGCGCCCCGAGGTGGCAAGGATGTATCGAGACCAAGGCGGCTTTGAGATCACCACCGACAGCGCG
This sequence comes from Alphaproteobacteria bacterium, assembly GCA_003230015.1. Taxonomy (GTDB): domain Bacteria; phylum Pseudomonadota; class Alphaproteobacteria; order UBA6615; family UBA6615; genus SZUA-147. Next base: position 11,345 of record QIGO01000206.1, on the reverse strand, counting down.
GCAGCGGCGGCGGCGCTCTCAGCGGCCATTACGGCTTTTAACGGCTGGAAACTGGCGGCGATGCCGCAGTTGGACGGGGCGTTGGCGGCCGATCCGGGCTGTGCCATGGCCCATGCGGTGCGGGGTCTGCTGCTGCATCTGGGACGCGACGCGCGCCTGGCGCCGCAAATTGGCGTTAACCTCGCCGCCGCGAAGGCCGCGCCGGGGCCGTTGACAGAGCGCGAGGATCTGTATGTTCGGGCCTTGGGAGATAGCCTTGCCGGGCGGCTAACGGGCGCCATCACGGCCTATGAAACGATCCTGGCGGCCCACCCAACGGACCTGTTGGCCCAACGGCTTATCCAAGCTGAGCTGTTCTGGCTGGGAGAGATGGGGTGGTCGGCCGATGTGTCGCAACGCATCGCGCCGGCCTGGAACAGGGATGTGCCCGGTTGGGGCCTGCACCGATCCTGCCGGGCCTTCGATCTGGAGGAAATTGGGCAGTTCGACGCGGCCGAAACCATGGCGCGGCAAGCGGTGGAGTTGGACCCCACCGACGCCTGGGGCACACATGCCGTAGCCCATGTGATGATCATGCAAGGGCGCTTCAGCGAAGGCGTGGCGTGGCTGGAGGGACTGAAAGACCATTGGCATGAGACCAATCAAATCGCCCTGCATTTATGGTGGCATCGCTGTTTGTTTCACCTGGAACAGGGGCAAAATGATGCGGTGCTGGAGATCTACGATGGCTGGGTCCGCAACCGGGCCCTGCCCCTGGTGCAGGAAACGCCGGATTTGTATATCGACATGCAAAACGGCGCCTCGATGCTGCTGCGGCTGGAACTGCTGGGCATCACGGTGGGCGGGCGCTGGGAGGAGCTGGCGGCCTTGGCGGGGGAGCGCCTGGACGATACCACAAGCCCGTTCACGGCGGCGCATCTTGCCGCGATCCTGGCCGCGGCGGGGCGATTCGACGACGCGCAGACCCTGGTTGCCAATCTGGCTCATTTCGCCAAGACCGAGAGCGAATCCGCTACCTTGGCGCCGCGCACCGCTGCCGCCGCCCTGCCCGCCGCCCGTGCCGCCATAGCCCACCGCCGCGGCGACTTCAACGAAGTGATCGCCCAATTGCTGCCGGCCCGACGGCTGTTGCGGCAAATTGGCGGCAGCCATGCCCAACGGGACCTTTTCATCCTGTTGCTGGCTGATGCCGCCCGCCACGCCGAGCGCGCAGATGTGGTGGCCCTAACCCTGGCAGACGCCCGCGAAGTCGGGTTTAGCGATCCGCAAACGAGAGTCTGCCAGCGGTAGCCTGCCAGGCGGAAACGCCATACCCGAGGGGGTCAGCGGGAAGCCGCGACGCGGCGGGTTAAGCCCCAGCTAGAAGTCCTGGCCAATTGGCGTCGGCCTTGGCGATGTTGGAACGGGCACGGATCGTCCATCTTGCGTGAGTCAGCTTGGAGAAGTTGAGATAGAGCTTGTCATCGACAATCTCCCACGCGTTGGGGTCGGTGGGCGCGACATAGTTGCGGCTCGCCGCCCAGGCGCAATATCCGCCATATTGCGGGGCGTATTTCTGTGCGTTGGCGGCAAACAAATCGCGGTTCTCGGCCGAGACAAAATGCCATGTAGCCTCTTGGTATTGCTGGGTGATTGCCGGATCGCCCTTGGCCGGATCGCCACCGGTAAAATAAGCCACCGGATCATACCCGCGGATCGCCGCGCCGTCGGCGGAAAATGTCGGTTCGATCGCGTTCGCCACGCGGGGCAGAACCATCAACAACGGTGCGAACAGCAACGCCCGCCTGACCTTATTCACGCTCATCACTCGAATCTCCCTCAAAACCGCGGATGACAGTTATATTGCTTGGCCGATCTCACGAAAGAATCACGTTAATTGAGTATGTCACGATCAATTGACGTGGTTCCTGTTTTTCTTTGATTCCGTCTCGCAGCCACCTTTGCATTAGTTTGATAGCCGCCGGGTCACTCTACTTCTCGAAAATAATTGTGGGATCGAGGACGTCACGTAGAACATCGCCCAACATGTTAAGTCCCAACACGGTAACCGCTACCGCTATTCCAGGCACGAGGGCGGTCCATGGGGCCACGTCCAGATAGTCACGCGACGCCTGGATCATCAGACCCCAGGATGGGGTCGGGGGCTGGGTGCCAAGGCCGAGAAACGACAACGCGGCCTCCGCAAGAATGGCGAAGGCGATGCTGATCGTCGTCTGCACGATGACCGGAGGCATGATATTCGGCAGCACATGGTGCAGGATGATCCGCAGATTCGATGCGCCCTGGGATCGAATAGCTTCCATGTAAGGCAAGCTACAGACCTTTAGTACCTCGCCACGAACGATCCGAGCCAGATATGGTGCGAAAGCGATGCCGATGGCGAGGATCGTATTACGCACGCTGGGGCCGAGGACGGCGCTGATGACAAGCGCCAGGAGAATGGCCGGGAAGCTGAGCAGCGTGTCGACCACCCGCATCAGGACATGGTCTATCCAACCCGAGAAATAGCCGGACAGGATCCCCAGCGGCAACCCCAATAGGATGCTGATCGCCACCGCCGTAAAGGCGATCATCAGTGATGTCGAAGACCCGAGTAACACGCGGTAGAAGAGCTCGCGGCCGAGCTGATCGGTGCCGAAAAGATGCTCGGGAGACGGCGGCATCAATCGGGCGGTCACATCGATCTTCGTGCTCAAGGCTTCGGGAATGAAAAACGGAGAGAGGAGCGCGGTTAACCCTACCAGAATAACCAGCGACAGCCCGATCAAGCCCTTGGTACTCAGAAGTGCGTTCATGGCACGCAACGGCCCGTAGCGGCCCTGCGCGTTGCCGGGGGGTGGACCGGGCTAGTCATAACTAATTCGCGGATCGAGCGCGGTGTAGATCATATCCACAGCAAGATTGCTGAACATGAATACTGTGGCGATAACGAAGATGGTGGCCTGAATGAGGGGAATATCTCGGTTGAGCAGCGCCTGGTAGGTGAGCCAGCCCATGCCTGTGTAGTTGAACAATGTCTCGACCACGATGATGCTGCCGAAGAGATAGCCAAGCTGGAGGCCCGCAACGGTGACGACCGGCGCGATGGCATTGCGCAGCGCATGTCTGAGTATGACGTTCCCTTCGCCCAATCCCTTGGCGCGGCACACCCGGATGAAGTCCTGCGAGATCACCTCGAGCATCGCCGAGCGTGTCATCCGGGCGAGTTGCGCCATCAGACTGAATCCCAGGGCCATCGCGGGCAGCAGCGAGTGTTTGATGGCTAACCAGAAATCATCCGCCGGCGATACGTAACCGCTGGACGGCAACCAGCCCAGCGTGCGCGAGACGAGGAGGATAAGCACGATCCCCCAGAAGAAATCGGGCAGGCTGATGCCCACCAACGCCACCCCGCTGCTGACGGTGTCCTGCCAGCGGTTCTGCCTGACCGCACTGATAATGCCCAGCGGTATGGCAAGTATGATGGCAATCATCAGCGACAACAGAACCACCATGCCGCTGGCGAGGATCTTTTGTCCCATGAGGTCGGCGATGGGTTCCTTGAAGCGCAGCGAGATACCGAAGTCGCCCCGAAGAATTCCCCAAACCCAATTGCCGTACTGAACGAAGAGAGGATCGTTGAGGCCCAGGCTGTTTTGTAAGGCGGCAAGTTTTTCCGGGCTGCTACGGGTTCCCAGGATCATTATCGCCACGTCGCCGGGCAGAATGTTGGTGATGACGAAGGTGACAATGGAGATCAGCAACAGCGTCAGAAGCAGGAGCGCCAATCTGTTCAGGAAGTATCTCATCGAGCCTGGTGCGTGACCAATTTTGAGCTATTTCCCGAACCTAACGCGCCCGGAGGGAAGGGGATTCCCCTTCCCTCCGGTTCGCGAACCTAAATCCAACAATACGTCATTCAGCCGCCCAAGGGTACGCAAATCCGCCGGCAGATGTTGGTTGATCCCTCAAGCCTCCAGCCAGATTTTCCGGAAATTGAGGTTGCTGCCATTGGGATGAACCAACTGGTCCAGGCCACCAATGCTCTTCTGCGCGCCCAGGGTACCGTTGCGGAACCACAGAACTACATCATGGCACTCGTCGTAGATACGCTGCTGGATATCCTTGTAAATCGCGTTCCGCTCAGCTTTGTCGACCGTCACTCGGGCTTGCTCGGCCATGCCGTCAAGCATCGGGTCGTTGACATTGCGATAGTTGAACGCTCCCGTTGAATGCCACAGGCTGTAATACAAGAAATCCGGTTCCCACAGGGTAAAGAAGTTCATCATACTGACATCGAAGTCGCGGTTAACCCAAACCTGGCTAAGCCAATCGCTCCAAGTGAGCTGTTGAATCTCGACCTTGACGCCGGCCTCGCGGAACCATTCCTGCATGATCTGGCTGGCCTCGATATGCCAGGGATAATTAGTCGTGACCTTGAAGACAAACTCCAGCTCGCCGGGACCAAAACCAGCCTCTTGTAACAGACCGCGCGCTTTATCCAAGTCCTGCGGGCGCGCTGTCAGGCTGTTGTTCCGCGAGGGAGAATTGGGGAAGCTCGGCGAAGCCGTTACCTTCCCTTGACCCCACAACGCCCCTTGCACGAGAACCTCTTTATCGATCATATAGTCGAAGGCAAGTCGTACCCGGCGATCGTTATAAGGCTCTCTCTTGTGATTGAAATTAAGGAACGCCCAAGAGAGCGGGAACCAGGTGTGGACTTGGAATTCGCCTTCGTTCGTCAGCTGATCGACGCGATCCAGCGGTATGTCATTGATGATGTGCATTTCCCCGGTACGCAAACCAGTTAGGCGTACCGTCGGCTCGGTTACCTCCCGCGAGATTATTTTGTCAACATAGGCAGGCTCCTGCCAGTAATCGTCAAAGCGTTCGAGCTGGACCTCGTTACCGAACTCACGGGAGATGAACTTGAAGGGCCCGGCGCCAATAGGCAGCGTTCCTTGCGTGTCGCCGCTCCCTTCGGGTATGACGACCCCGGCGCCAAGCTCGGCCAAACGGCCCAGGAAGGGTGCATTCACCCCGGACATCTTGACCACTATGGTGCGTTCGTCGGGGGTGAGAATTTCGGCGACGTCGTTGAAGACTTCGAAATTAACCGCGCCCGTGTCCGGATTCTTTACTCGTTCGAATGAATATTTGACGTCCGCCGCGGTGACGGTCTTACCGTTGTGAAACTGTACGTCCGGCAGCAAACGAAAAGTGTAAGTGAGGCCATCGGCACTTTCCTCGAAGCTTTCCGCCAACGAGGGTATTACGTTGAAACTGCTATCGACCGTAACGATTGAGTCATGGACATTTTGTAGCAAACGCAATGTAGACGCCGTACCGGTCTGATGTATGTCGAGATTCTGGGTCGTCTCCGAATGGCCCCAAATCAACGTGCCGCCGCGGGTTGGTGTTTCGCTCTGTGCAAAAGCGCCAAATACGGGCATGTTACCAAGTATCAAACCCGCACTGGTTACACCAACAGTGCCCTTAAGAAATCCTCTGCGCTTCATACCGTCCTCCCGTTCCGAGGCGACCAATCGACCGCCGATTGGCGTTCATAAGCCTTTTGAAATATGGTAACACTGGTGATTGGCGAGTCAACAACGCTACAGCGAAAGCTTTTCTAGCCCAGGGGGTGCTGGAGGCCTTTTTTGGCTGTGCGCCGCACAACTCTTCTTGCCTGGGAACCTGTGTTCCCGGAGGATGTTGTGACACTTTGGCAAAGAAGCGCGAAATCGATATTTTGGGACGGACGCCTCGAGGCCGACCCGGTTACGGGGCCGGTGAGTGGGCCGCGATGGCGTGTCCTGTCCGAACGGAGAATCCGGAGCGCACAGGCGGGATGAATGGGAATCGAACATGGCCAGGAAAAAGAATCCGCGGGGAATGCCGCCGTGGCCGCCTCAAGGGTCGCCTCACAGCCCCCTGAGGTAATTCTCAAAGTCGAAGATTTGCGCGTCCAATTCCGCACCGCGGAAGGCGTGGTGCGGGCCGTGGATGGCATTTCCTTTGAGGTGAAAACGGGTGAAACCCTTGCCATCGTTGGCGAGTCCGGCAGTGGCAAGAGCGTTACCGCTCTGTCAATTCTTCGTTTGCTCGCGATGCCGCCGGCGAGAATCAGCAGTGGCAGTATCCGGTACCAAGGGCAGGACCTGCTGACGCTGTCTGAAGCCGATATGCGCGATATGAGGGGCAATCACATCTCGATGATATTTCAGGAACCCATGACGTCCCTCGACCCGGTCATGAAAGTCGGAAAACAGGTTGCTGAATCGATCCGATTGCATCAAGGCACATCGACCAAGGAGGCGCTTGCCCGAGCCGTCAAAGCACTACAACTTGTCGGTATCCCCGATCCGGCGAAACGCGCCAAGGAGTACCCGTTCCAGCTCTCGGGCGGCATGCGGCAGCGAGTCATGATCGCCATGGCCATGTCCTGCAACCCGCTGTTGTTGATCGCCGACGAGCCGACGACAGCCCTGGACGTGACGATTCAGGCGCAGATTCTGAAACTGATGGCCGATTTGAAGGAACGCCTCGGCACGGCCATCGTCCTGATTACCCACGACCTGGGTGTGGTGGCTGAAATGGCCCAGAGAGTGGTCGTGATGTATGCTGGCCGCATGGTCGAAGAAGGTTCGGTCGATATGATCTTCCGTCGCCCCTTGCACCCCTACACGGTGGGCCTGCTGGGGTCGATTCCACGTTTGTATAGTTCGTTGGACCCTGAAGGTGGCGAGGAACGGCTGCAGGAGATCCCCGGTACGGTGCCATCGCTACGTGAAAAGATCGTCGGATGCGCCTTCGCGGAGCGGTGTAATTTCACGACCGAGCATTGCCGGGCGCAGTCGCCGCCGCTTGAGGAAAAACAAAGCGGGCATCTCGTGGCGTGCTGGGAAAGCCAGCAATTTCTGAACGGTCATGACTGAAGCGCCACGACAGGTGCGCGAAGAGGGCAGGCGCGTGGTCCTGAGGGTGCAGGATCTGGCCAAGCACTTTCCTGTAAAACATGGCCTGTTTGGGCGCGTCTCAGGTCACGTCTATGCCGTGGACGGCGTCTCCTTTTCCATCCACGAGGGCGAGACCCTCGGGGTGGTGGGCGAAAGCGGCTGCGGAAAATCGACCCTGGGCAAGACCGTCTTGCGTCTGCTGCCCCCGACTTCGGGCCAGATTCTGTTGCGTGGCAAGGATATCACGCTGATGCCGGAGCGGCATTTGCGCGAACAAAGACGCCAAATGCAGATGGTCTTTCAAGACCCCTATGCCTCGCTTAATCCGCGCATGCGGTGCGGAGAGATTGTCGGCGAGCCGCTGACCATCCATGGCCTGGCGTCGGGCCGCGAAAAAGAGCAGCGCGTCACCGCGCTTTTCGAGCGGGTGGGACTGCGCCCGGACCAGAAGAAGCGCTATCCCCACCAGCTATCGGGCGGGCAGCGCCAGCGGGTGGGTGTCGCCCGGGCCCTGGCCCTGACACCGAGTTTGATAATCGCCGACGAACCCGTGTCGGCCTTGGATGTATCGGTACAAGCTCAGGTCATTAACCTGCTCAAGGATCTGCAACGGGATTCCAGCCTCGCCTATCTTTTCATTTCCCATAACCTGGCTGTGGTGGAACATATTAGTCATCGCATTGCCGTCATGTATGTGGGCAAGCTCGTCGAGCTGACCGACAAGAAAACGCTGTTTAGGTCACCTTTGCACCCTTACACCGAGGCCTTGCTTTCGGCGGTTCCCGTCCCCGACCCCGGCGCCAAGCGCGACCGAATAATCCTTCACGGCGACGTGCCGAGCCCGATGAATCCGCCACCCGGATGCGCCTTTCACACGCGATGTCCCTACGTTAAGGATATATGCCGGACGCAGGTGCCGGCATTGCGCGAAGTAACGAGTGGCCATTTTGCGGCCTGTCATTTGCGTCAACCCCCGGCGCCGGCTTGATGGCGGGCGCACACCCTTGCAAGGGCGACCCTGGCGACGCGCGCGTGAATGGGAGGAATCGGTGAGTAAATCGGACATCGCGACGGAAACCATCGCGGCAGCGGAACAGATTCTCGGTATCGCCTATACGCCGGCGGAGCGCTTGCTCATGCTGGACAATCTGGATGGCCAGATCGAAGCCGCGCAGGCCCGCCGTAAGCTGGTTTTTCCAAACCATCTGCCGCCGGCGAGCCGGTTCGATCCCCGTCTGCCGGGAGCGCCATCGCCGCCGCCGCGGCGGCCGCTGGTGCTTTCAGCGCGCAAAACCGGACCGCTGCCCGACTCCGACGAGGACATCGCCTTCGCGCCGGTGACCGATCTCTCCCGGTGGATCAAGTCCGGGGCCATTACCAGCCGCCGACTGACAGATATCTATCTCTCCCGTATCGAGGTTTTGGGCCCGCAACTCGAATGTTTTGTGACCGTCACCGCCGATTTAGGTCGCGCCCAGGCCGATGCCGCCGATGCGCTGCTGCGCGCCGGCACCTATCTCGGCCCTCTGCACGGTATTCCCTATGGCCTGAAGGACCTTTTCGATACAAAAGGCATTCTCAGCAGCTGGGGGGCGGAACCCTATATGAACCGCGTCCCGGACAGCGACGCGCGTGTCGTCGAGCGGCTGCGTGCCGCCGGCGCGGTTCTTATGGGCAAAACGACCCTCGGCGCGCTTGCCTACGGCGACATCTGGTTCGGCGGCAAGACCCGCAATCCCTGGAACCTTAACGAAGGCTCGAGCGGCTCCAGTGCCGGCTCGGCCGCGGCCACCGCCGCCGGGCTCGCGGGCTTTGCCATCGGCAGCGAAACGCTCGGGTCGATCACCTCGCCGAGCCAGCGTTGCGGCACCACCGGCCTGCGCCCAACTTTCGGCCGCGTGCCGCGAACCGGCGCCATGGCGCTGTGCTGGTCGCTCGATAAGATCGGGCCGATCTGCCGGTCGGTGGAGGATACCGTCCTCATACTCGATGCCCTCAACGGCCCCGACCAAGGCGACCTCGGCTCCCTCGACGTGCCCTTTAACTTCGACGCGACGCGGTCTCTCGAGGGCGTTCGCATGGGTTATGCGCTGCGCCGGCCTGGTTCGAAAACGAAGGGGCTAGCGATGTGGACCGCGCGGCCCTGGAAGCGGCGCGGCGCATCGGTGCTGAAATCGTCGAAGTGTCGCTGCCGGACCTGCCCTACGGCTCACTGATGAGTATTTTATTCACCGAAGCGGCGGCCGCCTTTGAAGAATTGACCCTTAACAATCGCGACGACGAACTCGGCTGGCAGGACGCCGGCGCCTGGCCCAATGCCTTCCGCAAGGCGCGCTTCCTGTCGGCGGTCGATCACATTCAACTCGACCGCCTGCGCTATCGTGTGATGCAGGAGATGGACACCATTTTCGGGCGGGTGGATGCCCTGATCGGCCCTTTCATGGTCGGGCCCATGCTGGTCATCAGCAACTTCACGGGTCATCCTTGCCTGCATTTGCGCGCCGGGTTCGAGACCGCCAGTACCCGGGCCGATCCTTCACTGGCCGGTGGCGCGCTGATTATCGGAGACGAGCAGGCCGACACGCCGCGCTTCGAGGTGCCCCAGGGCATCTCTCTATGGGCCGGCCTGTTCGAAGAAGGATTGCTGTGCAATCTCGGCATGGCCCTCGAAGCCGAACTCGGCGTTGCCGCGCGCCGCCCCACCTTCGCCAAATAGCGCCCTGCCCCGCACTTATTAGACGAGAACGCGCCTATATTGACATTCCGCCATCGACGCACAGCGCCACACCGGTAACGAAGCCCGCCTCGTCCGAGGCCAGGTAAAGTGCCGCGTTGGCCACGTCCCAGGCCGTGCCTTGCCGTTTCATCGGCACCAACTCAGCACGCGCTCGCGCGAATTTGTCAGGGTCCCGGTCACCCTTGATATAGGCGTTGACATGGGGGGTATCGATGATACCCGGAAGGATCGTGTTTGAACGAACGCCAAAAGGTGCGTATTCGGCGGCGATTGAAGCGGAAAACCGAGCTCGGCCGCGTCAATCGTACCGGTATTCAACGCTGTTATCGTGTCGGCTAAACCCATCGATTGAGCTTCAATGCCAAGTTTGTTCATGACCGAGGCGCCGAGCCCGAAGAAGCGCATTTTCAAGCCCTTGAAAACATCGACCGATTTGATTTCGTCACGGAACCAGCCGGAAGCCTCGGGCACGAGAACCGAGCAATGTATTGTTTTGATATTGGAGGGCGCGCTGATTTCGGCCCAGAGGTCCTGACCCCCGCCAAAATACCACCAAGCCGAATATTCGCGGATATCGGGGCCGAAAGGAAATGTCGTAAACAGCGGCGCCGATGGGATAATGCCCTCGGCAAAACCGATGGAGTACCATGCGGATTCAACGGCACCAGTGGAAACAGCGTCCCAGACTTCGCCGGTCGAGACCAGTTCTCCGGGATTCTTGACGTTGAAATTCAGCGAGCCGCCGGTAATCAGAGAGATGCGTTCACAATATCAAAGGCCGGTTTGCCAAGCAGCGGCAAAGAGCCTGGGAAGATCGCCTGCATATCAATTTCTTTGGCGGAAGCGCCGGTGGCTATCATTGCGGCCGTCGTTGCCGCGGCGAGTGATTTGAGGTTCATTCCGTTCCTGCCAACGTTGTCCGCGTCCTTTAGGCGACACGGTCTCCTTTCTTGACCACCACGGTCCTATTATCTACTGCCGGTAACATCCGAGCCGGGTCACGTGTGACGCATACGTCGACGATGCTGGGCCGGTTGGTTTCGGCGAAAGCGGCCATTAAAGCGCTTTGCAAATCTTCGGGTTTTTCAACGCGAACGCCGTGGCAGCCCATAGCTTCCGCCACACTTGCATAATTCGTTTCTTCCAGGTCGGACGATTGATAATTGCCCGCGCCATACATCAGGTGCTGCAGCGCCTTGACGTAACCGGAGGCCGCGTTGTTGACGACAACGACAGTGATCCCAAGGCTCATGTGGCGTGCTGTTTCCAGTTCTCCCAATACCATGTTGAAACCGCTATCGCCGGTCAGTCCCACGGGCTTGGCCAGCTGCACACCAATCGCGCCAGGCAGACCGTAACCAATTGACGCTAATCCGCGATCCGGAATGAAACCGCGCCCGGCTTTTTTGGTATCGAACAGCAAGCCGCTCCAGTGGGCGGCAAAACCGCCATCGGCAATCAGATAGCCATCCTTGGGCAGACATTTGTTTAGTTCGGTGATGAGACGCGCCATATGCACCGGGCTTTCCGTGGCATTGAGCTTGTCAGATACCTGCTTTCGCTACGTTTCCATTCTGGCCGGGATCTCCGCGAGAAAACCCGCGCGCTGCGCTTTTTGAGACGCCGCGCTTTCATCCAAAAGATCAAGCAGGTCCTCCAGGCAGGCCCTA
>QIGO01000024.1 GCA_003230015.1 Alphaproteobacteria bacterium | reverse complement strand
CCGTTCACTTGCGCTCACTTCATGTGCTCTAGCTTATTGTTTTGACGCATTTTCTTATCGCTCAAACGGATCCGTTTGAACGGAAAAAGCTCTGGTTGTCCCCAGATCAGGGCCGGCACGGTCTTGACGCCAAGACTCGGCTGTGATGGGTTGTCGGCATGTCTGTGATGATTGAAATCCGTTCGCGCGCCAAGCAGGCGGCGATGCCGGTTTTGGCGGCGCTGGTGGTGGGTTACCTCTCCTATCATATGGTGCAGGGCGAGTATGGCGTGTTCGCCTATTTGCAACTGAGCGCCAAAGTGGAGCGGGCGGAGGCCTTGCAGGCGCAGCTTGGCGGAGAGCGTCAAAGGCTTGAGGCGCGCGTCGCGCTGCTGCGTCCCGACAGCCTCGATCGCGATATGCTGGAGGAACGGGCGCGGGTGATGCTGAATTATGCCCGGTCCGACGACGTGATCATTCTGGACGAGCGTTGACTTGGTTTGCGCCTGGGTAAGAATGTTGTGCGAAACGGCGGGTTGCGTGCCTGGAAATTTCGTTTCAGGCTTTGCACATTAACTGATATTGAGTTAAATTGGCCAAAGGCGGCAATTATCAACCATTTTTTGGGTTACCGGTGCTTGCGGAAGGGATTTGATTAACCTACCTGTGCGACTGTGAAGTGGCCGTCAGATGCCGTCGCATTGGAGGGGAACCATGGCAAAGTCGAGCAGCAAGACGAAATCCGCGGCGAAGTCGCGGAGCCGAAAACCGGGCCTCGAGCGCGACGAACTTCTCAATTTTTATAAAGACATGCTGCTGATCCGGCGCTTCGAAGAGAAAGCCGGACAGATGTATGGCATGGGGCTAATCGGTGGTTTTTGTCACTTGTATATCGGTCAGGAAGCCGTTGTGGTGGGTATGCAAGCCGGTCTAAGCGACAAGGATACGGTGATCACCACCTATCGCGATCATGGTCATATGCTGGCCTGCGGCATGGATCCGCGGGGCGTGATGGCAGAGCTGATGGGGCGCCGCGGTGGTTATTCCAAGGGCAAGGGCGGCTCCATGCACATGTTCTCGACGGAGAAGAACTTCTTCGGCGGGCATGGCATTGTCGGCGCCAACGTGCCGCTGGGCACCGGGATCGCGTTCTCGCATATGTATCGGGGCAATGGTGCTGTCAGTTTGACCTATTTCGGCGACGGCGCGGTCAACCAAGGCCAAGTGTATGAGTCCTTCAACATGGCGGCACTTTGGCGGCTGCCGGTCATCTATGTCATCGAAAATAACCGCTATGGCATGGGGACGTCCATCGAGCGGGCCTCGGCGAATACCGACCTTTATATGCGCGGGTCGGCCTACGGCATTCCCGGCGAGACGGTGGACGGTATGGATGTGATGGCCGTGCGCGAGGCGGGCGCCAAGGCTCTGGCCCAGGTGCGGGCGGGAAAGGGCCCGTTGATTCTGGAAATGCAGACCTATCGTTACCGCGGCCATTCCATGTCGGACCCGGCGAAATATCGCTCAAAAGAAGAAGTGCTGAAGATGCGGACGGAAAAAGATCCGATCGAAACGCAGCGCAAATTGATTCTGGATGGCGACCATGCCGGGGAAGCGGATCTAAAGGAAATCGACCGGGAAGTGAAGCTGCTGGTCACGGAGGCGGCGGAATACGCCCAACATAGTCCGGAGCCGGATGTGGCGGAGCTTTATACCGATGTCTTGGTGGAAGTGTGAGAACCTGTCTGACAGTTAGCGATAAACGGGGGACGATATGCCAATCCAGGTATTGATGCCGGCATTGTCGCCGACGATGACCGACGGCACGCTGGCAAAATGGCTTAAGACCGAGGGCGAGGCCGTTGCCGCCGGGGACGTGATCGCGGAGATCGAAACCGACAAAGCGACAATGGAAATCGAAGCCGCGGATGAGGGGGTGCTGGGGAAGATCCTGGTGCCCGAGGGAACGGAGAATGTAGCCGTGAACACACCAATAGCCGTGCTCCTGGAAGAGGGCGAAGATGCAGGGGCGCTGAGCAACGGTGCAGCGGCGGCGGCGCCCAGCGCGGCGCCGGTGGTGGAAGCCGTCAGCGCGCCGGTGGCACCGGTGGCGGCCACGATTCCCGCCGAGGCGGTGTATGCCGGCCCGACAACGCGGCTGAGCGTGCGCGAGGCCTTGCGGGACGCGATGGCCGAGGAGATGCGCCGCGACGACGATGTGTTCTTGATGGGCGAAGAGGTGGCGCAATATCAAGGCGCCTATAAAGTCAGTCAGGGGCTGCTGGAGGAATTCGGCGAGCGGCGCGTGATCGATACGCCGATTACCGAGCATGGTTTTACCGGTCTGGGTGTGGGGGCGGCCTTTGCGGGGCTGAAGCCGATTATCGAATTCATGACGTTCAATTTCGCCATGCAGGCGATTGACCAGATCATCAATTCGGCGGCTAAAACTCACTATATGTCGGGCGGACAACTTACCTGTCAGGCGGTGTTCCGGGGGCCGAACGGGGCGGCCTCGCGGGTCGGCGCCCAGCATTCGCAATGTTATGCCAGTTGGTACGCGCATTGCCCGGGCATGAAAGTGGTGACGCCATATTCGGCGGCGGATGCCAAGGGACTGCTGAAGGCGGCGATTCGCGATCCCAATCCGGTGATCTTCCTGGAAAATGAATTGCTCTATGGCCAAAGCTTCGACGTGCCCACCGAAGAGGATCATGTGGTGCCGCTGGGCAAAGCCAAGATTCTGCGCGAAGGCGGCGATGTTACCATCGTCGCCTTTTCCATCATGGTTGGACGTGCCCTGGAAGCGGCGGACGCGCTGGCCGGTGAGGGTATCAATGCCGAGGTGATCGATCTGAGGACCTTGCGGCCATTGGATACCGAGACGATCGTCAACTCGGTCAAGAAAACCAACCGCCTGGTTGCCGTGGAAGAGGGCTGGCCATTCGCCGGAATCGGGTCGGAAATGGCGGCTTTGATGATGGAGCAGGCATTCGATTGGCTGGACGCGCCGGTGGCGCGGGTTACCGGCGCCGATGTGCCGATGCCCTATGCGGCCAATCTGGAACGGTTGGCGTTGCCGCAAACACAAAATATCATCGACGCGGCCAAGGCCGTTTCGTACCGCTCTTGAAGAGCGTCTGAGACAATGAGCGGGGGCTCATGCCAATTTCAATTTTGATGCCGGCGCTTTCGCCGACGATGACCGAAGGCAATTTGGCCAAATGGCACAAAGCGGTGGGCGACAGTGTCGCCGCCGGCGATGTGATCGCGGAAATAGAGACCGACAAAGCGACCATGGAAGTCGAAGCGGTCGATGAGGGTATCCTGGGCCGCATCCTGGTGGACGAGGGAACCGAAAATGTGGCGGTGAACACGCCCATCGCGGTGATCCTGGAAGAGGGAGAGAGCGAGGCGGATATGGCCGGCTTCACTCAGCCGACCGCGCCAGCGGCACCGGCGCCAGCGGCGCCGCCTGACTCTGATGTCGCGGTCGCGCCGGCGCCAGCGGCGGCAGTGGCGGCGGGGAACGGTGCGGATGGGGCCCGTGTTTTTGCCAGCCCGTTGGCGCGTCGGATGGCGGCGCAGATGGGTCTGGATCTGGCGAAAATTAAGGGTAGCGGGCCCCATGGCCGGATCGTTCGCGCCGATGTCGAGGCGCAAGAGGCCGGCGGTGGGCGCCCAGCAGCCGGGCCGGCGATGGCCGTGCCGCCGAGCGCGGGCGAGGCAGCCTACGAACTCATACCGCACACGACCATGCGCAAGGTGATCGCGCAGCGGCTGACGCTCTCGAAACAGACAGTGCCGCATTTCTATCTGACCATCGATTGCCATATCGACCGGCTGCTGGAGATCCGTAAGGAGTTGAATGCGCGGGCCGAGGATTTCAAACTGTCGGTCAATGACATGGTCATCAAGGCGGCGGGTTTGGCATTGCGCAAAGTGCCCGAAGCCAATGCCTCATGGTCGGATGAGGGTGTGAGGCTCTATAAAACGGCCGATGTCGCGGTCGCGGTGGCGCTCGATGGCGGCTTGATCACGCCGGTGATCCGGCATGCCGAGGATAAGGGCTTGCGCGATATTTCGGTGGAAATGAAAGCGCTGGCGGCGAAGGCCCGCGAGGGCAAGCTGATGCCGGAGGAGTATCAGGGCGGCACCTTCACGATTTCCAATCTGGGGATGTTCGGAATCCGCGAGTTTGCCGCGGTGATCAATCCGCCCGAGGGTTGTATCCTTGCGGTAGGTGCGGGAGAGCAGCGTCCGGTGGTCAAGGATGGGGCGCTGGCCGTGGCCACGGTGATGACGTGCACATTGTCGGTGGATCACCGGGTGGTGGACGGCGCGATTGGCGCGAAGTTCCTGGCGGCGTTCAAAATGTTGGTGGAAGATCCGCTGACAATGCTGCTCTAAAGAGGCATTCATGGCTGAAAACAGTTTTGATCTGGTCGTCGTCGGCGGCGGTCCGGGGGGCTATGTCAGTGCAATCCGCGCGGCGCAACTCGGTATGAAGGCGGCGGTTGTCGAGCGTGAGCATCTGGGCGGCATCTGCCTCAATTGGGGGTGTATCCCGACCAAGGCGCTGTTACGCACGGCGGAGGTTTATCACTTGATGCAGCATGCGGCGGACTTCGGTCTGGCGGCGGATAACATCAGGTTCGATTTGGCGAAAATCGTGAAGCGGTCGCGGAAGGTGGCACGGCAGCTCAACCGGGGCATCGGTGGTCTGCTGAAAAAAAACAAAGTGGCGGTTTTCGATGGCCAAGGGGCGCTGGCCGGCGGTCAGGCTGGGGCACGAAAAGTCGCGGTGACCAAAGATGGGGCGGCGGTCGCCGAATTGACCGGCAAACATGTCATTCTGGCGACCGGGGCGCGGGCCCGGGCGCTGCCCGGTCTGGAACCGGATGGCAAGCTGATCTGGACCTACCGGGAAGCGATGGTGCCGGAGGCGATGCCGAAGTCGCTGCTGGTGGTGGGGTCGGGCGCCATCGGGATCGAGTTTGCGTCCTTCTATCGCGATTTGGGGGCGGAGGTGACCGTCGTCGAGGTGATGGACCGTATCCTGCCGGTGGAGGATGAGGAAATCTCCGCCCTGGCCCTGAAAGCCTTCAAGCAGCAGGGCATGAAAATGCATGTGGGGGCGAATGTGAAGTCGTTGGCCGCTGGGGCGGACTCAGTGAAGGCGGTGATCGAAAAGGATGGCAAATCAGAGGAAATTACAGTCGACCGGGTTATTCTGGCCGTGGGGATTGTCGGCAATGTGGAGGATATCGGCCTTGAGGGAACAAAAGTACGAGTCGAGAAAACTCATATCCTGACGAATGAGTGGCTGGAGACCGACGAGGCCGGTGTCTATGCCATTGGGGACATCACCGGGCCGCCGTGGTTGGCCCATAAGGCCAGTCATGAGGGCATTATCTGCGTCGAGAAAATTGCCGGGTTGGACCATGTGAGGCCGCTGGATGTCTCGGCCATTCCTGGCTGTACCTATTGCCGGCCGCAGATCGCCTCGATTGGGTTGACCGAGGCCGTGGCCGCCGAAGGCGGGCGTGAAATCAAAGTTGGCCGTTTTCCGTTCATGGCTAACGGCAAGGCGATTGCCTTGGGGGAGCCGGAGGGGCTGGTCAAAACCATATTCGATGCCAAGACGGGAGAATTGCTAGGCGCCCACATGATCGGGGCGGAAGTGACGGAACTGATTCAGGGCTATGGAGTGGCCAAAACACTCGAATCGACCGAAGCGGAGCTGATGCATGCTATCTTCCCGCATCCGACTCTGAGCGAGATGATGCATGAGTCGGTGCTTGACGCCTACGGACGGGCGATCCACTTCTAGGTAGATCATGAGCGAGAGCCCTAGCCACCGTCATCCGGAGAAGCGCAACCGGCCAGATAACCCGATCCAGCGCAAGCCGAAATGGATCCGGGTGAAGGCGCCGACGTCGGCCACTTATCACGAGGTCCGCAAGCTTATGCGCGGCCTCAACCTGACGACGGTTTGCGAAGAAGCGGCATGCCCCAATATCGGTGAGTGCTGGTCGAAGAAACACGCGACCATGATGATCATGGGCGATACCTGCACGCGGGCCTGTGCTTTTTGCAATGTGACGACCGGCCAACCGAAACCGCTCGACCCCCTGGAGCCAACCAATGTGGCGTTGGCGGTGGGCAGCCTGGGCCTCAATCACGTGGTGATCACGTCGGTGGACCGGGATGACCTGGGCGACGGCGGGGCGGCGCATTTCGCCGAAGTCGTGACTTGCATTCGGGCGGCGGCGCCGGGCACGACGATTGAAATACTGACACCGGATTTCAAGGACAAACCAGGGGCCGTCGAGCATTTCACGGCGGTGGCGCCGGATGTGTTCAACCATAATCTGGAGACGGTGCCGCGGCTCTATCCAAGCATTCGGCCCGGGGCGCGCTATTTCACCAGCCTGGCGCTGTTGGCCGAGGTCAAGCAGCGGATACCCGGCATCTTCACCAAGTCGGGGCTGATGGTGGGGCTTGGCGAGACGCGGGAAGAAGTGCTGCAGGTAATGGACGATATGCGCGCGGCGCAAGTGGATTTCCTGACGATCGGGCAATATTTGCAGCCGACCGCCAAACATGCCGCGATCGACCGGTTCGTGACGCCGGATGAGTTCGAGGAATATGCCGGCTTTGCCCGCGGCAAGGGATTTCTGCTGGCCGCGAGTTCACCACTGACCCGCTCGAGCTATCATGCCGGGGAGGATTTCGCCAAACTAAGGGCGGCGCGTTTGGCGCAGCTCAGCAGCGCTGCCGAATAACCATGCCCAGCCACGCCGAGAAACGGTTATTGCCCTACAGCGCTGACCAAATGTATGGGCTGGTGGCGGATATCGAAAGATATCCCGAGTTCCTGCCGTGGTGCCTGGCGGCGCGCCATCTGAAGCGCTTAGGCGATGTTCAATATTCCGAGATGATTATCGGCTTCAAATTCGTGCGTGAGCGCTTCACCTCCAAGGTGACGTTTCTGCCAATGCGGATCGAAGTGGAATATATCGATGGACCGCTGAAGTATCTGCGCAATTATTGGGCCTTCAAACAATTGCCGGATGGCAATTGCGAAATCGATTTTTATGTGGATTTCGAGTTTAGGTCGCGGGTGCTGCAGAAGCTGATCGGGGCGCTGTTCCATGAAGCGATCTCGCGCATGGTGCGGGCGTTCGAGGCGCGGGCGAAGGAACTCTACGGTGAGGACAGCGCGCTCGATGCGCGTGCCAAGCCGGCGTAGGGATTTCGTCTAGTTTGTAGTCGGCGTTTGGGCCAGAGACTTGCAACCCGATGCAAAGAAGAATTAAAGAAATATTGCCGATAGTGTCATTTATGATACTATGAGGTATGATTGAGATTGTTGAATATCTTGCCCCGGATGGTAAGTCTCCCTTCGGCAAATGGTACAGCAAGCTCAACAATCCTGCCGCTGCCACGGTTACGATCGCCCTGGTCCGGATCGGACAGGGACTTCTGAGCAATGTTAAGTCGGTGGGAGGCGGTGTCCAGGAGCACCGCATAGATCGTGGCCCCGGGTACCGGATTTATTTCGGCCGAGAGGGAGATTCTTTTGTGATCTTGCTGGCTGGTGGAACGAAGAAGCGCCAAGCCAGGGATATCAACAACGCGAAAGGCTACTGGAGGGACTATCGTAAACGAAGGAAAGAGGAGCGCTAGGTTATGGCACTGACCCGAAGTTTTGTAGAAACAGTGCGCGATCGTGCCCAGGAGGATCCGGATTTCCGGGTCGAGCTGCTAATGCAGGCCGTCGATGCCCTATTGGCTGGAGAACTCAACACCGGCAAATCCGTGCTGCGTAGTTACATTAACGCTACGATTGGCTTTCAGGAACTCGCCAACCTGGTTGGCAAGAACCCCAAAAACCTGATGCGTACTTTCAGCGACGAAGGCAATCCAACCGCAGAGAATCTTTTCGCCGTCCTTTCCCGCCTACAGGCACGTGAGGGCGTGCGGCTCGAAGTTACACTTGCACAGTAACGGAAAGGCGGGGCAGCCGCATCGGATCTACGTTGCGAAAAGTTGCTGGCGCAATAAAGGGATTGCCACGATCCGTATTCCGGGCGGCGACGCGTCATGGTTTGCTGACTTTTGGAGATCGGGGGAGCCGCGCGCATGAGCAATAGAAGACTTTTTCCTGAAATTGAGCCGTATAAAACCGGCACGCTCGGCGTTTCAGAGTTGCACACGGTCTTCTACGAAGAGGTCGGCAATCCCGGCGGGAAACCGGCGCTCTATTTGCATGGCGGCCCCGGAGTCGGGATTCTGCCAGGCCATCGCCGATTCTTTGATCCAAGCGCCTATCGGACCGTTCTTCCCGACCAGCGCGGCGCCGGACGCAGTACGCCCCTTGCGGAGTTATCCGAGAATACGACCTGGGACCTGGTGGAGGATATCGAGCGGTTGAGGCGGCATCTTGGTATATCGTCCTGGGTTGTCATGGGTGGCAGTTGGGGCAGCACGCTGGCCCTTTGTTATGCGATTAAATATCCCGCCAGCGTTACCGGTCTGATCCTTCGCGGCGTGTGGCTGGGCCGGCCTTTCGAGCTGGCCTGGCTCTATGAGGAAGGCGGCGCCTCTAATGTGTTTCCAGATGAGTGGGAAAGATACCGGGCTCCGATCGACAAAATCGGCTCGCCGGGAACTTTGGCGGGCTACCTGAAGCTGCTCACCGGTGAGCATGAAGAAACGAGGATGGAGGCTGCCCGGGCCTGGTCGCGGTGGGAATGTGCGATGGCAACCCTGACGCCGGATCTATCGGCAATCGCGCAAACGACGGAGGACGGGCCGGCACTGTCAAAGGCGCGCATAGAATGTCACTATGCCTATAACAAGCTGTTCCTAGAGAGTGACAACTATCTGCTGGACCATGCCGGAGAGGTATCTCATATCCCGTGCCGGATCGTTCAGGGGCGGCATGACGTTATCTGCCCGATGATCTCGGCCTGGCAACTGCATAAGGCCTTGCCGAATTCCGTATTGAGGATCGTTGCGGACGGCGCCCATTCACCAATGGATCATGGCATGGCGGCCGAAATGGTCCAAGCATCGGACGATTTTCTATCGCTCTAAATGCGATGGTGCCTAACCTCGGTGCCATAAGTGATTTCGCGGGATCTGGCGAAGCTATCGTCGCCGCAGGCGGCGTGGGCAGAATAGGAGGGGGCCGTGGATACCGAGACGCTTAGTCTGCGCGAGGTGATGGTCTTTCTCGTCGCCGCGGGCGTCGTCGTGCCCCTGGTGCATCGACTCAGGGTCAGTACGGTGTTCGGTTTTCTGGTGGTCGGCCTGGTTATCGGACCGCATGGTCTTGCCAGTTTTATCGAAACCTTGCCGTGGCTGCGTTATGTGGTGATTGCCGATCTGGAAAGCGTGCGCCCGATGGCGGAATTGGGGGTGGTTTTCCTGCTGTTCATGATCGGGCTTGAGCTCTCGTTTGACCGGCTGTGGGCGATGCGCCGTCTGGTGCTCGGGCTGGGCGGCGCGCAGGTTATCGTGACCGGTGCGGTGATCGCCGTTATCGCCTCGTTCTTCGGTCTGGCGCTGCCGGCCGCGATGGTGCTTGGCGGCGGTCTGGCATTGTCATCGACGGCGATCGTCATGCAGCTGCTGGCCGAGAACCGCCGTCTTGGGACGGCGACCGGACGTACCGGATTCGCAATCCTGCTGTTCCAGGATTTGGCGGTGCTGCCGGTGCTGTTTCTGGTGAGCGCCTTTGCCGCGCAAGGTGCGGGATCGGTTGTGCTGGCGTTTGTCTGGGCAATCGGGCAGGCGCTGATCGCTGTCACGGCCATCCTGGTTCTTGGGCGATTGGTGATCCGTCCGGTGTTTCGATTTATCGGCAGTGCCGCCAGCCGGGAATTGTTTCTCGCTTTCGTATTGCTGGTCATTATCGGCACGGCGTTGGTGACCGAAGCGTTCGGCCTGTCGATGGCGCTGGGGGCATTCCTGGCCGGGCTGCTGTTCGCCGAAACCGAATACCGGCATGAGATCGAAGTGGATATCGAACCCTTCAAGGGTTTGCTGCTGGGGCTGTTCTTCGTTTCGGTGGGTATGACCATCGATCTGGCTCAGGTCGCCGCCACACCGCTCTGGCTGATCGCGGCGGCGGCCGGGGTGTTCCTGGTCAAGAGCCCGATTCTTTATGGCTTGGCGCGGTTGTTCGGCGAACCGCGCTCGGTCGCGCTGGAGGTCAGCTTGTTGCTGGGCCAAGGCGGGGAGTTCTCGTTCCTAATCATAGGTTTGGCCTTTAGCCTCGGCCTGTTGGCCAACGATATCACGCAATTCATGCTTATCGTCACCGGTATGACCATGTTCGCAACGCCAGTGGTCGCCCATGGAGCCCGCAGGTTGGCCCGCGCCGTCGAGGCCCGGGAGGGGCGCCAGGGCAACCGCGATGTCGACGTGCCGAGCGGACTTAGCGGCCATGTGATCATCGTTGGTTATGGGCGTGTCGGGCAAATGCTGGGCTCGCTCCTGGATGGCCAGGAACTGCCGCATGTGGGGCTGGATACCGATGCAATCCTGGTGGGACGATTCCGCACCAAGGGGGCGTGCATCTTTTACGGCGATGCAAGCCGGCCGGATCTGTTGCGCAAGTTCGGCGTCGAACAGGCCGCCGCGCTGGTGGTGACCATGGACAGTCCGCGGGCGGCCGAACTCGTGGTCGCGGCGGCGCGCCGGTACTGGCCCGATCTTGCCATATATGGGCGGGTCCGCGATATGGATCATGCCGCGCGCCTGATCGAGCGGGGGGCAAGCCATGTCGTGCTGGAGACTTTGGAGGCGAGCCTGCAATTGGGCGAGATGGTGCTGATCGGTGCGGGCGTGCCCGACTATGCGGCCGGCCGCATCGTCGAGGCACGCCGCCAGGCCGAACAGGCGGCGGTGGATGAAAACCAGCAGCGAAAGGCGGGCTGAGTCCGGGGATCTCAGCGCAGGGCGGAAAGATTGGCGATCAGAATGTCGTTTTTCTGACGGATGGCGGTGGCGACCTTGTGGGCCAGGTCCTGTTCAGCCGGGCCGCAGTCGTTGCAAGCGTCGACGGCCCGGTGCTGGCCTTCCAGCATGCCTCGGATAACCGCCGTTTCGATGGCTCTTGCGACTTTTTCGTCGTGTTCGTGCGAAAAGGTGCCTTCCAGGTTGGCAATTGCCTCGTCGACAATGGCTTTCAGCTTCTCCATGGGCCGCTTTCCTCTTTAACGGGAATACGCCGCAGGCAGCTCTTGCCGAGGGCGGCATTCCCTATTTGTCCTTTGACTTAAGACATATAGTAGCGAACTTCGGCTGACTTCGGAATATTCTCCTACCGAGCCGTGATTTGGGTGTCGGCCTGAGTGCGGCTGCGCGAGGCCGGAAAGCGGATTTCCACGACGGTGCCGTGGTCTTCACTCGATTCGATATTGAGACGGCCGCCGTGCAGTTCAGCCAAGGCTTTGGTGATCGGCAGGCCAAGGCCGATACCCTCATGGGTGCGGCTGAGTTCTTCGTCAACCTGGCTGAAGGCATTCATTACATGGTCGAGTCTGGCCTGAGGAATACCCGGACCGTTGTCGGCGATCCTGAAAAGAAGGCCATTGGCGTCATGGGCGGAAAGATGGACAGCCACAGTCCCGCCGGACGGGGAAAAGGCGATTGCGTTATCGAGCAGCTGCATGATGATCTCGGTCAGCTGCACATTATCGGCATAGAGGGCCTCGGGTGTTTGGGGTGAAATATCGAGAGTGATGCCGACATCTTTCAGCTTTGCCACGGTCGAGGCCGAGGCGACGCAGTCATGGGCAAGGGGCGATACCAAGATTACCGATTCAGAAAGTGTCAGATCGCCAAACTCCGTCGAGGCATAGGTGAGGACGCGTTTTATCAGGCCGTCCAACCGGTGGGCTGAGCCGCATATATGCTGGGCGTACTCGACGTAGTTCGGCTGGGCAATCGGCCCCAATTTCTGTTCCGCGATCAATTGGCCAAATCCGAGGACGGCGTTGAGAGGCGTGCGCAGTTCGTGGCTGACGATTGACATGAAACGCGCTTTGGCCTGTTGGGCGATGAGAAGATCCGCCTCGGCCATGTCCAGCCGTTCGTCGCGATCAGCGACTTGACGATGCAGCTGTAATTCGTGGGCGGCCAGCTCCGCCAGGTCGGCGAGAATAGCAACGTCGTCCGCAGAGAAGTCGGGGTGCGGCTGGTAGTCCATCAGGCAAACGGAACCAACACGCTGGCCGCCGGATATGGTGATGGGCGCGCCGGCATAGAAACGAAAATGCGGTTTGCCCGTGACTTGAGGACTTTCGCGAAAACGCGGGTCGATGGCCAGGTCGGTGGCGACAAGTACCTCGTTCTCCATGATCGCTTGGGAGCAGATCGAGATCTGGCGAGGTGCCTGGGAAACGGTCAAGCCGACGCAAGATTTGAACCATGTACGGTCGTGATCGACAAAGGAAATGCGTGCCACCGGGACCTTGAAATGCGAGACCGCAAGGCGTGTTAGGCGGTCGAAACGTTCGTCGGCGGGCGTGTCCAGGATCCCAACGTCGTGCAAGGCCGCGAGCCGTGCCTGTTCGTTGATGGGGACGGGAAAGTCAAAAGCAGCCTCTTGGGGCTGATTCTGCGGACATTTGAGCGTTGGTTGGGGCCGGGTCATGACTGGTTTTGTCTCTGGAAAAACGAATTCCTGCCGGAATGTTAGAGGCCGTTGGGTGTGGGTCAATTGACCGCCGGTTTCTGACGATCTATGCAATTGTGTCCAGCAAAAGGATTAGAGACCATTTTTGCTTTGAAATGGTTAAGGTGTATGGCCGTCCAAGAATTTGGAACGGTCCAAGCTATGCGTTGGGTAGGCGCTTCAAGGCCGATAAATGGGAAAGGGCGATTACGAAAATGGCGAATAACGAAGGCGGGTGTCTGTGCGGTGCGGTTAGGTACACCGCAAAGGCAAAACCGATCCGAGTCACATTCTGCCACTGCCGGTTTTGTCAACGGGCGACGGGCTCGGCGTATTTTGTCGAGCCGGTGTTCCAGCGCGATGACTTCGAAGTCATCAGCGGCAGACCCAAAACCTATGACCATCGTTCGACAGGGAGCGGGAAGATTTTGACGATTAGTTTCTGCGCTACTTGCGGGACAAAAGTATTTCTCGATCTTGAGAGATTCCCGGACATTGTCGGTGTCTATGGCGGGACATTCGACGATCCAAACTGGTTCGAACGGACGCCGGAAATCTGCAAGCATATATTCCTCGAATTCGCGCAACATGGCACCCTTGTTCCTCCCGGTATCAATACCTTCCTTGAACATTCGACGCTGCAAGACGGCACGCCGGTCGAGCCGGTGATTTATGAAGAAGCCTGCCTTATTGGGGCCGATAAGTCGGACTAGACTGGGCCCTCAAATGGAGTTTTGCCTGGGTGGCGCGCCCAGGCAGTGTCATGGGAGGGCCGTCGTGAGCAACGATCCCGAAGGTAAACGCCTGCCGATAAAGCTGGATTCAACCTCCAACGGGGAGTTCGTGCCGATTGGGTTGGACGAGACCAACCGCAGGGCTAATCGGCTTGCCCATGATTGGGCCGGTGAGAATGCCAAGAGGCGGGGTGTGGATCGCCGCGCGTTCATGGTTTCGGCGTGCGGGGCGGCTAGTACATTGCTGGCTTTCAATGCCGCCAATGCCGCCGCCCGGCGCACCGGCGGGTTCTTCGAGATAGACCAGGTTGCGGCATTGGATGGAGAGGTTGCGGTCGAGCAGTTGGCGGGCCGCGAGTTCGTGTTCGATGTGCAGGGGCATTATGTCGGCCTCAACGGGATCGGCGCCAAGCGGTTGGGTGACGCCCAACAATTCGTCAAAGACATTTTCATGGATTCGGACACGGACATGATGGTGTTGTCCTTCATACCTTCACGGCGCGAGCGCGAGTGGCTGACGATCCAGGAGGCGGATGAGACCCGTCGCATCATCGATGCCATGGAAGGGACGCGGCGGGTGCTGATCCATGGGCGGGCTAACGCGAACCAGGACGGCGACATGGAGGGCATGCAGGAACTGGCCGAAAAATGGCGGGTGTCGGCCTGGAAATGCTACACGCAATGGGGGCCGGACGGGAAAGGCTTCTTCCTGAGCGACGATATCGGGCTACAGTTTATCGAGAGGGCACGGGATCTGGGGGTCAAGAATATCTGTATCCACAAAGGTTTGCCCTTCGACCGGCGGTCCTACGAACATAGCCTGGCGAGCGACATCGGTGTGGTTGCCAAGATGTATCCGGATGTGAATTTTCTCGTCTATCACTCCGGTTTCATCGCCGGTCAGCCCGAGGGCCCTTACAATCCCAGGCGTGGGGAAGGTGTCGATGAGCTTATCCGCTCGGTGGTCGACAATGGCATCGCGCGCAACAGCAATGTTTATGCGGAACTGGGCAGCACCTGGCGGTTTGCCATACGCAACCCCGATACCGCGGCGCATGTCATTGGTAAACTCGTCAAATATATCGGCGACAAGAATGTGCTCTATGGCTCCGACTGCATCTGGTATGGCTCGCCGCAGGACCAGATCCAGGCTTTTCGAACGTTTCAGATCTCCGAGGCGTTGCAGGAGAAATATGGCTATTCGAAAATAACGGACCAACTGCGGGCGCAGATATTTGGCCTCAACGCGGCCAAGCCCTATGGCATCAAGGTCGACGAGGTATTGCTGCGGGCGCAACGGGACGAGATTGGGCGGCGCAAGGTCGAATATCGTGAAGATCCAGACCCGCATTTCCTCACATTCGGGCCCAAAAACCGGCGGGATTTTCTCACCAACCGCAAGCTGCGCGGCGGGACTCCGATTTGATCACGTCGCGGGCTTGAGATGGAAATTTGGGGTTGAGTGCGACAAACGCATCTCTTCCTCTGTCATGTCGGCCGGGATATCCGTGAAAAGCGGGGTTGTCAGGTATCTCTCACCGGTGTCGGGCAGCATGGCGAGAATGTTGGCGCCGTCCGGGGCATCTTCACAGACCCTTAGTGCCGCGGCGAATGTCGCGCCGCTGGAAATGCCGACGAAGATGCCTTCCCGGGTGGCCAATTCCTGGCTGCAGCGGATGGCGTCCGGGCCGGCGATTGTCAAAATCTTGTCGATGACGCCCATTTCGACGGCATCGCCGGTGATCTTGGGAATGAAATCGGGACTCAATCCCTGCATGGGATGGGGCGTGAAGGCAGGGTGACTGGTGGCGGCGGAGCCATCGGAATTGCGGTCCTGGGGGTCGCCGCTGGTGAGCATGGGGGCGAGTTCGGGCTCGCAAACGATGATCTTGGTGTCGGGACTTTCCTTGGCCAAGACCCGGGCTACGCCCTTCAAGGTGCCGCCGGTGCCAAATCCGGTAACCCAATAGTCAAGGGAAATGTCGCTGAAGTCGTCCAGAATCTCCACGGCGGTGGTGCGGGAATGGGTGTCGGGGTTGGCCTCGTTCTCGAACTGACGAGTGAGAAACCAGCCGTTGGTTTCGGCCAATTCAACGGCTTTCCTGACCATACCAGTGCCCTTGTCGGCGGCGGGGGTAAGGATGACCTTGGCGCCGAGAAAACGCATCAATTTCCGCCGCTCGACGCTAAAACTCTCGGCCATGGTGACGACGAGCGGATAGCCTTTTTGGGCGCAGACCATGGCAAGCCCGATGCCGGTATTGCCGCTGGTGGCCTCAATAACCGTTTGGCCCGGTTTCAGGGCGCCGGTCTTCTCGGCGTCTTCGATGACACCCAGGGCGAGACGGTCCTTGACCGAACCAAGGGGATTGAACGCCTCTATCTTGACAAACAGATTGACATGTTTGGGGGCCAGCTCGGTAATCCTGACGACCGGTGTGTTGCCGATCGTTTCGAGGATATTTTGGTATCTGCGGCCCATTGGATGCTCCCGAAGTTTCATTGTCACCGCTGCGGTTATCTGCGCGGCGGCGGCACAAAGCAAGTCCGTCAGGCAACGCCCGTTTGCAGGACGGTTCGTAACATCGCCAGGGCGGTGACCGTGGCGGTGTCGCGGATGGCGGCGCGGTCACCGGGAAATTTTGCGGCATGGTGGCGGGTTGGTCGTCCGGTGCCGGCGACCGCAAGATGCACAAGGCCCACCGGTTTGCGGGCGGTGCCGCCACCGGGGCCGGCGATGCCGGTGACCGCTACCGTCAGGTCGGCCGCCGAGCGGGTAAGGGCGCCCTCGGCCATGGCGCGGGCGACCTTTTCGCTGACGGCGCCCTCGATATTGATGAGCATGGCCGCAACGCCAAGCATCTCGGTCTTGGCGGCGTTCGAATAGGTGACAAAACCGCGGTCGAGGACGTTGGAGGATCCCGGGATGGCTGTCAGCAGGCCGGCGATTAACCCGCCGGTGCAGGATTCGGCAGTGGCGAGACGCACATCGCCGCGACGGCAAAGCTCGATTATTTCCTTGGCATCCTCTAGTAACGCGTTGTCGAACATATATAAAACTCGGCCATTTAAGGTTATAGCGAAAGATTAAGACCGGCCGCTTGACTGATAACAGAAACCAACCAGGTGACGATTCCGGCATAAAAACCGGCGACAATATCGTCGGCCATGATGCCCATGCCGCCGGGCAGGTTTTCGGCGTTGCGTGCTGGCCATGGTTTCGTAATGTCGAACAGGCGAAAAGCTAGAAAAGCGACGGGGTAGAGCCAGAATGTAGTGGCAATGGGGAGAATGGCCAGCCATTGGCCTGCGACCTCATCGATAACCACCGATCCGGGGTCCTTGCGGCCGATGGCATCGGCGTAGCGTTGGGAGGCCCAGATACCGACGAGAAACGAGAGCAGGGTGGCTATGGATAAGGCCCAGGCGCCGCCAAACCAGGCAAGAGCAACCGCAAAGGGCAGGGCCGCCAGGGAACCCCAAGTGCCGGGGGCCCAGGGCAGCAGGCCGCTGCCGAACCATGTTGCAATCAAGCCATGTGGTGTCCAATTGGGATTTGTCGAGGTCATGGGAAAAACATGATTGCTAACCGTGGCCAGGCATTGCGAGGGTTATGGGATTACAGGCCGGTGGAGTATAAGGCGTCTCATGAGCGCTAGCCTAATGCTCAGCCTATCCGCCTTGGCAACATTGTTGCCGGCGGCAGTGCTGCCGTTGCGCTGGCCCGACCAGCGTAATGGGTTGTTCTGGATTGTCGTCGCGATCGGCGTCGCCGGATCGCTGATATTCTCCTATGCCCTGACCGGCGGGGTCTGGCACACCGGCTTTGCCGTGACTCTGTGGTTCACAATCGCGACGGCGATGACGCTGTTTGCGTTGCTGGCGTTTGTTTTGCGCGATTGTTGGCGGTTGGGGGCATTGCTGGCGCCTTATCTGTTTCTCCTGGGGGGTGTGGCGACGATCTGGAGTTCGACTTCGTTGGGCTTGCTGGTCGCCGCCGCGCCGGATGCCTGGCTGATCGTTCATATCGTGGCCGCGGTGGTGACCTATGGGCTGGTGACCCTGGCCGCCGTGGCCGGGCTGGCGGTGCTGCTGCGGGAGCGGGCGGTGAGGACGAAGAGTCCTTCCAATATCGTGCGGATTCTGCCGTCTATCGCCGATGCGGAGAGGCTGCAGGTAAGCCTGCTGCAAGGAGGCGCGGTGGTCATGGGCCTGGGCCTGATCTCCGGCATGGCGGCACAGTTCTTCACCACGGGGTCGATCATCGTGTTCGACCATAAAGTGCTGTTCTCGATTGCCGCTTTTGTCGTTATTGGCGTGCTGGTGGCGGTGCATTACCGCAGCGGCCTGGGGGGCAGGCGGGTGGCGCGGCTGGCTCTGCTGGCCTATCTGCTGCTGACGCTAGGCTTTCCAGGCGTGAAGTTCGTGACCGACGTGCTGGTCTCGTAGGCGTCACTCGAGCGCGCATAAGCATTTGCTGTTTATGGGGCTTTCCGCTAGTTTGCCTAATTCTTAATCAGTGATGCGAGTTGACCAATTTATGGTCAGAATTGGCGGTCTTGCGCTTTCCAGCCGGGTTATTCTGGCGCCCATGTCGGGGGTGACGGACCTGCCGTTTCGCCGTTTGGTGCGGCGGTTCGGGGTGGGTTTGGTGGTCTCGGAAATGGTGGCCAGCCGGCATATGGTGCGGCAGACTCGCCAATCCCTGCGGCGGGCGCGCTTGGGGGTAGACGAAGCGCCGGCGGCAGTGCAACTGGCGGGGGTCGAGCCCGCCGTGATGGCCGAGGCGGCGCGTCTGAACGAGGATCTCGGGGCGGCCATCATCGATATTAATTTTGGCTGTCCGGCGAAGAAGGTCGTGGGCAAGCAGTCGGGATCGGCCTTGATGCGCGATGAGCCCCTGGCGGCGCGGATCATGGCGGCGGTGGTGAAAGCCGTCAGCCTGCCGGTGACCGTGAAAATGCGGCTTGGTTGGGACGATAACGATCACAATGCGGCGCGTATCGCGGCCATGGCCGAAGACTGTGGTGTGCAGATGGTGAGCGTGCATGGCCGGACGCGCTGCCAATTTTATCGGGGCGAGGCGGATTGGGCGGCTATCGGTGCGGTCAAGGAGGCGGTGACGATCCCGGTTATCGCCAATGGCGATATTCGCGACGAGAGCCAAGCGGCGCGCTGTCTTGCAATGTCGGGCGCCGACGGGGTGATGATTGGGCGGGCGGCCCAAGGGCGGCCCTGGTTTCCCGCTCAGGTGAGCCATTTTCTGGCAACGGGCGAGCGGCTTCCCGAGCCTTCGGAAGCGGCGCGGCAGGCGGTCATGGCCGAGCATTTCGAAGCCATGATCTCCTATTACGGTGCTGCCAGCGGTATCCGGATCGCGCGTAAACATCTGGGCTGGTATGCGGCGGGCATGCCAAATTCGGCGGCGTTTCGCCAGGTGGTCAACAATACGATGGATCCTGGCCGGGTGCTGGACGCGGTGGCGCGATATTTCGGCGTGCGCCTGGAGGCGGTGTGATGGACGCCGGCGGCGTGACGCCTGTTGGCACACAGCCAAGCAGTCTGGCGATGCTGAATACCATAAGCCACGCGGTGCTGGCTGTTGGAGGGCAGAATAGAATCGCGTTTGCGAACCAAGCGGCGGAAAGCCTGCTGAGGGTCAGTGCGGCCGGGCTTCGGGGCCGGCAGCTAGAGGATTTCGTGCCCGCGGACAATCCGATTTTTTATGCGCTGGATCAGGCGCGCCGAACCGGTGCCAGCGTGGCGGAATCGGAAGTCGTCCTGGAGGGAAAACGGTTCGGTCCTAATCTTGTGACGGTTAATGCGGATCCGCTTGCCGGCGATGAGGATTGTGTCGTTGTCACGCTCCATGAACGGTCGCTGGCACGGCGGATAGACCGGCAGCTCTCGCATCGAAGTGCTGCGCGGTCGGTGGCGGCGATGGCGGCAATGCTGGCCCATGAGGTGAAAAACCCGTTGTCGGGTATCCGTGGCGCGGCGCAACTGCTGGGCCTGCAGGCAAGTAGCGCGGAGCGCGAACTTACCGATCTGATCTGCCGGGAGACCGACCGCATTGTGGCGATGGTCAACCGGATGGAAGTGTTTTCGGGGCCGCCGCTGTTGGTGCCGGAGGCGGTGAATATTCACGAAGTTCTCGACCATGTGCGGCAGTTGGCGCAATCAGGTTTTGCCCGGGATGTTCGGTTCGTTGAAAAATACGATCCGTCGCTGCCGGCGGTGGGTGGAGATCGCGACCAATTGATTCAAGTGTTCCTCAACCTGGTGAAGAACGCCGCCGAGGCGGTGGCGAAGCAGGGTGGGGAGATCGTGCTGGGGACACGCTATCAGCACGGTTTGCACGTATCGCAACCGGGCGGCGGCCGGCGCGTGGCGCTGCCGCTGATGGTCAGTGTCGGGGATAACGGGCCGGGGATTTCAGAC